>JAUNER010000027.1 GCA_030525455.1 Akkermansia sp. | reverse complement strand
CCATTTGGGCTAAAGCCGAATGGTCCGGTAAGTGTGTTTTTCGGGGGCCGGTTGGCCCTACCGACATACTTCGCTTACGGTTTGGGGACGGAATCCCCCCTTTCACCCCTACTCCAGTACCCTTTTTAACCACTGAGCAGTCGCATCAAAGAGTCCGCCTAGGGAAGAATCGGGGTTTTCGAAAAACATAGGAGCCGGGCGGTCGTGAGAAAATAATTTACCAGAGGAATCATAAGCATAGCCGGAAAAATCCAAATTCACATCAGCCTGAGAACAGAAGCCCCAGCGACCGCCGATACGAGGCACCACATCCAGCACCCCACCGCCCTCAGATAAAAAACAATTAGCCCACCAATCCACAGAATTCGGGCGCCGAGGGGACTGACGTCTGGCCACAGGGTCATTTGTCACAAGAGCGATAGGAGCAGAGGAAGAAGAAAGCGAATGGCATAAATGCAAGGCACATGAGCCACCATAGCTATGCCCAACTATCACTAAAGGAAGTGAGGGATACCGTTCACGAAACAATTGAATATCTGATAAAATACGAGAACTACAATCCCAAAACACCCCGGCACCATCACCATCCCAATGGTAATACGCCTTCACAAACGGAACACCGGGTAAAAATCCGCCAAACTCATCGCCCAAGCGAGCCATCACCCCAAAAACCACATCACAAAATCCCCCGATAAACACCACGGCATAGCGGGGTGATAACTCGGCACAGGAATCTGGAAGCGGATACTGTGGAAACATAACAAGGACCATAATGAAGAAATCGCGTCAATTTCCAAGCCAATAGGACGTTCTGACTTGAAAAATTTTCAAAAGAGTCCAATCTGATATCATGCAAGCAATCATCCACCAATGGGCATTTGAAGGAAGTTTTTCGCAACTGGCATCACTCCCTCGCCAGGAACTGGTAAACGATTGGTACGGCTATGATGTCGACCCTGTAGCAGAATTTGCCTTTGCCACAGATGGTCAAAACCTGTGGTTTCTAGCAGCACGGCAAAAACCGGCCACCATTCATCCCGATGCCCGCCCGGGGCAATTCCAAGCCGAACTCTGGAAATACGACCTGGCAGAATGGTTTATAGCCGCAGGCTCCGGGAAAAACTACTGGGAATTTAACCTAGCCCCCAATGGGGCATGGTGGGCATGTGCCTTTGAAGACGTGCGACGTGCGGATGAAAAAATCCCTGCACCATTAGCCGTAGAAACCGATTTTTGCACCGATGAAAACGGCTGGTGTGTGATGGCAAAAATCCCGCTGGCAGACCTACGCGGCATAGACATTCGCGACTGCAAACTAGCCACGACATTTATTCTGGAAACACCGGACCAAATTTTCCTCACGACAGCAGACGATTTATCCGGCGAACCGGACTTCCACCGCCCGGCAAGTTTCTCAAGCCCAATTCTCAAATAAGAGATGTCTCTAGCGACAGAACTCACACAACTACTCGGCACGGCACAAGTAAGCACAGAACCGGAAGTACTGCAAGCCTACTCAGGCGACAAATGGTATGCGACAGCCCTGCCGGAGGCAGTAGTATTCCCGGAATCTACGGAAGAAGTTGCACGCCTGATGCAATATGCCTCTGCCCACAACATACCCGTAACGGCACGCGGTGCAGGAGTGGGGTATGTGGGGGGCTGTGTACCGGTACGAGGGGGTATTTGTCTGACGCTAGAGAAAATGAACCGCATCATTGAAATCTGCACCGCCGATGGGGTGGCCATCGTCGAAGCCGGAGTCATCACCGCTGATTTACAACAAGCAGTCAGAGAACTAGGCTGGTTTTACCCCCCTGACCCGGCCTCGAAGAAAGAATGCAGTCTGGGGGGGAACATAGCCACCAATGCCGGGGGGCCACGCTGTTTGAAATACGGAGTCACCCGCTCATACGTACTGGGGCTAACGGTAGTACTGGCCAATGGCGACATCGTAAGCTGTGGTGGTCGCACTCACAAAAATAAAACAGGCTTTAACCTGGCAGACCTATTTATAGGGTCTGAAGGAATGCTAGGGGTCATTACAGAAGCCACCCTACGCATCATCCCCCACCCACTCGCCATCGGGGCACTCAGTGTGAGCTTCCCGGAATTTCACATGGCAGCAGCCGCCGTCCAAAACATCCTAAACCACGGGCATCTGCCCTCTGCTCTGGAAATCACAGACGGATTTACCCTAGCCGCCGCTCGTCGCTACCTAGGCGAAAACGCCCTACCCAAAGACGGCAAAGGTCACCTCATCGTCGAAGTAGACGGTCGCCCGCAAGCAGTAGCCGAAGAACTCGATGCCCTCTGTGAACTCCTAAAGAATGGCGGAGCCACCAACATCCAACGAGCCAACAGCGAAGCTGAAGCAGAAGCCATTTGGCAACTAAGGCGAGAATTTTCGTACAGTCTGAAAGCCACCGGCATGACCAAGCTCAACGAAGACATCGTTATTCCCCGGTCACAACTGGTTGCCCTCGTAGAATTTTGTCGGGAAATGAGTGAAAAAAGCGGGCTGGACATAGCCTGTTTCGGGCACTCGGGCGACGGCAACATCCATACCAACATCATGGTAGACGACTACGCCAACCCCGAAAAAAAACAAAAAGCAGACGAATGTGTACACAAACTCTTTGATTGGGTACTGGCACATGGTGGGTCCATCACCGGAGAACACGGCATTGGGCTCGCTAAAGCCCCATGGTTCAAAAATGCCGTAAGCGAATCGACATTCATTCTACATCAAACTATTAAATCAGCACTTGACCCCAAAAACATACTTAACCCCGGAAAAATGGGTCTGTCGTAATCGCATTTTATCCTTTAATAAGGACACAGAAAAAGGCAATATACCCCTACACATCTACACACTAAGGAACCATGCTTGCCAGCTTATACCACAAATGCTCACCGCTCAATGCCCTTTTGGTTTACCTCATTGACCATACATTGATTGCATGGTTTACCCCCAAATGGAGAAAACAAGGCAACTTAGTCCTAAAAGCCCTAAGCCGATACATCAACTTTCACTCAGATGTGATGCCCGCAGAAACCCTGGAAGAATTTCAATGCGGACGCAACGAATTACGAGCAGCCCTAAGAACATGGGATAAAGAACAAACCGAGAAACTTTCTGCACGCTGGGAATCCACCCTAAAAAGCACCCCCGGCGGCATACTTTCCGGTTTAGCAGAAAACGTAGAAGTTCTCTTTGTCATCATCGCCATCTTTTTAGGCTTACGCTGTTATATACTCCAGCCCTTCCGTATTCCCACAGGTTCCATGCAACCATCGCTCAACGGTATTCGCTCCATTGACCAAAGCGGTGAAGAAGCCACATTTGCCGAAAAAGTCGGGGCCATGATTGTTTATGGTGGTTCCTACAACCGAGAAATTGCCAACCAAACAAAAAAAATCGTCAAATTCCGACAAAAAACCGAATGGAAACTCTTTACCGTTACAGAAGTACTCTTTAACGACGGCTCAACCATTAAAATCCCGGCAGCCGAGGCAGAAACACAACGATACTTCCTCAATAGGAAAGCCTCAATCCCCTCAGAACAACACACACCATTCCGCACATTCAAAGCCGGCGAAGAAATCGTCAATGCCAGATTTGATGCAGGCGACCTCATCATCGTCAATAAAATGGCTTACCACTTCCGCAAACCGGAACGCGGTGAAGTCTTTGTCTTTGATACCCGTGGCATCAGTGGAATCTCCGCCGGTACAGGCACAGGTCAAGAGGGCGGCACTCACTATGTAAAACGCCTGTGTGGTCTCCCTACCGACACTATTAGTATCGCCAATAAACACCTCATCGTCAATGGCGAACAAGCTAAAGAACCAACTCTACAACGCGTCGCCGCCGGGAAAGCCCCCTACCAAGACTGTGGTTACATCGCCATGCCGGCACCACGCCACCTACTAGACACCCGCTACTACCTCACCGAGGGCAATAGCGTATTACTGAAAAAAGACAAGACCAAACCATGGCTCAACGAATACCTAGCCCTAGGGGATAACTCCACCAGGCAAAACTCCTTTGACTCTCGCTACTGGGGTCCGGTACACCAATACAACATCGTGGGACCGGCTAGTTTCTGTCTATGGCCCTTTACAGAACACTGGGGCATCATCCCGTAACCTCTTCTCTATTAGCCCGGATTTCTTCGCAATCATGAGTGAAGCAGAAAACATAACGGCAAACGCAAAATCAAATTTGGCCTTTGCCCTCATAGACTTACCGGAGGAAGAACGCCGCCATATGGCTGAGTTCTATGCCTTTTGTAGAACCATCGATGACATCGTAGATGAACCCGGCATGACCCCGGAAGAAAGACATGATGCTCTCAACCGCTGGATTCGTGTTGTCAATAATAATGTAGCAGATTTAGAATTAACTGAGCTGGAAACAGACATCATCAAGCTCATCTCTACCCTCAATCTGGACACAGCTCCCATGCTTCACCTCATTGAGGGCTGTCGCCGAGACATTCACCCCACTCAGCCAAAAGACAGAAACGAATTGCTTTCCTACACTTACTGTGTAGCCAGTTGCGTAGGGCTCAGCTCTGCACGAATCATGGGGGCAAGCGAAGCGGCATTCCCCTATGCCGTGGCACTGGGGCACGCCCTTCAACTCGTCAATATCATCCGCGATGTAGCTGAAGACTACAATAAAAACGGTCGCATCTACCTACCCCTAGAGGATATGCAGAAATTTGGCTACACCCTAGATGATTTAGCACAAAACGCAAGCACCCCTGCCTTACTCGCCCTACTGAAACACGAAGCCGAACTAGCCGAATCGTACTTTGCCGAAGCGGAACGCGAATACGCCGCCCTCAGCAGCGAAGACAAACAAGCCCTACGTCCGGCACAGGCCATGAGCCTGATTTACCACACCATCCTTGAAAAAATGCAAGCCGATGGATTCCAAATTTTCAGCATTCGTTACCGCGTCAATACCTTTCACAAGCTCTGGCTTCTCTTCCGTGCCAAACTAGGAATTGACCCACAGTCCTACTACGATAAATCGAAAGAATACTACGATAAACTCATTTCATTTCTCTCAAAATCCATCAGCAAAAACAACGACTAAAAAAGATTTTTCCCATATTGAGGCATAATTTGCCGATTTTGGCTTTCAAAATCAGAAAAATTCGCTTTAATAGGGGTGATGATTAGCGCAGGCACTATGCCCGTGTAACCTCTTATCAAACCATCGAACGCATTATGATCCAACAAATCGACCACATCGGCATCGCTGTAAAAAGCCTAGACGCCACTATACCATACTATCGTGACGCCCTTGGCTTCGGTGAGCCACACATTGAAGAAGTACCAACCCAAAAGGTACGCGTCGCCATGTTTGACGTCGCAGGGGTACACATCGAACTGCTCGAACCGACCTCACCTGAAAGTGCCATTGCTAAGGCCATCGAAAAGAAAGGTGAAGGCATCCACCACATCGCTTTCAAAACAGGCGACATCACTGCAAACATTGCTCAGGCTAAAGAAGCAGGCATTACCGTGCTAAACGACCCGCCTGTACCCGGTGCTCACAATACACAGGTAACATTCCTGCACCCGAAAAACACCTTTGGCGTATTGACAGAATTCTGCCAGCACCCGGAAGGTCACTAATTCTCTGTACATCAACACATATTAACAATGGCTATTGACCCAAAATTAATCGACGATCTTAACAGCCGCCGCCAAAAGGTAATCCTCAGCGGCGGTCAGGAAAAGATCGACAAACGCCGTGAGAAAGGCGACATGACAGCCCGTGACCGTATGGGCTACCTCTTTGAAGAGGGCACTTTCTCTGAAATCGGTATGCACGTACGCCACAACTGCCATAACTTTGGCATGGGCAAAAAGGAAATCCCCGGTGACGGTGTCGTTTCCGGCTTCGGTCTGGTAGGCGGTCGCCCCGTTGCTTGTGCCGCATCTGACTTCCTTGCCCAGGGTGGTTCTCTTGGCTATATGCACGCCATGAAGATTTGCTCTGCACAGGAATATGCTCTGAAAGCAGGCATTCCCATGGTGACAGTAAACGACTCCGGTGGTGCTCGTTTGCAGGAAGGTGTGGCTGCACTTTCCGGCTATGCACAGGTATTCTACAATAACGTACTTGCTTCCGGTGTTGTTCCTCAGATTTCCATGATTCTCGGACCATGTGCAGGGGGTGCCGCTTACTCCCCGGCTCTGACCGACTTCATCATCATGCGTAACTCCGGTAACGCAGGTATGTACATCACCGGTCCTAAGGTGATTGAACAAGTTACTTATGAAAAATGCACCATGGATGAAATTGGTTCTGCCGCCATCCATGCCGCTGTTTCCGGTAACGTTCACTTCGTAGCAGAAAGCGATGCACACGCCCTTGACATCCTCAAGCGTTTGCTCTCATTCCTGCCTGCCAATAACTCAGAAAACCCACCGCACAAGCTCGACACCCCGCTCGACCTTAGCTCTGATGCCAGCATGAGCGACCTCATCCCGGCAGATAACCGCACACCGCTCGACGTTCAGCCGGTTATTGCTAAGTTGGTAGACAACGGTGACTTCTTGGAAGTTCAGAAGGACTTTGCCAAGAACGTTGTTGTTGGTTTCGGTCGCATCGGTGGCGTTGTCGTTGGTATCATTGCTAACCAACCGGCTGTAAAAGCAGGTTGCTTAGACATCGACTCTGCTGACAAGGCTGCACGCTTCATCCGCTTCTGTAACGCCTTCAATACACCGCTGGTCAACCTCGTTGACGTTCCCGGCTTCTTACCCGGTAAAAATCAGGAACGCGGTGGTATCATTCGTCACGGTGCTAAGCTCATCTTTGCTTACTCTCAGGCCACAGTTCCGAAGGTAACTCTCATCATGCGTAAGGCATACGGTGGTGCTTACATCGCCATGTGCTGTAAGGACCTTGGTGCAGACGCCGTCTTTGCATGGCCAGGTGCAGAAATCGCTGTGATGGGTGCAGAAGGTGCCGTACCGGTTCTCTATGGTCGCGAATTAAAGGCAGTAGAAGACCCGGCAGCCCAAGCAGCTCGCCAAGCAGAATTGCTTGCTGAGTACCGTGAAGCCTTCTACAATCCGTATGTAGCCGCAGGTATGGGTCAAATCACCGAAGTTATCAACCCGGCTGAAACCCGTGCCAAGATTGCCTTTGCTCTGCGTACGCTCCTTAATAAGAAGGAAGTTCGCCCGGCTAAGAAGCACGGCAACATCCCGCTATAACCAGTCCACCTATCAGTTAAACTATGTTCTCAGTAGCAGCCTTTGCTCATACTCTCGCCTACAGTCTCATGGAAGGTCTGAACTATCAGACCGTTGGGATTCTAGTGGTGGGTATCTGCTTATGCGGTTTGGCCGTCATTTTCTCAATGACAGGTAGCATCGCAGCAGCCATTCAGAATAGAGCAAAAGCCAAAGCTGAAGCCCCTAAAGCCGTAGCGGCGCCAGCCGCTACGCCAGTACCGGGCAAAGCTGAAGGCATGACACCGGAAATGCTGGCCATCATTGCAGCCGCTGTTGACTCATCAATGACAGAGTTGACACCTGAGCTCATCGCCGTCATTTCTGCCGCAGTAGACGCAGGGCTAGATGGCGCCGGTCACCGCATCGTAGAAATTAAGCAAACCCCGGGTGCAGGCTACGCCGCCTCCGGTCGTGCAGAAATTTTTGCATCGCACCGCATCAGCACCCCCAGCACATCTAATTTCTAAGAGAAACATTCTCAAATCCATTTACAAGTCTGAATCAGACAAAAAACACACTTAACAAAAACAACACATAACCATACATAACATTATGAAGAAACTTCGTATCACCGTTGACGGTAAAGTATTTGACGTATCTGTAGAACTCCTCGACCAGTGCTGTGGTGCACCTGCACCGGCTCCTGCTCCTGTAGCAGCACCGGCTCCTGCTCCGGCTCCTGCCGCATCTGCATCTGTTGTAGCTCCGGCTCCTGCACCTGCACCGGCACCTGCACCTGTAGCCGCCGGTGCCGGCAACGTACCTAGCCCACTTGCCGGCAAGGTAGTATCTCTGGACGTAGCACCCGGTACAGCCGTTAACGCCGGTGACAAGATCATGACTCTCGAAGCCATGAAGATGAACACCGATATCACCGCTCCTTGCTCCGGTACACTCTCTGCATTCCTCGTAGCAGCAGGCGACACCGTTCAGGAAGGTCAGCCATTGGCTCAGATTGGTTAATTCCCACTCATTCGACGCGTATGGGGGTAAATAATTATCCCCATACATGCTAAAAACAATTTAAAGGAACACTCCAAATGGAGCTTTTAGATTCATTAAACACCTTCTTAGAAGGCATGGGCATCTACAGCCTGACCTGGCAAATGGTTGGGATGTGGGGTATTGCTATTCTGCTTCTCTACTTAGGTGTAGCCAAGCAATACGAACCACTACTCATGGTTCCGATTGCTTTCGGTGCTCTTATCGCAAACATTCCTGATAACGGGATGCTCATCTCACAGTTGAATAGGCAAACCGTATCTATACAGGAAGGCAAAGTGACTCAAACTCCGATTACTGAAGTAGGCTACTTAAAAGTCCACGTTGCTCCGGTAATTGAAAGTGAAGGCAAAGAACCCCCGGCATGGAATACTCTGGATGAAGCAGGTAAGGCACAGTACAAAGCTGTGATGAACCAGCCTTCAAAGATATTCCCCGGCAAACAGCTCACTGTGGCTGAAGTAGCTGAATTTAAAGCTACGGAAGAAACAGCAGACCAGCTCGTATTTGTCCTCACAAAGAATGGTCAGGAACAGCTCTTACGTCGTGATGGTGTCACCTACTACGACATCAATGGTACACAAGTACCTGTTGATGTGGTTAATGACAACATCGCCCCGAAAGTAACAGCTGCTTCCGGCAACTACGTCAACCAAGGGCAACACTCCGGCGAGTACATGATTACCTCCATCCATGGTGGTTTGTATGACTATATCGGCTTGGGGATTAAGGCAGAAATCTTCCCGCCCATCATCTTCCTCGGTGTGGGTGCATTGACAGACTTCGGGCCATTGCTTGCCGCTCCTCGCACACTTCTGCTTGGTGCCGCCGCTCAGATTGGTGTAGCCGCTACATTCTTCATGGCTCTCTGCTTAGGCTTCAACCAGCAAGAAGCCGCTTCTATCGGCATCATCGGTGGTGCAGACGGTCCGACTTCTATTTTCCTTACCATGAAGTTGGCTCCGCACTTACTTGGTGCTGTAGCAGTAGCCGCCTACACCTATATGTCATTGGTTCCGTTGATTCAGCCACCCATTATGGGCTTACTTACCACGAAGAAGGAACGTCTCATCCGTATGAAGACCCTTCGCCAGGTTAGTAAGAGTGAAAAGCTGATTTTCGCCGTGCTGGTGACAATTACCGTGGTACTACTCATTCCGGATGCCGCTGCTCTTATCGGTATGCTGATGCTTGGTAACTTCTTACGCGAATGTAAGGTAACAGAGCGTCTTGTGCAGGCATCTCAGAATGAAATCATCAACATTGTGACCATCTTCCTTGGCACATCCGTTGGTCTGACCATGCAGGGATGCCGTTTCTTACAGACAGAAACGCTCCTCATCATTCTGCTTGGTATCATTGCCTTCGGCGTAGCAACAGCCGGTGGTGTTATCGCTGCTAAGTTGATGAACCTCATCTGGCGAAAGAACCCTGTAAACCCACTTATCGGCTCTGCCGGGGTTTCTGCTGTACCTATGGCTGCCCGCGTTTCTCATAGCGTTGGTCAGAAATATGACCCCTCAAACTACCTCCTCATGCACGCCATGGGACCAAACGTAGCCGGGGTGATTGGTACTGCTGTGATTGCAGGTTACTACATCGCTACATTAACTCGATAATTTCAATCTAACTCAGCCTCGGTCATACTCATGAACCCGGAAAAAGCCATGCTCACTCCCCCGGTGGAGGAAGGCAAGTGCGGAATCTGGACTTACCATGAGTGGGCCGAGGCTGATTCTACAAATGACCTAGCCCGGTCATTCCCTCACCATCATATAGCGGTTTGTCGCGTTCAGCACTCCGGTCGCGGTCGCTTTAACCGCCCGTGGATTGGTGCAGAGGGTGGACTTTGGGCATCATTTAATCTACCCCTTGAATCACCGCTCGCGGCCCCTACTCTGCCAAACTGGGGGCACTTGCCACTTGTTGCAGGACTGGCATTACTCTCGATGTGCCGAGCATTCGGACTAGAATCGGCTAGGCTCCGCTGGCCCAATGATTTACTGGTGGGCACTAGGAAGCTGGCCGGTATTTTAGTAGTGAGGCCATCTGCCAATCTTGCCATCATAGGCATAGGTATCAACATTTTTAACGACGTAGTCTCGATAGCAGATCAAGTAGCGACACCCCCCGTCCGTCTCGCTGATCTCCTCACAGACTGCCCCTGCATTCACGATGTTATGGCAGAACTCGCCAAGCATCTGGAGCAAACATTCCGAAAATTCGCCGCAGGTGGGCTACCGGCTCTGCGTACTGAATTAGAAGCGGCCTGGCAAGGCACACGCCCGGTATGTCTGGAAACAGACGAAGAAAATATCCACGGAATGTTTATGGGGGTTGACGATGAGGGCAATCCTGTGCTATCCCTTTCTGACGGACAAACTATGACTGTTTCTGCCCTTCGGGTCAACCGACTTATAGAAAGTTAAGCCGCCCTCTCTCGTTGCCGCAGGATGGCCACCCATTTTCAACATACATATCAACTGACATGAGTTACAAAGTATTAACACCTGAAGAAGCTGCCGCCATTATCGAAAATGGCGAAAATATTGGTCTTAGTGGCTTTACTGCTGCCGGTACGCCCAAGGCCGTTACTCGTGCTCTTGCTCAAAAAGCACAGGCCGAACACGAAGCCGGTCGTCCATTTAAGGTAAACCTCTTTACCGGAGCTTCTACCAACTCACATGCTGACGGTGCATTAGCCCAAGCAGATGCTATTGATAGCCGTACTCCCTATCAATCATCACCTGACCTCCGAAAAAATTTAAATTCCGGTAAGGCTCGCTACTATGATATGCACTTATCTCATATTTCTATGTATATGAGATATGGTCACGTCCCGTCTGTAAAAACAGCTATCGTTGAAGTCGCTGAAATTACAGATGACGGCGAAATGACCCTCACTACCGGTGCCGGGAATACTCCAACCTACTGCGAACTTGCTGAACGCATCATCGTTGAAGTCAACAATTATCACCCGAAGGAACTCAAGGGTATGCACGACCTCATGCTTCCCCTTGACCCACCTGACCGCCAACCTATCCCACTTACAGCCCCGGCAGAACGCATTGGCTCTACGACCTGGAAAGTAGACCCGGCAAAGGTAGTTGGCATTGTTTACACCAACGAACCGAATGGTGTAGCTCCCTTTAAGCCAAGCGACCCCATTACTGATAAAATCGGTGAAAACGTGGCTAAGTTCCTCGAAGAAGAACTTACCGCCGGTCGCATTCCTGCCTCATTCCTACCGCTTCAGTCCGGTGTAGGTAACATTGCCAACGCTGTACTTGGTGCATTAGGACGCAATAAGAAAATCCCGAGCTTCCAGATGTACACAGAAGTGATTCAAGACTCTGTGATTTCTTTGATGAAAGAAGGGCGTTGTACATTTGCAGCCGGTTGTTCACTAACTGTTTCTGATGAAAAGTTGGCAGAAATGTACCAGGATTTAGACTTCTACAAATCCAAGGTAATTCTTCGTCCGCAGGAATACTCTAACAATCCGGAAATCGTTCGTCGATTGGGTCTTATCTGCATCAATACCGCCATCGAAGTTGACCTCTTTGGTCAAGTGAACTCCACACACTTCTTTGGTAAGCAAATGATGAATGGTATCGGTGGTTCCGGTGACTTTGCCCGCAATGGTTACTTGACTATCTTTACCTGCCCATCAACAGCCAAGGGCGGTGCTATTTCTTCTATCGTACCAATGGTTTCTCACCACGACCATACGGAACACGATGTAGACATCATCGTTACTGAGTACGGTGTAGCTGACCTCCGTGGTAAATGCCCACGCGACCGTGCCGAAGAACTCATCACCAAGTGTGTACACCCTGATTATCAGGAAAAACTTCGCCAATACTTGGCACTGACCCCACAGGGGCATACACCTCACTGCTTGGCAAAAGCATACGAAATGCACACCAAGTTTATGGAAACAGGCGATATGCGTAACGCAGATTTCTCTGCTTAATGTAGCCTAAATTCCGGTCTATTTGAGAGCCATTCCTTTTGGGGATGGCTCTTTTTGTATTTCTTGAGCATTGACCAATGCTCCATTTACTTTTACCCTATGGGCGTTCCTAGGTATCACTGCTATGTTTCAGCCGTCTGATTCTATTTCTAACACTTGGCTTATTTATCCGCTGAGTAAGCAAATCATTCGATTCTGTGCTCTATTTTTTGTTTTAAGCTGTATCGGCAATATTATTTTTGCCATCATTCCGCCACTCCCGGTACAGGCTTATTTTTTTGGCTCAATCACGAATTCTTGCCTTCACATCACGAGCTTAAGTCTCATTAGCTATTGGGGCTGCCGAGTATTGGCGGCTTCTCAAGGCAACCACCTCACGCGTCTATTTAGCTTGATTACTCTGCTGATGCCACTTGCCTGCGTTTCTCTTTTATTAGGGAATTTCAGCCAACAACTCCTCATTAGTGACCTTTTAGACCTTACTCAATGTTTTTATTTATTCATCGGAGTAACGGCATTTTTCCTGTATCCCTTTCTAGCCGGATACCCACAGAAATCGCGTCGCCTTTTTCTCTACTGGGCTATCGCTACATTTATCCTAGGTTTGGCTCCCGTATTTTTACTGATTCCCCTGTCTTTGGCACCGCTTGTTTTATTTATATTACTAACTTTATTCCATAGTGTTTTAGCTATTTACCTTGGCATTATCCTTTATAAAAATGCCACGTTTATTATTTCCATGCCCGAAAAACTCAACCCCACCATTCATTACCCAAACGAGGAAGAATCTGAGAAAAAAGACTAATCAATTCGCACTTACGGCTATTAAAATTCTCTAATCTGCCATACAAGCCAGAAAAAAATTTATCCTATGCTTGACATTTCGCATCTGTTAACTATCATATTCCCCACTTCGATACGAAAACCGTAATTTTTCTTAAAAAACATGGCTAATACCAAATCTGCACTCAAGCGCATCCGTCAAACTGAAACTCGCACTGCACGTAACCGTGCTATCTCTTCTAAAATCAAGACCCTTCGTAAGAAGGTTCTCGCTGCAGTAGAAGCTTCTGATAAGGAAGCCGCTGTTGTTGCTTACAACATTTTCTCATCCGCTGTGGATAAAGCCGCTAAGGTTGGCAATCTTCCTAAGAATCGTGCCGCCAACTACAAGAGCAAGGCTGCTAAATCCATCGCTAAAATCGCCTAAGTTTTAACTTCGGTTTTCTGACGATTTTTCTGCAAGCCGCCTTTTTCTACAAGGCGGCTTGTTCTATTGTCAGATTTTTTCCCTTCCCCATCCCCGATGACACCTGAAAGAATACAAAAAGCCCAGCAAGTTCTTGCAAACCCACGAGCTTACAAAGTTTGTGAGGGCTGTGGGTCCATCGTCACGAAAGACATCATTGTTTGCCCAAATTGCAATGCGTACCGATTTGACGAAAATGAGAACTATGTAAGTGACCAAGCCATCGTTCTCGCCTCACGCAACCGCACCACAGTAACGCCCGAAGATTTGATGAATTAGTACAAAAATACTCATAGAATTCATCAATTTTCTGTGCTTTTGACATTATTAAAAACTTTCTACTCTCTATCACGAGAAAAACGCTTGATGTGAAGTACCTTTTCTTGGTAAAAAAGTAGTAATTCCATGCAAGCACTTCTACTATCATCGCTCCTCATTGTTGCCCCACTTATTAGTGCCCAACAACACTCCACCCCCCCCAATGTAGCGGAGCCAAGTAAAAAAACGATGATGCCCGTCAAGCTGGACGAACTCCCCATGGAAGGCGGCTGGACATACCAAGAAATCCTAAAAAAAGCAGAAACCGGCGACTTTGACGCCAATATGCTACTTGCCCAAATGTGGCAAAGCATCTATAAAAGCAACTTAGTCGATAATCCGGGCATCTGTATCGTTCAAATAGAAAAATTTGCACGCATTGCCGCCCAATCCGGTCATCCGGCTCCCGTGCTCATCATGACAGACCCCTGTGGTGCTCATGGCGTATTCAAAGGCAAGTATTTATCACGAGAACTCAGCAAACAGCTCACAAAATGCCGACAACTTGCCGAACAGGGCGACCTCAATGCCATTATGGCTCTAATGGAAGTCTGCGACCTTCCTAAAGATGTACTGAAAAGCTACCTCGACACAGCCGAGGAAAAGGCAAAAAACAACTGGAATGATTATATCAACATCTTATCTATTCGCGAGGAGGTCAATGAATACACAACAGAAGAAACTCTAAATAAACTCCTTCCTCACCAAAACGATTATAAATCAGCCACCGCTTTTATTATAGGTCTGCTAGCCGATAAACTAGCCACAGCCAGCAAAGATGCCGAAGAGAAAAAGATTTGGCTTACCCTAGCCAAAAAGATGTTCCTAAAGGCATCTGCCCAAGAACACGCCGCAGCTATGACCTGTCTGGCCTACTTCAAGAACGCCGGTGTCAACCCCGAAACGCAAAAGCGTCTCTTGCACGAGCTATTTGAGCGTGGCGACATTTTCTCTATTTATTTACGAATTTACCAAGAAAAAAGATTACCGGAATACTCGCCGGATTATACCTCTCTTCTAAAAAAAGGCTGTGAACTCGAACTCCCCCAAGCCCTAGAGTACCGTCTGGCTCAAATTGAGAATAACCCGGATGAAAACAGAGAAGAAATTGCCAAACACGTCAATACTCTTCTGAGGTTAGAAGACTCCGGCGTCTATAACTACCTCATAGAACCCTATACTGTCCCTGCCTCCGTCATCAATGCCTTACCATTATCGGGTAAATCATGCAAAGAACTTCAGAGTTTGGCACAACTGGGGGATGTCAATGCGATGGTGGCACTAGGCATCTTATGGGATAATGAAGTTCACGATATGCTCTTCTCAGATAAAATGGAAGAAGCATTAGATAATTCCGAACATTGGTTCCGTGAGGCTGAAAAACATGGGCACCCCTATGCTAAATTCATGTTAGCAGAGAAAAAATTCTATGATTCTCTGCCTCCGTCCCCGCCCGACGAGGAATCAGACGATGTTATGGCAAGCTTCGAGCCTAGCCCGGAATTAGTGAAAGAATGTTTTGAACTAGCCAAAAAAGGCGATTTTTACACCACCAAACTCATCATTCCTTATTTACAACAAAATCAAGTCAATGAAATCTTAGCCATCCTAAGAGAAAAAGCCTATGCAGGAGATGCTTTAAGTCAAGCCCACCTCGCCTATCACCTCGTCTTATCTTACATCGACCCCAACAACGACCAATCCGCTAATAATGAAGCATTTGCATGGGCTCGACAATCAGCGGCACAATTACATCCGGAGGGGCTCTTTATGCTAGGTTATCTTCATAAACATGGCTTTGAGTTAAAAGATAAGGAAAAGTTTAAACATGAGTTCCGTACGGAAGGGTATTGCTGGCTGTGGCGAGCCGCACTCAAAGGTCATGTGAATGCTACCTACGAGTATATGACCGACAAAATGAATATCTTTTCAACGAAAGATTTAGCCAATAGAAACATGGTCAAAGGTCTGGCCATGCGTGGGCATTTACTTGCCCTCTCAGAATTAGCTGAACTCGAAGCCAATGCTTCCTATGAGCCGGATACGGGAGACAATGACAAGGGGCAAGAAGCTACGCCAAAAAACAAAGAAGAAGAGCAGGATTTCTCAGACATGGAAACACCACCATGGCTAACAGAGGATGGGCAGCCTATTGTTAAAGAGAAAAAAATCAAATCTCATCTCCCCACCAAAATTAACCCCAAAGCTCTCCAATACTGGGAAACGGCGGCCAGTCTAGGTAGCTCAACAGCTCTGGATAAACTGGCTCAATATTATGAAGATGTGGCCTCTAACACCGCCGATATCATCCTGCGGGAGCAGTACCTCACCTCTGCCATCATGGCAGCAAATTATTTGGTAAAGAAAAATGACTCTCGAGGCTACCTCCGCATGGCTCATTATTACGAAAAAGGGCTAGGCGTGCAGGCTAATAAGGAACTCTACACAGGCTACATCAAAAAAGCCGCTGAAACCAATGACCCCAACGCTCTTGTCGAATATGCTCGCCTACTCGTCAAGGGTGATGGTGTAGAAGCAAACCCGAAAAAGGCTTTCGAAATCCTTAATGAGTTACACCAAAGACACGAGAATGCTCCATTGCCTATAAAGGGATTATATTTCAT
The DNA here is from genome assembly GCA_030525455.1 of Akkermansia sp. Classification (GTDB taxonomy): domain Bacteria; phylum Verrucomicrobiota; class Verrucomicrobiia; order Verrucomicrobiales; family Akkermansiaceae; genus Akkermansia. Next base: position 15,940 of record JAUNER010000027.1, on the reverse strand, counting down.
GCTTGGTTATGTGCATGAAATGGGTCTTGGAACGCCCGTAGACTATGACAAAGCCTATGAGTTCTATTTAAGCGGAGCAAGTGACAATGATTCCAGAGCCATCAATAACCTTGGTTCTATGTATGAACGCGGGGCCGCTCCTGTGCAGGATCTGGAATATGCGTTGAAGTACTACAAAGAAGCGGCTGAATTAGGAAATGAAGATGCCAAGGCAAACTTTAACCGAATTTCTGACAAATACCCCGAATTGTTAGAAAAAATTTCTAAATAATTTTCCTCTCTCTGCTTATGGACAACAACGCAACATCTGACCTCATCTGTCGGGTGGTTCAAAAAATGAAGCAAATGATTCTTTCCGGCAGTTTGGTCAATACCCTGCCGGGAGAACGCATTTTAGGGCATCAACTCTCTGTGGGTAGAGAAACCGTACGCAAGGCACTTGCGGTGCTAGAAGAAGAGCAATGGATTGCCAAGGCAGAAACGAAGTCAGCACGGAAAATCCTCATGTCGCCGGAGAATACAGCAGCTACACCGCTGAGTGATTCTCCCTTTGCCAATTATAAACGCAGTATCATTGCCTTTATCACACCTCTGCCTTTACGACGACTGCACCAAAGTGTGCTTGCAGAGCTTTATACGATACAAAAGATACTGGAAGAGGATGGCATCACTGTTCGCATTTACGAGGCTCCTTGGATTCTTAGTACAAACCCGGATAAACGCTTAGCCAAGCTAGTTTCTAACTCAAATTGTATTTGTTGGCTACTGCATCGCTCATCTGAACAATCACAGCTTTGGTTCCAAAAAAATCAGATTCCCTGTATCGTTCGCGGCACTTCTTACCAAAGTAGTGCCTTACCTTATCTGGACCGGCATTGGGCTGCTATCACTCATCATGCGGCCAGCTTCCTATGGAAAAAAGGCCACCGTAAAGTGGGGCTATGCCTGTCCCCGGAAGCTCTGAAAGGTCACCAGCTCATGGAAAAAGGCTTTATGACCTTCAATGGCGATGGCTGGGAGCCCATCATCGTCGATTCTCCTTACGAGACTCCGGATTTCTTCAAATCACTTACCGAAACCTTCCATAAGCATCCGGACATCACGGCTATGGTTGCTTCTCGAGGGAATCAGATTGTACCATTACTATCCTACGCAGAGGCACATAAATTAACCATTCCCGACCAACTAAGTCTTGTTTCTCTTACTTACGAACCGTTTATGGATAGGATTTTCCCCTCTATTTGTTTTTACGAAGAAAACACGACAAAAACAGTCCATAAACTGATCGGCTTAATTCGAGGTCTCATCAACGGGAAAAAAGTACGAAGTGTCTCTATCATCCCGGAACTGAATATAGGTGGCTCTGTGGCCAATAAATAAACTAAAGTGACACTATAACATCGGCAAATTTCCCCTCTGTGGCTCGCAAAAAATCACAGGGGCTTAGCTCGATTTGGCACCCTAATCGCCCTGCACTTACCACGAGTTTCTCTAGTGATTGTGCACTTCCGTCGATGATTGTCGGGAATTTCTTTTTCATCCCTAGGGCAGTACACCCACCCCTCACATATCCGGTGATGGCAGTTAAATCTTTTGTAGGAATCATGCTCAGTGATTTTTCATGCACTTCGGCGGCAGCTTTTTTCAAATCCAGTTCCGCCATGATTGGAATCACAAAAACATAGTACTGCTTTGGCACGCCTTGAGTAACTAGGGTTTTGTACATTCTCTCCGGTGCTATGCCTAGTGCCTCTGAGGTGTGGGTTGAGTCTACAAACTCATTACATTCGTATTCGTATTCGTAATGGGCATAGTCTATACCTAGCGTTTCTAATAAACGCATGGCATTTGTTTTAACGAATTTGATTTGTTTTTTTGCCATTGGTGGAGGAAAGGGGAAAAAAGAAGCTACCCACCCGGGCATGGGAGAGTAGCCACTTAAAAAAAGAGAGTTAGCCTATTTCCTGAATTATTCTTCAGTAGCCGGACTTGCTTCAGTACCGGCGGCGGCTTCTTCACTTGCCTTGAGAGCCAAGGCACGTTGTTGACGCTGTTGATTTTTGAAATGCTTCTTATTAGCGGCTTTTCTGGCCTTATTCAGCATGTGACGCAGGGACGTGTAAGCTTTTTTACAGCCGTTGTCTATAGCTTCTCTGTACCAATGCTCAGCCATAGCACTATCGCGTTGCACACCATAGCCATGAGTGTAGCAGTTACCCAGGCTATACATAGCCGTAGCATTCCCCTGCTCAGCTGATTTGGTATACCACTTAAAGGCTTTTTTGTAGCTCACCTTTGTACCTTGTCCATGTAGATAGCACCATCCTAAATTAAGCTGTGCCGTTACGTGCCCTTGGTCAGCGGCTTTTTTATACCAAAATACAGCCTTTTCCATATCTTGGTCCACACCACGACCATTACCATAGCACCACCCAAGGGTATACTGAGCTGTCACCTGCCCTTGTAAAGCGGATTTGTGGTACCAAATCATGGCTTTTTGTATATCTTTATAGATACCAAAACCGTTTTCGTAACACCAAGCTAAATTATACTGAGCTGTAGCGTGGTTTTGTAGTGCAGCCTGCTCGTACCAAAAGGCGGCTTTCGATGGGCTTTTTGCCACACCTGCACCATTACCATAGCACCATGCCAAATTATACTGAGCACGCGGGTCCCCCTGCTCTGCGGCCATGCGATAGTATCTGACGGCTTTTTCCCAGTCCTGAATCTTAGGGTTATTCGCATATATCCACCCTAGATTTAACTGGGCGGTAGAGTGACCAAGTTCGGCGGCTTTCTTGTACCACTTCAGAGCTTCCTGTTCATTTTTTTCTACCCCCAGCCCATTCATATAGCAGAACCCGGTGTCAAACATAGCCGTGGAATGCCCCTGCTTTGCGGCGGTCATGTACCACTCAAATGCTTGTTCTAAGTCTTTTTCTACACCTATCCCATTTGAGTAAATCCACCCCAAATTTAACTGGGCGGCAACGCAGCCTCCCGCTGCTGATTGATGATAATAGGAAAGGGCTTCTTCTGTACTTTGCTCTACTCCGTTCCCATGCTCATAGGCTAGTGCTAACTGGAACATGGCTTGTACATCCCCATTCAAAGCGGCCTGATGAAGTGCTTCGATTTCATTGGCACTCAGCATTTCATCACCTTTACCATTTTTCGGCGTAATATCTTTCATTTCACAGGTATCCGATTTTAAACATATCTAAGAATAAACACAATACCAGAGAGAGTTTATTGCGTTTACCCCACGGAAAACATCGGTTATTCTAGCCCCACTCTTTCACAAATCAAGCCGTTTTCGAGGCTGTATTTCCCCTACTCCCCACCTTTTTGCGTCTGCACCTCGCACCATCATCCACTATCGACGACGGCGTCTTAATAATACTAATCCGCCTAACAGGGTTAATATACTGCTACTTGGCTCGGGAACTAATGCAGCCCCAATAAATCCTTGGACTTCACCAATCTGAGCCCCTGTCAATGAAGCATATTCAACACCTTCTATGGTTACGTAAGTATAGTTGTTTGAGTATACATCTGCCTCACCTTCAAGGCTCGTCAGATAGATATTTTTATAATCATCAACCAAGACTTTCTGCTTGAAAAGAGTGTGTTTAAGGTCATCAGAGTCTGTCAAATACACAATCATATCTTCCCCATCCATTTCATACCCCCACATAGATATAGCATGACCGGCACCAGATTCCCCAATGGATAAGGTCGTACCGTAATCTCTATCTATATATGATTGCAAAACACTGTATACCCCTGCTTTGTCTTTATTTTGGAAAAAGTTTTCAGAAGTAAACAACGGAGATGTCACCCCATCACTATTCAAGCTTAACCCTAAATCTGCATAATACCCGCCATCTGATGCAGTTCCAAGGTAAGCCCCTGTAGGTCCTAATAAAGCATCTTCACCACCATTGAAATACCAGTTATAGGCACGCTTGACAGTCCCTGCGGTATTACTCCAATGTGCCGCAATATCTTGAAAAATAGCTAATTGCTGAACATATAACGTATCATAATATGTTTTTGTAGAACCGACCAAACCCGATGATGCTGTATAGGGAGTAGCTGTAGATGCCAATCCATTAGGAGTTCCATTAGGAATTAAATTCGAAGGCTGCTTATCCTGCCACCATTGAAGGATATTTGATGCCGCATGAGCCCAACACATTTTAATGTCATCAACAAAATAAGAATAAAATTGAGACGGTGTTTTTCCACCCTCCCAAACCCATCCTGCACGTTTATTACAATCATACCATCCGCTAGATTCTGTAACACCGCTAACAAAGGTAGGAGCGGCGTATGCTGTGGCGAGAAGAGACAGTCCTGCGATAGTAGAGAAGAGAGAAGAAGTACGCATATTGGAGGAACACTATTTATTCGAATCTGGCACAAACAAGAGGGTACGTCAAGCAAGAAAAATTCGTCAGATGAAATAAATGAAGCACATCAAAAAAAAGGAAATTATTCACTTCTCTGCGGGCGAAAAGCTAGGTACACTACCCTCATGACACGCACTATACAAAGCGACAACTTTCAATGGTCCCCGGATTGGGAGGCAGACATACGAGCCACGCTCATGTTTATCGTCAGGGACGGGAAAGTGCTACTTATCAGAAAAAAGCGAGGTATAGGTGCAGGCAAAGTCAATGGTCCGGGCGGTAAATTTGAACCCGGAGAAACCGCCCAGGAATGCATTATTCGAGAGGTCAAAGAAGAGCTTGAAATAGACGTTCATGATGCCAAACAAATGGCAGAACTCCACTTTGGCTTCCAATGTGGCACAATTCCGCAAATTCACTGTCAGGTCTTTACCGCCACGGCATATTCCGGCACGCCCACAGAGACCGCAGAAGCCCTGCCCTTCTGGGTCGACATCAACGACATTCCCTACCACGAAATGTGGGCAGACGACATCCTATGGCTACCGGAAATGCTGAACGGTCACCACATCAAAGCCTATTTTTCTTTTCACAAAGACACCTTATTAGCCCACAAAATAGACATCGACTAACACACCCCCCAAAAAAAGCCCCACGACCGATAAATAACATTCACCGGAAATTCCCCTGCCTATACACTCCGATTCATTATAAAGCAATACAAGCGATAAAAAAAATCGCGGTGTGGCTGTATTTTTTTCTGGTCAAAAATACCCTATTTGAGATAGAGTATAGAATCACTAGTTTTCAGCACTCTCCATAACATGAGCGAATACATTTTGCCCCACGTCGACGGATATCTAAAGATTGGTCAGGACTTTGACTGTTCTGATATCCACCTTGCTGTCAATAGTCGCCCTACATGGCGTCGTTATGGGCAGCTACTTCCTATCTGGCAAGAAGCCCCCAACCTCACAGCACAAGACACAGAAATGCTTGCACGTGGGTTCTTGCAAGAAGCAGAATGGAATCGTCTACAAGAACGAGGCGACGTTGACTTTGCCTACGCCAACGATTTCGGGCGTTATCGTGCCTCTGTGGTCAAACAACGACTTGGCTACGATATCTGTTTCCGCATTATCAATACTCGCGTACGAAGCATGGAAGAAATCGGTCTGCCAACCGAATACATCGTACCTCTCACTCGCTATACAAACGGCTTGATTCTGGTGACAGGTTCTGTGGGGTCCGGTAAATCTACCACGCTTGCTTCAATCGTTGATTTCATCAACAAAGACCGCCACGACCACATCATCACTCTGGAAGACCCCATCGAATATATCATCCCGTCACAGGGTTGCCATGTCAACCAGCGTGAAGTTCACAAGCACACAACCTCATTCGCACGAGCCCTGCGTGGAGCATTACGCGAAGACCCGGACGTCATTATGGTGGGTGAAATGCGAGACTTAGAAACTATTTCTCTGGCACTTACTGCCGCAGAAACCGGTCACTTGGTACTTGGCACACTTCACACCGGGTCTGCCGCACGCACCATTGACCGTGTACTAGACGTTTTCCCTGTTGAGCAACGCGACCAGATCCGCATCATGGTTAGTGAATCCCTAAGAGGTATCATTTCTCAACAGCTTGTACCAAAGGCAGACGGTAGCGGGCGTGCCCTGGCTATTGAAATGCTGGTAAATACAGCCGCTATTGCCAACTGCATCCGCGAAGGCAAAACCTTCATGATTCCGGGGTGCATTCAGACCGGTAAAGCACAGGGGATGATCCTGATGGACGATTCTCTGCGAGCTCTTTACCAAGCCGGCATCATCACGGCAGAGGACTGCCTCTTCCGTGCAGAAGATAAGACCATCATGAAGTCATTCCTCGGCATCAACTAATCCACATATTTTCTCAAAACTCACACTCATTCAAATCTATGGCAGTCATCGACCAATACTTCCGTTACCTCGTCGAAGCAGGCGGTTCTGACCTTCACTTAAGCGAAGGCGAGCCACCCAAAATCCGAGTACACGGTGCTATTTCCGCCATTTCAGACGACATTCTGCAAGGGGAAGATTTCAAAAACCTTTTGGCAGAAATTTGTGACGAAAAAGCTTTTAACACCTACCTCGAAGAGGGCGACTTGGACTTTGCATACGAAATGGACGAAACGTCTCGTTTCCGATGCAACTACTTCAAACAGCAACAAGGGCTTGCCGCTGTATTCCGTTTGATTCCTACAAAAATCGCTACTCTGGAAGAGCTCGGTGTGCCAACAGTCATCAAGGAATTTGCCCACATGCGCTCCGGCTTAGTGCTGGTAACAGGGCCTACCGGTTCCGGTAAATCTACCACGCTGGCCGCATTGATTGACTACATCAACACGAATCAAAATCGCCACATCATCACCGTCGAGGAACCTATCGAATTCGTGCACCCCAATAAAAACTCCATCGTCACTCAGCGTGAAGTTCCCTTACAGACCCCGACATTCGCCGATGGTCTACGTGCTTCCTTGCGTGAAGACTCAGACATCGTACTAGTAGGGGAAATGCGCGACCTGGAAACCATTTCTCTGGCACTTACGGCTGCAGAAACAGGCTTGCTTGTGTTTGGCACCTTGCACACCAACAATGCGGCAAAGACAATCGACCGTATCATTGACGTATTCCCCTCAGACCAGCAATCTCAAGTTCGTACCATGTTGGCAGGGTCTTTGCGTGGTGTCGTCGCTCAGTTACTCATGAAACGATGCGATAAACCGGGACGAGTTGCTGTGAATGAAATTCTCTTTGCCACACCGGCAGTTGCCGCCATCATCCGCGAGGGTGCTACCCAAAAGATTCCGGATGTTATCATTGGTGGTAAACAAATGGGGATGCAATTCATGGACGATGCCATCTGGCAAAAACTTCAGCAAGGCATCGTATCCCCTGAAGAAGCCTACATGAAAGCTATCGACAAGAAGCGTTTCCGCAACTTCCTACCACCGGAATCCTCTCGCTTAGCTGATTCCAGCGGTGGTAACTAAGATTGCTTTCAGCTCAAATCACACTATGTCCCTCACTAAGAAGTTTTCAATTAAGCTAGGTATTTATGTAGCTTTTTTGCTCTACTTAGTGGGGGATTTATTTATTTGGGACGGCTATTTTTACACCACCATTCACAGCTACCAAAAAGCCATCCCCCCACAGCCCGGTGATAAATCGTCCATCGTCGTGGAAGTGTACGGTGAACCTATTACCCAAAACCAAATCAATCGCCGAAAATCAGAGTTAAAGTTCCTGCGTACCCCCCCGGTTATCGACTTGGGGGCCAATAGCTCCATGCTTATCGAACAGAGTGAAAAAGACCTACTTACACGGGCTAAGTACGACCTCATTCTCGCTTCTCTCTTACGGCTCAAAACCCGCGTCAATGATGCCCAGCTCCCTAATAGAAACAAGGAAGCGGCCCATTATGAGCAGGGAATTGCCACTCGCTTCGATTCCGACCGCGAAGCATATTTAGCAGCCTTGTACAAACAACGCCAAAATCCAACAAAATTTCGCGACCAAATCACCGCACGCTTAAAACAGCACGACCATTTGGAACGCACTACTGCTACGGCCGCCGACCCATCAGAAAAAGAATTACAGGCCTGCTACAATCTTATCAAAGACAAACTTAAATCACCGTCCCAACGCGAGGTGTCTCACATATTCTTGGCAACACTTCACAAAGATGCCAATAGCGTTTACAGCACGGCTCAAAGCATTCTCCGGCGGTTAGAAGCAGGTGAGGCATTTGCTTCATTAGCTCGCGAATTTAGCGAAGATTTACGAAGTGCTCACGAAGGGGGGCATCTGGGCTTCATCAATCCACTTACCGCCAAAAATACTCTAGGGCTAGACCTATCGAGCATCCCGGCAAATACCCCTACTATTGCCAAAAGCAACTGGGGCTACCACATCATTCTGGCTTCTGCCCTCAAAGAAGGCAGCATCCCCACCTACGAACAAGCCAAACCTCAACTAAAATCAGCTCTTCACGCCATTCGTAAGGCAAAAGCTGTCTCTCTTTACATGGACTCTGTGCTTGAAGAAGCCCACCTTCGCTCCAGAGTCAAACACGCTAAAACCGGGACCCGATAAAAGTTCTTACCCAAAAGGGGGGGAATTATACTCAATTGCCTTGCTATGCACGAAGCAGGCACTGCAAAGCTCACGCCTCTCGTCTCATATCTGATAAAAAAGCAAAAAATTTTACTCAGACATCAGACATTTCTCTCTCCCCCTCTCAGCTCCCACATTCCCCTCTATGCAGTATTCCTCATGCCTCGTATGCTGTGATGCCGCAGGCTCCCCTTTGGTGTAAAAAACGTGCATCTCACTGCCACTTTCCTGCCGATTATGTGCAATTTTTACCCAACATTCCTGCCGATTATGTGCAAAATTCTGCAATTATTCCTGCCGATTATGTGAAAAAGCTTGCTTATTCGCTTAAAATGAACAAAATAGCTATGGAACACAAAATCAGACCATGAAACGCCTATTGACAACACGACTGGAAACATGGAAAAACGACCCACGAAGGAAGCCTCTTTTGCTTCTTGGAGCCCGACAAGTCGGCAAAACATGGCTCATGCTTGATTTTGGAAAACAGCATTATAAGCAAGTCGCCTACATTCGCTTTGACCGTAACGAACGAATGCGACAGGTCTTTGAAGAAAGTAGCTTTGATATGCACGAACTACTTATCAACCTTCAAACACAAGTAGGGTTCAAAATCACCCCCTACGACACCCTTATCATCTTAGATGAAATCCAAGAATGCCCGGCAGCCCTCACTTCTCTAAAATACTTTTGCGAAGACCTACCCGACTACCATGTCATGGCAGCCGGTTCGCTTCTTGGTGTACGACTTCATAAAGGCACCGGTTTTCCCGTAGGTAAAGTAAATACCATGCACCTCTACCCCATGAGCTATCGTGAATTCCTGCTTGCCATGGGCTATGAACTAGATGTAGAACAGCTAGAAAATGCAGCATGGGACAATATCCGCCATTTCGCTGACCGCTATGCACATTTACTTCGTCTCTATTATTTTATCGGAGGCATGCCGGAAGCTGTAAAAACCTTTATTGAAACAGATGATTTTCAAGCTGTTCGGGAAGTTCAGTTAGAAATCCTTTCCAACTACTCCCAGGATTTTAGTAAGCACATCCCTCATTCTCTTGCTTCTAAATTATCACTCCTTTGGGACTCCATACCTATGCAGCTCGCAAAAGAAAATAAACGTTTCATGTACAAAGATGTACAAAAAGGTATGCGAGCCCGCGACCTAGAAGATGCTATGGATTGGCTACAACAAGCCGGTCTCATATACCCCACCTACCGCATCAATGAACCAGCTCTCCCTATCAATGCTTATCGTGATGGTGCTTTCAAACTTTATTTCCTAGACGTTGGTCTACTTGCCGCAAAAACAGGGCTATCTGTATCAACTCTTCTTGAAAAATCTAACCTCTTCCGCGAATTCAAAGGGGCTCTAACAGAACAGTATGTTCAACAACAACTTAGGGCAGAATGCGACATTGCCCCCCATTACTGGCAAAACGAAAGTGCTCGTTCAGAAATTGACTTCGTGTTCCAGCATAATATGAACGTCGTCCCTATCGAAGTAAAAGCAGAAACCAATACCAAAGCAAAAAGCTTAATTCAATATTGCCGTAAATACTCTCCCTCGTTTGCCATTCGTTGTTCTATGAACGATTACAAACTTTCTACACTTCCCTCACAAAACGGCTCTTCTACTCACCTCATAGACATTCCCCTCTATGCAGTATTCCTCATGCCTCGTATGCTATGATGCCGCAGGCTCCCCTTTGGTGTAAAAAATGTGCATCTCACTACCACTTTCCTGCCGATTATGTGCAATTTTTGCCCAACATTCCTGCCGATTATGTGCAAAATTCTGCAATTATTCCTGCCGATTATGTGAAAAAAGCTTGCTTAAACTTTTAGAATAAACACATTAAAACACCATCTCATTTTTCACCCACTTTCTCCAATAAAAAACACAAAAAAACACCCCTCCAGCATCAAAAAAATCCCCATATTGAGAGGATTTAATTAGGGGGGCATTTTGTGACTTGCACGTGAAATTGTATAGTTATAAATCTAGCACCGAATGATACCCATCTGCATGCTCAAATGCACTAGCCATATCATTTTGCTGTGATTCTGAAATTCCCAAACTCAAAGCAATACTCCGCCAAGCAGATACCGCACGAGCTATCGGCATTAGAAGCGATTTCACTTCATTCTGCCGCACATAGAAAATGCTTGCCTGTTCACAAAGCAACTCTAAAGAAGCGACATTACAGCCCTCTACAATATCCATAGAAAGAGTATGCCCTTTCACATATTCTGGCGTTGGATTCACATCAAACAGTGGTGCTAGTTGCCACCCCTTACGCTCCTTTCTCAAAAAACCGTGATTGCGTGGATGATCATCCACATTAGTTACCATGATACTTAGGGCAATTCGCCCCCATAATTCACGCAAATCTAACTGTGGTGAAGCAGAATATCGGCATATACACTCCGCCAGTTCTTCATAGGAATGCACTTCTCCATCTTTCGCCTGCATCATCGTCATGGCAGATACATAAGGCAAGCGTGTACCATTAGCACTACGGTCAAAACGTCGACTCAAAAACACGGTTTTACCGCGAGCAGGGCGTTTCAAACTAAACTCTGGCACTCTCAACCCCGCTTTTAATGCAATCGTCAATGCCACAGCTTCCCACGCAACCACATCATATTCCTGCTGCGTATTACTAAACTTAGCCATATACAGATGTCCCTGCTCATCCTTCACACAAGCCTTAGGCCATGCCCCCCCCAGTGAAGAACCAGGATTCAATAGCATACGCAATTCCTCTGGTGTTGCCGTATCTCGACACATATGTTCCGATGCATGATGAAGTGGTAGCAATTCAATTATCGGTGGTATGCTTGCCCCCTCCTCAGTATGCAAAAACGTGGCTCCGTCATCACATGAATACCGCAATGCCCCCATACGTGCCATATCATTTACCCCCAGCAAATAATGTTGCTCGCCCATAGCTCCGCTGATAGGAGGATACCCAGCCACCCCCTTACGATGTGCTTGCTGAATCAGTCGTCGCCCCCATCTATCCGGTGCACCATCACTCATACTACCAAAGAGTGTTTGTCCTGGTTGCGTATGGTACTTCCCTCTCCCTAGCGGTAATGCAGGCTCTAGTTCATAACTATGCGGATGATTCAGCCACTCGCCACTATATTCAAAACTCGCAGACCCTTGTCGGCGATGGTGTATCCACAGCGTCCCTACCCGCAGACAGGCTGCTCCTGGCTGTAATATATCTGTATATACCCCTATTTCCGTATCACTCATCATAGTGCTTATTCACTATATTTTTCGGCATTTGAGCCGCTTCCAATCCTAACCCTACCGCGTCATGCCGAGCATCAAAAGCATCTTTTAATTGCTCAATCAACCCCATTGCAAAGATTACAGCTACATAACTACTCATAGTTACCCCACTATCTCCCTTCTCTATTCGGTACAGTGTCGCCCGTGATATGCGTGCTCGCTCCGCCAGCGTCGTGGTTGATATTCTCCGTCGCCGACGTGCGTCTCGTAAATCAGCCCCCACCTTTTTCAAGGCTCGCTCAGCTTGTGGATAAAGTGGCCATCTCTCATTCATGATTTAAAATTTTGTCTCATATCTGCTAAAAAAGCAAGAGATTTTACTCAGATATGAGACATTTTTTCCTCAAACACACCTCCACTCCATACGCCTCATCCCACTCCCGCCACACCTCATTCCCCACTCTCGAAACGAAAATAAGCGTATCGCTAGATGGCATCTAAAACGGATTGTGTCTACATCCCTACTCTTTCAGGCTATTCACGATGTTCATTAAGCTTTGATAGCTATCTACCTCGTGATAATGCACTTTAGCGGTGGAAATAGAGCTAAAAAGTTTTTTTGCACAGCATATCTTCGCTTGTTCAATAGGGCGAAGGTCAAGAGAATCCATACTCCCTTTTGTTTCTGCCACAAAGAAAATATGCCTTTGGTCATCTTTATTAAACGCAATAGCCCAGTCTGGGGAATAATTCCCCACAGGTGTAGGAATTTTAAAAGAGCGTGGCAATTTTGCATACACGCACACTTCACTGGCGGCTTCTAAGTCCATGGCAAATCGTCGTTCTACGCTCATTTCTGCGGAACCATCTGTAATCACAAAATCCTGTACATGTTTCTTAGATTTCATGGCATTGGTCAGAGCAATGCGACCATGTTTTTCTGCCGTAAACACATCAGCTTCATAGCGATCATTAAGTTGATTATATTCTATTTTCTCAACAATCATTGTAGCTCGAGCATCTTTGATAAACTTTGCCACCTTAGAAATAAACTCCTCCGGATTTAGAGCAAACAGAGCCAATTTTGCCTGACTGATTCTCTCCAAAATTTTTTTAATCGTTCTCCTTGTAAGAACGGTATCTTTAGCCAATTGTCCGACTAAATCATATTTCAAGGAACAGGGATGAGTATTTTTCAAAGTAAAATTCTTTGTTTTGCTGGTAACAAACTCCAGCACATCATTCATATCAATCCCCCCCTGTGTTCCTTCAGTCAATGAATATGTTACTTGCGAAACCAGCAAATGATTATCTATCGCCCGAGCTGCTTTTTCTACTAACTCATCACTATCAAAATGTACCGTGTAGGTATATTTATGGTTAATTTGCTTCCACAAGTCTTGGAATTCTTTTTTATAAAAGTTCTCATTGACATCCAAATGCTCCGGTACTTGCTGTTGTTTCTTGGCATCTTGGGTCATCTTCTTAAGCGATGTCGGGTCAAATACAGAGCTAATAATTATATGCACCCCTTCGCCTAAGGCTGCTATTTTCTCCGGTAAATCTGCCAACTGATTCTTTTCTCGTTCTTCACGGTACTTTGTGGTTATTCGACCTTCTTCATCTACATACTCATTATCATCAAGATAAATCATAATTCTCTCCGCTTCCCTCATAGAAATTTCACGTATTTCCGCGCCCACTTTCACACATTTACCAACCAAATACTCCACAGTCAAATTCGTAGGTCTATCATACAGCTCCGACTTAATTTCATTTTGTAAAGCCCCAACAAACGTTGCATAACTTTCACTTGCTACCACAGTAAGGCAATTAAGCTCATGCACTTTATCAGCTCCACAGCTATCGGCATCCATTCTAGTACCCTCTTTGTTCACACAAAGACGCAAACCACGCCCTACTTCCTGGCGTTTGCTTACAATGCTGTTAGATTGTTTTAAGGCACAAATTTGAAAGACATTCGGATTATCCCAGCCCTCTCTCAACGCAGAATGCGAGAAAATAAAGCGAGTGGGTTCCTCGAAACTCAGCAAGCGTTCTTTGTTTTTTAGAATAAGGTCGTATGCAGAAATATCTTCAGATATATCCGTACCTCTCTTGATTTCACTATCTACACAGCGACCTTTCTTATCGATGCTAAAATACCCTGTATGTGTTTTTTCTACTTCTATACTATTCACATACGCCATATATTCCGGGTCAAATATGTTTTTCTTCTCATCCCACACGGCGTTATATTCTTCTTCAAATATTTTAGCGAACTCGCCCGGTAATTCATTCCCCTCATCATCATATTTGCGGTAGTTCTCTACTTTATCTAAAAAGAATAAAGACAAGCACTTGATTCCCTTATGAAATAGCTCTGACTCTTTATCGATATGCGAGGCTATTGTTTCTCGTATCTGGATGCGTCTTAGGTCTGTTTCTGACACATCACCATAGGCTTGCCCGGGAACTAGGCTTATTCCGTTAGTAAATTCTACTTTGTTGCCATATACATCTATTTCTGAAATTGTATACCCCTTATATTGCAAGAGATAACCACTTGCAGTATACACACTATCCCCTTCTTCCAAAGTGACGTACTTCCGGCCTATACTCCCACTTTGCCTTTTAACTTCTATAAGCATTCTTACCCTAGGTGGTTTATTCGTACTTAGGCAAATCTGTTCTACATATAAATACCCATCTACCCCTTGTAAATTTTGAATTTCAAACCCTTTTACCTGAATCTTTTTTACCAGTTGCTTATTAAAAGCATCTAGGGCATCTAGCACATAGACTGTTGTGTGGTGATTTTTATGGGTGGCTGAATAATTTAATACAAACAAGGGCTTAAAGCGGCTTATCCCCTCTTGCGTGGCTTTACCACCCATTTTTTGAGGCTCATCCATAATGATGATGGGGTGATTAGCGGCTATCACATCAATAGGACGACGGCTCTGAAATTCGTCTCGCTGTGTATAGATAATGCGGCTTTCTTTGTTTTTTGCTCCCTCTTTCATCGAGCTGGCAAAAGCCTGCATATTGATAATCATCACGCTGATTTGTCCACTTGCAGAAAAGCTATCTAACTGATGGAGGCTCTTACTATTGTAGACAAAGAATCGAACCTTTTTCCCATACTGTTCCATAAAGTGGTCTGCGGTGATTTCAAAGCTCTTTTTCACCCCTTCTCGTATGGCTATCCCAGGTACGACCACGATAAATTTTGTCCACCCATACATTCGATTGAGTTCAAACATGGTTTTGATGTAGCAGTAGGTCTTACCTGTCCCTGTTTCCATTTCTACATCGAGAGAGGGCACACCATGTTCTTTAACTAGCTTATCAGAAAGCACCAAATTCTGCCGTGCTTGTACGGCTCGCACGTTTTCCAGCAGTCGTTCTTCATGCAGAGTTACTACTCCATTTCTATACGAAGTGGCATCCAATTCATCTAGAAGTTCCCCATATTCATTTTTACTCGCTATTTTTAGAGCCAGCAAAGCATTCCCCCGTTTATCCACATTGAGGTCGTTCCGCCTCCCTAAATCTCGCATATAGCTCTCACTGCTCTGAGCCATTTGCCCCGCAAATACATCGACTACACTCTGTACCGCTTCTGTCTGGTATTCCTGTATCTTAAATTGGAACTTCATTTTTTCAATTAGGAGTGATGAATTAGGATTTAGGAATTAAGTGATTCCTGCGTTGTTTTTGTGATGCTACTTAGGAGTTTTTTAAGTTCTTCGCAATCTTTATTGATTGAGTTATATTCCTGGGAATTGAGATAATCGGTGGCTACTAGTAGCTCTAACCAAGACATACTTTCTGCCGTTTCTTTGTAAGCAATGTACATTTTTGCTAAAAAATCTTTTTTACTTATTCCACATAGAGCTTCATTCACATTTGCCCCTATACTTGTCCCTGCCCTAAGTAGTTGTTTAGAGAGTACATATTCTTTCTTCTCATCACACAGATACTTGTACAACCGAATGATGCGTACCGCAAAATCCCGACTCTTTTCCTTTATCACATTATAAACAATCATAATTCCTCATTCCTAATTCATCATTCATTAAACCACCCTTCTCACAGTATCAGGGCTA
>JAUNER010000001.1 GCA_030525455.1 Akkermansia sp. | reverse complement strand
TTGTGCGAACAGCAACAGGTACTTGGTCTGTGACCTACAATGCAGAGAATAGACCCGTGATTTTCCAAAAAACCACAGATTCCGTCACCACACGCATCACTTGCACCTACGACTACATGGGCAGACGAGCCACAAAGAAAGTGGAAGAAATCACTACCGATGCTGAGGGGAATGAAACAACAATAGTCATCAGTAACCATCGCTTCATCTACCGTGGCTATTTACAAATAGCGTGTTGTGACCTCACCAGAACCCATCACCCCTGCCTATGGCTCATCACCTGGGACCCGACACAGCCTGTGGCTACTCGTCCCCTAGCCATCCAAAAAGACGGCACATGGTTCTGTTACGGCTGGGACTTGACGAAGAATATCTGTGAAATCTTCGGCCAAAACGGCTACATCCGTAGCACCTACGCCTACACACCATTCGGTGCAGTCACCACCAGCGGAGACATTACCCAACCCATCCAATGGAGTAGCGAATACTATGATAGGGAATTAGCCTTAGTCTATTACAACTACCGACACTACAACCCCACCGACGGTCGCTGGATAAACCGTGACCCCATCGCCGAGCAAGGCGGCTGGAATTTGTATGGGATGATGCACAATTGCGTTAACTTATATACAGACTTCTTAGGGTTAAGGGAGCGTAAATCAGATAAATTAAATGATTTAATAAACGACGAATGCAACGAAAACGCATTTAGAATTCAAATTAAATTGAATGAAGATTTAAAGGAATTCGGTGCAAAAATTGGAATATATAACTTTAGTTTTTTTGCTGGCGTTCAATCTAAAGAATGTAAAGGATGCTGTCGTTTAAGTGGAAAAAAAGGGGTTAATCAAACGTATTCTGTTGGAATTAATTTATCAGGAGAGTTTGGTTCAAAAGAAGAAGATTTTGGTATTATAAAACTAAGATTAGGATGGTACGGAAGGCTTAGTATTTCTGGAAATATAAGTAGGACGTATAATTCGTGTAAAAATAGGGAAAGTGGTAATTTGTGTGGCTATGGTTCTGGTGAAGTGGGACTGATTGCAAGTGTTGCTGGACGAAAAATAGATGTGGAAGTTGGAGCTAGAGGAGGTGTTCAGGTGCAATTGGCTGTATGTTTTAATCGTGATTTTATTACGAAAAAAGTAAAACTAAGGTCAAGATTATGTGGTGCAATTAAAGGAAGAGCATGGGCAAAAATAAAAATTTGGCCTTTTGAAAACAGCTGGATACGGTATGAACATGAATGGAGTAAAACTAAGTGCACGAATTGGTGGGATATAATGTAACTTTATATGAAAAATTTATATTACTCATATACAAGCGAAGACATTTATTCTGGGTTGCGAGAATTGGAAATACGCAATATAAACGAAGATTTTGACAAATTATATGGTCAAATAAAATATAATTTTAAACAAAAAACAGGAGAGGGCTATTTGCTAAATAAAAGAATAGAAATATATTCATTAGATAATAACGTAGGAGTATTTTTTAACAAAACCTATTATATAGTTTCGAAGAAAAAAAATATAATCACAATAAAAAAGAAAGATGATACAAAAACATTTTATGTCATAGAAATTTTATTTAGAAACCCCACTTTTATGTATTTTTTTGACACAGACAATATAAAACATCAATTAATGATATCTCGGGATTATAGATTTCTTACTTTTATAAAACGAATTGCTAATTTTATTTTTTTTAGAAAAATATTCAATTTTCAAGAGACTATCATACCTGATTCGTACAATGGGGTAGAAGAGGACATAGAAATGTTAGGAATTGCTGCTATAATTGTGAACATAGTTTTGATTCCAACGGATTATAATTATACGAATATGGGATAAATAATTAAGAAAAATGCATGAGAACAATTTCGAAACATAATATCGAGCATGAAACAGATAGCTTTGTGGCGGATTCTGTCACACATTGGGTGACGGAGTAAAAGAACAACACAAAAGTAAGAGCCAGCAACTAACGAAGCAAGCATTCAAGCCAAGAAAATCAAGACAGATAGCAAATAATCTACACTTTTCATTTGGGTATCTGTCTGTATAATAAGTGTATGCGCATATTAATTACAGCAGGGCCGACCAGAGAAGCCATAGACCCTGTGAGATACATCACAAACAAGTCATCCGGAAAAATGGGATATAGCCTAGCCGCAGCCGCCGTTCATGAAGGGCATAAGGTACTGCTCATCTCCGGGCCAACGTCACTAGAGATACCAAACGGAGTTGATTACCTGCCTGTAGAAAGTGCTGAAGAAATGTATGAAGCCGTACAAAATCAGATAGGGAGGATGGATGCGGCCATCATGACAGCGGCAGTAGCTGATTACAAGCCTATTAATGTGCCAGAACATAAAATAAAGAAAACAGGCGACACACTTACCCTGACCTTGGAAAAGACAAAAGACATACTTGGCTCCATGCGTTCCGTATTTGGATTTGAAGGAATCCTCATAGGATTTGCGGCCGAGACAAATGATGTAGAAAGTTACGCACGAGGCAAGCTTGAAAAAAAGCAATGTGATATGGTCGTAGCCAATGACGTATCTAGAAAAGACATAGGATTCGATGTAGCGGAAAATGAAGTAATACTTGTCTATCCGACCCACACAGACCACCTAGAAAAAGCGGCAAAAACCCACATTGCCCACGAAATTATCAAGCGACTGCCCTCACTACACCGGCAAAAAAGCAACAATCTATAGAGTCCGCATTCATGAATATCACGCTTGAAGAACTAGGCTGGAACGAAGATTTTCAATCTGCATTTAACGCTCTCAACAGAAGAGATTTAGTTCCAGCCCGACTCATTCGCGAAACTAAAATCAACTTTACCGCTCTACTAGCAGACGGAGAAGACATTGACGTAGTCGTTAGCGGGAAACTCTGGCATGATGCAAAAACCGATGCAGAACTCCCCTCTGTTGGCGATTGGGTAGCCGTTGAACTAGGGTCTGAAGGCAACGAATCCGTCATACGAGCCATTCTACCACGCCAAACATGTTTCTCCAGAAAAGCACCGGGGAAGAGTAGTGCCGAACAAGTCTTGGGCACGAACGTAGACATCGTAGCCGTCGTCACAGAACCCGGTGCAGATTTTAACCCACGGCGCATGGAGCGTTATCTTACGCTCATTTATCGAAGCGGGGCCACGCCGCTAGTGCTGTTAAACAAAGTGGATCTATTTACCAATGAAGACATAGCCGCGGCAACAAACATACTCAAAGAACTAGCCCCAAACTGTGCCGTCATCAATATAAGTGCCCTCCACAACAAAGGAATAAAAGAATTCAAAAAATACATCAAACGAGGCAAAACCATCATGATTGTCGGGTCATCCGGAGTGGGAAAATCCACACTCGTCAATACCCTACTAGGTGATGAATGGCTATGGACAGGAGAAGTCAACGAAGTAACCGGCAAAGGACGCCATACCACTGTCACTAGAGAACTAGTTCTTTTAAAAAACGGCGGGCTTCTCATCGACAATCCGGGCATTCGCGAAGTCCAAATGTGGACAGATGAACACACGTTGAGAGAAAGTTTTTCCGACCTTACAGAACTATCACATCATTGTAAATTCGCAGACTGTAGCCATGGGAAAGATGCAGGGTGTGCCATCAGGGAAGCCGTAGAAGATGGGCGACTCGATATAGAGAGATACAACAACTTCCTCAACCTCGAAAACGAAATAGCCCAGCTCATCAAACGGCAAAAAAAACGCCAAATGAACATGGAAAGAGCGGGAAAACGAGATAGAAAAGTAAAAGCTCGCAACTACGAAGACCGCATCGACATAGAGAGACACCATCGTCCAAATCACCGCAACCACGACTAAACCATGAGAACACTTCTTCACATTTGCCTCCTAATTACCTACATACTATTACCCATACACGCACAGCAAGCCCCAATCCCCCCGATAAACACTACACATTCATTAGAAAAACCGGGAATCATCCGACTAAAACAAGATAAAAACACCCAACTACTACTTGCCACCTGCTCAGTCAACGGAGTAAAGTGCCAAATGATCGTCGATACAGCAGCCTCACACACAACATTTCACTCAGGCTTCATTGACAAACACTTCCCTACCATTAAACGAATTAAAGCACCCATTGCACCGGGCTCAAATGTAAAAACAGTACCAGACATATTCCCTCTCAATGATGTAAACATAGGAAACTTTCATATAAAAAACTGCCTGGGATTATGCCTAGACCTATCACCACTCATATCCCAATTCACAGACACCCCCGTCGTAGGCATATTAGGCATGAACTATATGGGCTTACGCCCATTCAGACTATCAGCGACAAATAAAACCCTAGAATTTCTCACAGAAAAAAATTACCCCCAAAGAGGGCTTCACGAGCTACACTCCAGTCTACGTCGCACCCAGGTATTTACCATACACTGTCAACGCGAGGGGAACAAATTCCCCTTACTACTAGATTCCGGTTCCAGCTTATCCTTTGCCCCCAAAGCACATTGGCCCATCGATGAGACAGCAAGGCCCATTGTCACACAAACCACTGACATTAACGGCAAAGAAGCAGACTCCATCATCATGAAACGAGGAATCATCAGTGACCTAAAACTCGGAGAAAACTACACACTCCACAACGCTCAATTTATCGTTGATTCATCACACCCCACAGGGAAACGGAATCAAATCGGTGTAGACACACTATCAAAAGGAGTAGATGTTCTCCTCGATGTGCCCAATAAAAAAGTTTATGCCATGAAAGCAGAAAAGCACGATTCCACCCCGAAAAAAAAATAAGAGAGGCATAAAAAATTACCCCTCTCTTATCAATCATTATTTTTATTAAACCAGTACTAAATAGGCATCTTCAGCATTGCTTGAATCATACGAATGCTTCGCTCAGTAGCTCCATAATGAGCTTTCAAAGCCACCTGTGCCCTAGAAGCCTGAGCATGAGCCACTAAAGGATTATCTAGCATAGCCTTAAGGGCCACTTCTAATTGATCTGCATCACAACGGCTAATACCATCGACCCCTTCGAGCAACTGGACTAAAGCCTCGAAATTTTCCATATGCGGACCGGTTAAAACCGGCACACCACAAGCCACAGCCTCGGCTGGATTTTGTCCACCATCGGCTAAGAAACTCTTCCCAATAACAGCTAAATCTGCCAAAGCAGTCCAATCACGCAACTCACCCGTCGTGTCTGCCACATAGCAAACATACTCTTTCAAAGTTTCCGGGATTTCTCCGGTCGTACGCAAAATAACCTGCCACCCCTGTGCCTCTAAATCACGAACAACAGCATAACGACGCTCTGCATGACGTGGCACAATTAATGGGAAGGCACCTGCTTTCTTAATAGCGGCAGCGATGAGAGCTTCCTCACCATCATGGGTACTAGCCGCCAAAACAACAGGTTTCTCTCTCTTCAAATGATCCAAAATAGTAGCAAACTCCTGATTTTTCTCCGGTCGTTCAGCAGACTGCTGGTCAAACTTAATACTACCGGTCACATCAATAATAGACGACCTTACACCAACAGACAAAAATCGGCGTTCATCACCGGTATCTTGTACCCCCATCGCACTTAAAAAGCCAAATAGATACTCAGACATCCACTTAAACTTCTTATACCGCCCTTCGGAGCGTGCAGACATTCTGGCATTTATCATAGCCATAGGTATGCCTCGAACCTGTGCGGCACGTGCAAAGTTCGGCCAAATCTCTGCCTCAACCAGCACAATAGCTTCCGGTTCAAATCGGTCAAAACACCGCCCCGGCAACCCATATAAATCAAATGGTGCATAAATTACCCGCACGTTAGGAATGTCTGCTTCAAGTGCTGTAGCATGCCCTGTAGCTGTACTTGTAGCCAGCACGACCACACCACCATTTTCTTTCAACCAAGCACGAATAAATTTCGTAGCGATAAGAACTTCCCCCACACTTACTGCGTGAACATACAGTCCCCCTTTAGGCTCCTCATTGTACGGAATGGTATAAATACCAAATCTCTCACGCAAGCCAGATCCAAAACCACCTCTCCTTTTCTGCTTCAAAAAATAAGACGGCAAGGTAACTAACCAGCCCAACGTGTACAAAATATTGTATATAAATGTAATCAACAGAGCTTTCATCCTAGTCTTTAGGTAATTGATAAAACAGTAACATATTTTTCCCATATCGCCGAACATCCAGTAATTCAAATCCCGGAATATCTGCAGAACCAATCCCCCCACGCCCCCAGCCTTCTTGGACTTCAGCAATGAACACCCCGGAATCTCGCAGAAGAGAAGCAATGCCAGCCTCTGCCAATTCAGCGACAAAATCTCTATCTGCCGGACCTTTACAATATGGAGGATCAGCAAAAATAATATCGTATTTCCGTCCGGTCAATATTTCTCGCCGTACAAATTGAACAGCATCTCCCTGTACGATATTAGCACCTTTCAAGCCCGTCTTTGCCAAATTTTCTTTGGCAACCACACATGAAGCACGCGCGTAATCAACCATCTTTGCACTTGCGGCACCACGACTCAAAGCCTCTAAACCAAAAGCACCGGAGCCGGTAAAAAGGTCCAGCACATCAGCATTTTCAATCAGTGGGTTGAGGATAGAGAACAAAGCCTCTCTCACCCTATCTGTGGTAGGGCGCACTTCTCCCTTTGGAACGTTTAGCACAACGCCACCAGCTAATCCACTGATAATACGCATAAAAGTTTATTTTTTCTTTGCACGTAGTTTAGCCTTTTCAAGCAATGGGTCAGCCTTTAAAGAACTAAGAGGCACACGTAAACAAATCGATCTATTATCTATCATCTTGCCTTCAATTGTTGTTTCAACAATATTGTACATGATATAGGCATACTTAGAATCAAGTGTTTTTGCCATGGTAATCGTTTCTGCAATTGATGAAAAAATATCTTTCTTTTCAAGCTTCCATTCCTTCCCCTCCCAAGCACCATAGAGGTTTGTATCATCATGTTTAATATCTTCTACGAACTTAAGCTCACCATTTAAAGACACCCAAGCGTTTTTCTTTTCATTAAACTTCAAGGTACTTAAAGGAAGCGGACCATTTTGGGCTAATGTGACTAAATTCCAAACATCACGTTCGCCAGAATTAACAACCCCAATCATCACCGGAGCAAAGTCTCTGATTTCTGTTTTCTTCCAGCACTCCAAGTACTTTTGATATTCTTCCTTAGTAAGCCCAATGCTTTCACTATAAGGTACAGGCTGCCCCGGTTTTTTCTCTATCGTTTTAGAAAATTCCTTCTGCTTTTCTATTGGATAAGAACTAATTTTTTTCATCATCTTATCCATGAATGGCTTTAACTCATCTTGAAAAACAACCACAACAACAGACCCCTCAACCATCTTATCCCCGGGTAAGTAATTAGAAACGGGATCCGGTCTACCAGCAGCAAATGCAGATGAAATCATAACCGAGGCACACGCACACAATAATAACTTTTGGAAAAATTTCATATCTGTGGGAATTATATCGAACAAAACACCCTTGGCAAGAGTCAAAGTAAGTGATATTTGTATGTATATGATGAAACTGGCTCCATCAACAGTTATTCTATCTCTCTCCCTATTGGTTAGTGCATGTGTATCTACCCCGGCATCTCGCATTGAGGAAAATCCCGGCATCTACAATAGTCTCTCAAATAAAGATAAAGCACTTGTTTCCGTTGGACAAATTGCAGAAGGCATGACCGCCCCAGCAGTTTATTTAGCCTGGGGCAATCCCAACTCTGTAGCCGAAGGAAAAGTAAAAGGAGTCCATACTACCCGCTGGATTTACTCTACATTACAGCCCATATACAGCATGCACAGCCCATTTTGGTATGGTCCCGGCTGGGGACCGGGCTTTTACCGTCCATGGTATCCGTACTATAACGACGTCACCTACATTCCTGTTAACACCGGCTACGTTTTATTCAGAAATGGCAAAGTCGTAGCTTGGGAACATCGGCGTTAATCCACCTGCACCGAACTTGCATCAGTATTTAAGAGACGGCAATCTTTAGCGGTCCACGTTTTAGACACCTCATTATCCTTAATACGGACATCAGCACAACGATTCAAAATAAACGGAGACTGATTCCAGGAAGGATAATCACTATTATATGTTACCTTATTCCCCTCAAAGGACAAATTCCGGGCAGAAATAGCTGAGAGTAAAGGCACATCAAATGTCACAAATTCATTATTTTTGATGATGATATTGCGATGATAATATGCCTTTTGAGCCTGTAATTGTCGCACCTCAGGGCAAATGGAAATAATGCCATTTGTAAACTGGTACATCGAAGTTAAATTATTGATAAACTTATTATTAGAAATCGTCACATCTCTACAAGCACCGCTCTCATACCACCCCTGAGCATCCCCAGCAAGCAAAATAGCAGAGCCCGATGAATGGTCAAAACAATTCCCATCAACAAGCACTTTTTTAGGCGTTGTAAACAAAGCACCTCTGGCTCGATTATTTCTTACAAGGTTATTTTTGAAAACAACCTCAGGGTGATAATCTGCATTTTCAATAGCATCCCCCACAGCCACACCGGTAGGCAAATGCCCCTTAACTTGAATAATTAACTCTCTGCTATTCTTTTTCTGAACAGTCAGCACTTCTACCACATCAACAGGCTCTAATGTAGGCCCTTTAATAAATTGGAGTTTTTCTCCCGGCAGGAACGTTTCAAACCCGATAGCTTGCCCATGCTTATATTGACAGCGAATTGTTTGTGCATCAATAATTTCCTCTACACTTAAACATGTCGCATGCACATTAATAGCGTCATCCATCATCCCTTCAAATAAGGCATTTTTTACAACCACCTTCCCCTTCACATTTGAGAAATGAGTAGCATCTACCCCACCGGCAGACACACGGTTTGTATTCGGACGAATGTAAACCCCACCGCCATTCATAGAAAAATTCTCTGATCTTTGCACAAGAATCGACATCCCGATACTACGATGAATCGCTACGTTATTAAAAATAGTGTTTTTCGTGCGATAAACAACGCAACCCGGGTGAGGTCTCGAATAATTCCTTAGCACCAAAACATCACCGCATTCTATACCGCGAGACTTCAAATTCCACAGTGCCCTATAAACACCTTTTTTCCCCGTTACTTCTACATGAGAATTCCAACCAATATCCCCAGTTCCGGCTGCTATGTGTTTCGTACCTTTCTTAAATGCCATAGCACATGAAATACTGCCTTCCCAATCTTCACCGACCATCACCAATCTGCCATCTTTAACCACACAAGGGTATTCTTTCTCATCTATAAAAAACTCTACCGCCTTATCGTCTAGACTTAATACTTTAGCTTCAGTTACCCAAGCACGAGCAAAATCTACGGACAAATTATTTACTTTCACATTTTGGCTATCCATCAGAAGCATGGGTATCATCTTCCCATGAAAAACAAAAACAGCCCCATTACCTTCAATGGTCACATCTCGCAAATCTACTAAAGGGATACCAACAGCATGCTTTGCAGGCTGGTCATGATTTGATGCATGAAAACTCATTGGCAAAGCATCTGAGCTATAAATATGATATTCACCCTTAGGTATTTGCAACACCTTAGCTCCAGAATCACGAAGAGCAGAAATAGCTTTTCTCAAGGCAGGCCCCTGGTCCATTAACACATTTGCCTGTAAGCCATATTTTTCGGCATTAATAACCTTTTTCCCCTTGCTCTTCGCAGGCGAATTTACCCCCCACTTAAGGTCCACCCAACAAGCATGGTCATTAAAATTATTATCCAATTCATCGGCCAGCAAATAAATATGCTTCATACCAAGCGTAACAGGTACTTGAAAGCTTTTTGCCGGCATCCCAATGGTCATTTTTCCTGAACTCCATAGCACTTCAGAGCCACTCATCACCTTAAACTCCACACTCCCCCCATTTGCCGAATCTGCAATACCGCAAGCTCCTTGAAGTACAGTAATTTTTCCATTCAAAGATTCCGGAATCGTTATAGGAATCATAGATGTTGCGTGTACACCTATCCCTTTATCGTATGGTTTTCCTGCTATCTGTAATTGATTTCCATCAAAATTTTTATCTATTCGTGGAGCTGCAAAATCCTGTCTACTCATCAATAAATTACGTTGAGAAATCTCTACAGGAATAACTGTCTCACCTCTAGCACCATCCACAGAAATCAGCCCCACAGCAATGCAAAAACTCTGTAAAATCGAATTCAACTTCATCATTCCCATATTACCAAAATTCCCTAATGTTTCTATCAAAAAAAATTTATCATCCTCACTTTACTATCTCTACTTTAATTACTATTGACTTGATTTTAACAATTAAGGCCATACTATAACATCAATGAAAAAATTCCGTCTACTTGGTCTACTTCTCATCATCCTATGCACATTATTTCTAAGTGCACGTTGCTCAGTTAGGTCATTGGTGTACATCCCACCCGTGCCCAGAAATCAAACAAGCTACTTGGAAAATTATGCCCTTTGGGAAGATTCTCGTCGCTCATTTAAAGTAGATGGGGCCACCCTTAGCGGATGGTATGTCGAAAAAAAGAATTGTCCATTACTCGTTTACTATGGAGGCAACAGTATGGACATTGCCACACTTCTCCCCTACCTCACTCAATTCCCCTGTGCTTGTTTGCTGGTTAATTACCGAGGATATGGACTAAGTACCGGGAACCCCACAGAAAAGCATCTAGTCAATGACGCCATTCAAATTCTGGACCAAATTGTAAAAGAAAGCAATCGAAGCCTCTCTCAAGTCATTCTCGTCGGCCAAAGCCTAGGTTCCGGAGTAGCCACACAAGTTGCGGCACAGAGAGAAGTAGGCAAACTAAACCTCATTGTACCATTTGATAGCCTATTAGCCACGGCGGAAGACCTCTTCCCCTACTTACCGGTTAGTTGGATACTACCGGACCACTTCCGCTCAGACTTACACGCTCCTAATGTAAAATGCCCGGTAAGCATCATTGCCGCAGGGAACGATGAGGTCATACATCCGTCACATGCTCGCAAACTCAGCAAATGTTTTACAACTCCGGTAGAATATACAGAAATTCCACAAGCATTGCACAATTCATTTTGGAATTTCCCCGAATTCCACCAAGCATTCAAAAAATCACTGCATCTACCGACTACTCAGCCAAAGTAACTCGCCTATCTGTCTCGCCTACATGTTCTATAAGTAGCCAAGAAGCATCATCGGGTAAGGCATCGGGGAATAAATTAGCCCACTCAATAACCAACACAGCTTCACTCTCCAGATAATCCTCCCACCCTATGCCAAATAATTCACTTTCTGCCTTTAGTCGATAAAAATCAAAGTGACAAGCACGCAAACGCCCATCTCTATGCTCATGCACAATTGAGAAGGTAGGACTAGCCGCCGCATCACTACTACCTAATCCCTCCATTATCCCCTGGGTCAAATGCGTTTTACCTGCACCCAATTCCCCCACAATACCAATAACTTCTGACTCACTTAAATTTTTACCAATCAAACGCCCAAGCTCTCTCATTTCCTCAGGAGAATGGGTTAAAACAGGCCCATTAATAAAAAATTTATGCCAAATGTTCATTTTTTTTGAAATTTTACTTGTCAATAGTTCGAATCTGTGGTTTATTTCCGCTCCCGCTTGTGCGGGCTAACCTAAAAAGAGATAGTAATGGCATACGCAATTTTCAAAACAGGTGGTAAGCAGTATCGCGTCCAGCAGGGCGACGTAATCGATGTAGAATGTATCAATACCCTTGAAGAGGGGGCAGAAGCAAGCTTCGATCAGGTTCTCATGGTAGAAAATGATGGCAACGTGACTGTTGGTACTCCTACAATTGCCGGTGCAACTGTTACTGCTAAGGTTCTTAGCCAATTCCGTGGCAAAAAAGTCATCGCTTTCAAATTTAAGCGTCGTAAGGGCTTTCACAAGAAGAAAGGCTCTCGTCGCGCTATGACTAAGTTGGAAATCACCTCCATTAACGCCTAATTTCAACCTCTAAACATTTTTTACTCTTATGGCACACAAGAAAGGTCAAGGTTCTGTTAAGAACGGTCGCGACTCACGCAGCAAGCGTCTCGGCGTAAAGAAATTCGGCGGTCAGGAAGTTATCGCAGGTAACATCATCATCCGTCAGCGTGGTACTAAGTGGCATCCTGGTAAGGGTGTTGGCATGGGCCGCGACTATACCATCTTCTCTCTTGTTGATGGTCGCGTTTTCTTCGACCGCAATGGTCGTCGCGTGAATGTTGCTCCTGAAGCAACTGATTCTGCTAACTAATTATTTACTAGGGATTGAATCCTTTTCTCTCCCTACCTGGGCGACCACTCCTCAAGATGGTCGCCCTTTTCTTTACCAAAAAGAATTATACACAAAAATTAGAACTATAATAATTCTTGCATTTTTGAATAATTCCGCAAAACTTGGTAAAAACCTCTGAAAAGATGAAGCCTAACGAAGCCACAAAACCGCCACGCAGCCGAAGTAGCTCCACCCTGCCAATACTCTCCGGACTACGTCTAACGAAGCAACGCCAAGAAGTCTATAAGGTACTCATGGAACAGCGAGACCACCCAACAGCAAACGAAGTCTACAACAGAGTACGGAAGAAACTACCTAGCATTTCTTTAGCAACGGTTTACAACTGTTTAGAAGCTTTAGTTGACCATGGTCTAGTCAATCAAGTAAACTTTGAGAGGAAATCCTCAAGATTTTGTCCGAACTTGATTGAGCATGGGCACTTTCAAGACAGCCAAACGGGAGAAATCTTTGATATAACCATCAAAGAAGGCATCGATTTACGCGAATTCATCAATATGCCCGAGAATGTTTGTATCGAAGAGGCAAAAATTTCATTAAGAGGCTCAATCATTACACCAAAGAGCTAACAATCATGAGTCTGATTATCAAAAATTTGCACGCTACCGTGCAAGGAGTGGAAATTCTCAAAGGCATCAACCTCGAAATCCCCAAAGGGGAAGTTCATGCTATCATGGGGCCCAACGGAGCCGGAAAAAGCACATTATCAAAAGTTCTATGCGGACACCCTGATTACGAAATTACAGCTGGTGAAGTCTGGTTGGATGGACAAAATCTACTAGAAATGAGCATTGACGAGAGAAGCCGAGCCGGCTTATTCCTCGCATTCCAATACCCCATGGAAATTCCCGGTGTATCAAATGCGAACTTTCTACGAGCCGCTATGCAAGCTCGTATGCCACAGGGCGAAGAATTAGATGCTGTCACATTTTACAAGACCCTCTATGCTAAGATGGACCAGCTAGGGATGTCTAGAAAATTCACCTCACGTTCTGTGAATGAAGGGTTTTCCGGTGGTGAAAAGAAGCGTAACGAAATGCTTCAAATGTTGCTATTAGATCCACTCTATGGCATCCTGGACGAAACAGACTCCGGTCTAGACATTGATGCACTAAAGATTGTATCTGATGGCGTCAATTCCATGAGAAATCCATTTAAGAGCTTCCTTATCATCACCCACTACAAGCGACTCTTAGACTACATAAAGCCAGACGTCGTACATATTTTGGCAGACGGGCAAATCGTTCGCACCGGTGGTTACGAACTCGTCGAAGAGTTGGAAGAACGAGGCTACGAAATTCTCAAATCATCCGATTCAGAACAAGCCTAACTCATAGACATACAAAAGGCAGACACATGAGTGACACAAACGAAATTCCTGCCACATCGGGGAAAGAAAATCTCTTTAACTTTGATAGTTCTAAAGGGAACTTTCACTTCCCTGAACGCCACAAATACGATGCCGGATATGGTCTGAGCGAAGAAACCATCGACTACATTTGTGACGTTAAGAACGAGCCGGATTGGATTCGCCAATTTCGCAAATCGGCTCTACAAACATTTGAAAGCAAGCCCATGCCTACGCACTGGGCTCCACCGGCTATTGAGAACATAGATTTTTCACAAATCAGATATTACCTCTCAGATGGCGAACGCCCCAAGCGTAGCTGGGATGATGTACCAGATGATGTCAAGAGAACCTTTGAACGCCTTGGCGTACCGGAACAAGAACGACAGTTTCTGGCGGGAGTTGAAGCACAATATGACTCTGAATCTGCCTACTCCAACATGAAAGAAGAGTTGCGAAACCAAGGGGTTATCTTTGTCAACTCTACTCAGGGGCTCAAGGAACACGAAGAAATCTTTCGCCCATGGTTTGGAAAAGTTATCCCCACAGGTGACAATAAATTTTCTGCTCTCAATAGTGCCGTCTTTTCTGGTGGTTCATTTATTTACGTCCCCAAAGGCGTCAAGCTCAAACATCCACTCCAGGCATATTTCCGAATCAATTCTGAGAACTTCGGGCAATTTGAAAGAACGCTCATCATAGCAGATGAAGGGGCAGAACTCATGTACATGGAAGGATGTACCGCTCCTCAATTTGAAACATCCACTCTACACTCTGCCGTCGTTGAACTCGTTGCCCTCAAAGGTGCAAAAATCCAGTATGTGACTGTACAGAACTGGTCTTCAAATGTCTTTAACATGGTGACAAAACGAGGCATTGCCATGGAAGAAGCCGAAATTCGCTGGATTGACTGCAATATCGGCTCCGGGCTTACCATGAAATACCCGGCTGTCGTCTTAAAAGGCAAACGTGCCAAAGGCGAGGTAATTTCCATCGCTCTGGCAAACACAGGTCAGCACCAAGATACTGGGGCAAAGATGATTCATGCCGCTGATGATACAACTTCAAATATCGTTTCAAAATCTATCAGCATTGGCGAAGGTCGTGCCAGCTATCGAGGAGAAGTCGTCATGGCAAAAGGCGTCAAAGGTTGTAAAAACAATACCGAGTGTGATGCACTTTTATTGGCCGCAAACAGTCGCACAGACACCTACCCGGCAACCACCGTTAAGGGCGATAAAAGCATGATTCAACATGAGGCTTCTGTCTCTCAAGTATCCGAAGAAATGCTCTTTTATATGCAGCAACGAGGCATCCCCAAAGCAGCTGCTATGTCTCTAGCAGTAAATGGCTTTATTAACGACCTTGTTCAAGAATTTCCCATGGAATATTCTGTTGAACTGAGACGTTTAATCGACTTGGAAATGGAAGACAGTATTGGCTAAGGAGGTTGAGATGCATCAGTGGATTTCTAATCAAAAACTTTACACATACGATTTCAATTGGGCAGAACAAGCTCGCTTATCTCTTCTGGAATCGCTAAGCGACATTCCCGGGCCATCTCGTTTAGACGAATCTTGGCGATTTGGTTCACCGAAGAATTATTCCCTTGAAGGATTTACCCTTGCTAGTGGTGCCGACGACGACCACATCATGAAACTTGCTAAAGAAAAGCAAGCCATGCAGGGTGATAAAGTCTTGCGTGTGATTTGTGCTAATGGGGAATTTCACTATAACGACGAGGGAGCCAAAGACCTAGTTATATGTAGCACAGCCCAATTCTGCGAGACGTATCCGGAGTTGGCTAAGAAATACTTCCCCAAAGCCATACCAACCATAGGGTCTGACCAATTAGCTACTTTAGCATCGGCCATTCATCCATTTGGCGTGGTTATCTGGGCTAAAAAAGATGTCTCCGCACACATCGAAATTCAGCATTTCTTAAACGGTGACCATATTGTCTGCTTCCCCTACACATTGGTTATCGCAGAAAAAAACAGCTCACTTCACATCCTAGAGCAACACATTGGCTCTTCGTCGGATGTCTCTCAAATGTGCGTTGGCATCCAACAAGTTCAAGCTTCCGGAGGAGCTTCAGTTCACATAGCTCTCGTTCAAAATCTATCAGATAATTCTAGGGCTGTTGAACTCGCTCATTTATCTGCTACAGAATACTCACTTATTGAGCATTTTACCACCCACAAGGGAACAAAATGGACTCGTCAGGAAACGATAGCTTCCACCGATGCCGAAGAAGCCAATATACGGTTATATTCTGCAAACAGACTCACCAATCATCAACAACTGGAACAAAGAACCTATCAGCATCACACACATCGTGGCACAGCCAGCAATCTCTACTATGCCAATGTGCTTAATGACCATGCGGCGGCTGTTTTCAGTGGCATGATTCGAATCGACGAGGGTGCTCATGATTCCAATGCTTATCAAAGCAATAAAAACCTCCTCCTTTCCCCAAATGCTGTGGCACATTCCCTACCGGGATTAGAAATTCTAGCTGACCGCGTGCAATGCTCACACGGCACAGCGACTTCATCAATTTCTCCGGAAGAAGTATTTTATCTTTCCTCTCGTGGTATTCCTGAAGTCACTGCAAAAACGATGATTTCTGATGGGGTCCTTCAGAATGTTATTGAACAATTCGATAGCTCACCTCTCAAAGAAGCTCTTACTTCAATCATTCTGTAACAAAAAATATACAAATTCTCACTTATTCCCTCTCTAAGTAAAAATAATTACTTAGAGAGGGAATTTTTTACCTTTCAAATATACCATCTGACAAATTTCTTGTCTTGACTATGGACGAGTAAGTTGTTATTTATTATGTTTCCATTCCAATATTATCGTGAACAACAACGCATCAATTTTATTTGGTAATTTTGACGATTTTCTCTGGATTCGTTGCTCTGGAAGAGCCAGCTTCGCCAATAGTCCAGTTGTAAATTCATTAGCCTCCGCCTACATCGATAATGGCGGTCGTATTATCGTCATTGACCTAGAAACCTGTGCCGGCATCGACTCAACATTTATGGGCACACTCGTTGGGCTAGCTCGCCGAGTCATGCCACATAATGGAGCAGTCCAAATTACAAGTGCTAGTGAACGATGCCTCAATGCCTTAGAAAGCTTAGGTCTAGATGCTATATTAGCCATTGAGCCGCCATCTGCTCCATGGCGCGGAAAAATTGCACAAATCCGTGCCAAACTCTCCTCTGAGGGCACACCTGACGTACAGCTAACATCTCATGAGCAAACACTTCATGTGCTTAATTCTCACCTCACATTAAGTGAAATCAGTGAAGAAAATGCGGAAAAATTCCGCAACGTCACAGACATCTTAAAAGAGGAACTTGAACGAGATAAAAACTAACTACCTCACAAGATAATCAAGCCTTTTAGGCTCATGGACATTTGTTCCTTAGCAGTACTCTATGAACGAGCTTTAGTGGCCGACGACACGGAGTTTTCCTCACAGGAAGCTCCAAAGGAATGGATAGATCGACTACCAGAGGAACGCATCTTACAGCTACTGCTTTACGAAGGGGCATTTGGTGTTCAGTTTACAGATAACGAACAACGAGAAATTCGCATCGAAGACTATGGGGATTGGAATCGCGGAGCAGGGCCGGATTTCCTCAATGCCCGAATTTCCATTAATGGGACGACATTTGCCGGTGACATTGAACTAGACACCATCCCTGAAAATTGGGAACATCACGGACACTCCACCAACCCGAATTTTGACAAGGTTATCTTACACATAACCTGTGCCCCGCCTAAAAAAGAATGGTTCACACAGAATTCCCAACATAAAAACATCCCCTTCGTCGTTATTCCTAAAAAACTTCTACTAAATCACTCTGACCGGCTTCCCAATCTCCCCCCTATCCGTCAGTGCCAGCATTCAAAAGCACTAAAAAAAGAAAGTATTGACCGCATCCTAACTCTGCTACAATCAGCGGCCGCCTACCGAATACAAAAAAAACACCAAAAATATCTGGCTCAGATTCAATACACAGATAGCGACCAATGCTTATACGAAAATATTGCGGAAACCCTCGGATATAGACAAAATAAAATCGCTATGCGGCACTTAGCTATGCGAGCTCCACTAAAGTCCATACAAGTCGCTCCTGAAGCCATTTTGTTTGGCACATCCGGTTTTCTCATACCCATTCTCAAAGAAGATTGTACCCTTGAAGCCATCAATCACCACAAAACACTTTGGGGGCAATGGTGGCCACTACGCGAACAATTTGAACTAGCTCCAGAAAGAAACTTCCCTTGGGTTTTATCTGGCTCTCGTCCTGCTAACCACCCTCAGAGAAGAACGGGTGCATTAGCCGTGATTGCCTCTGATTTCGCAAACTTTAAAACTCTTTGCTCTCCCAAAAAAATAGACGAGCTCACCCATTACCTCACTAAACTTAACCACCCCTACTGGAGCACGCACTGCACCCTGCCCTCTAAGCAAACTAAATCACAAATGGCTCTCATGGGTAAGGAGAGAATCCTCGACTTTATCATCAATCATGTACTCCCCATGGACGGCACAAATGCGGCTTGGGAGGTTTACTTAACACTAAAAGCATCAAAAGCCAGCACTAAAGTTCAGGCTATTCATAATTCCCTTTTTGCCGAACGTCCGGATGCAGCCATGTTTCTGAAATATGCGTGGCAACACCAAGGCTTATTGCAAATTCACGAAGATTTATGCAAACATCGTCAATGCTGTGTTTGCTCACTTCTAAACCAATTATAGAACACAAAAAATTTCACCAATGCGTTTGATTCTGCCAATGACGAAACAATCATGGCTTTACAAGCTCACGCATGGAATTTAGTATAATCAAAAAAAGTCCTGTTATGTTTGGGTACTACCGACTTGCCACAGCTGTTCCTCAACTTAGAGTCGCCGATGTTTCTTATAATGTTAATGAACTCATTCGGCTATACCACACAGCCTCAGAGAATGATGCCGCCGTTATTGTATTCCCGGAATTAAGCATCACGGGTGCAAGCTGTGGTGATTTATTCCTACAACCAGTGCTCCAACAAGCCGCAATGGAAGGGCTACTGGAATTTATTGAATCTACTCAGGATTGTCCGACCATTGCCATATTAGGATTGCCCTTACTTTACGAAGAATCCTTGTTTAATGTCGCCGCCGTCGTACAAGATGGTTCACTTCTGGCTCTCATCCCTAAAACCATTCTTCCAAATTCACGCGACTCATACCAAAAACGCCATTTTTCTTCAGCACGACTCCTTGGTGACACCGTCCACATGGTTGATATTAATGGCGAAGAAGTCCCCTTTGGTACAGGCATTATTCTACGCGATGGTGCCGGTCCATTCAGTGCAGGCGTTGAACTAGGTGATGACCTCAGAAGCATCATCCCTCCTAGCTCACACCTCGCACTAGCCGGGGCACGAATCATTCTAAACCCGGATGCAGGTGCAAGCCTAGTCAATAAATACCAATACGCCAAAGACCTCGTCGCTCAGCAAAGTGCCCGATGCTTATGTGCCTATGTACACTCATCTGCCGGGGTTGGGGAATCTACCACAGATTCTGTATCTGCCGGGCACTCTCTTATAGCTATTAATGGGGAACTCATCATTCAAGATTCCGGATTCCATAGAGAAAGTACTATTCATTACGCAGACGTCGATATAGAGCGATTAATGACGGCACGGCTCATGGACAGCAGCTTTGACGATACCCGACTGTACGGTGACAACTGCCTCTACATAGAAACCATCAGCTCTCCCCCCTGCTCACCCTCACTTGACTTTGCAAGGATTAGTCCCTACCCATTTTTACCAAGCGAATCAGAGCAAGAAATTCGCTGCGAAGAAATTCTCAACATTCAAACCCATGGGCTTGCAAAGCGAATCGAGCACACCCATGCCAAAAAACTAGTCATCG
This sequence comes from Akkermansia sp., assembly GCA_030525455.1. Classification (GTDB taxonomy): domain Bacteria; phylum Verrucomicrobiota; class Verrucomicrobiia; order Verrucomicrobiales; family Akkermansiaceae; genus Akkermansia. The sequence continues at coordinate 117,346 of JAUNER010000001.1, read as the reverse complement.
GCATTTCCGGGGGGCTGGATTCTACACTTGCCCTCATTATTTGCAAACGTGCTTGTGAATTACTCAATAAACCTACAACGGATATTTTGGCACTCACCATGCCAGGCTTTGGCACGACCACGCGCACACGGTCCAATGCCACAGAAATGTGCCGGCTTCTTGGTGTTGAGTTTCGAGAAGTTCCTATTTCAAATGCTTGTTTACAGCATTTTTCTGACATTGGTCACGACCCTGCAGAACGCACCACAACCTACGAAAATGTACAAGCCCGTGAGCGTACCCAAATCCTCATGGATTTAGCAAACAAGCACGGCGGCATGGTCGTCGGCACTGGTGACCTTTCAGAAATCGCACTTGGTTGGAGCACTTATAACGGAGACCACATGTCTATGTACTCCGTCAACTGCTCCATTCCCAAAACGCTCATCCGTTGCCTTATCGAGCATATAGCCGGACACTCTTCCCCCGAATTGGCAAAAATCCTGCGAGATATTAATGCTACTCCTGTTAGTCCGGAATTACTCCCACCATCAGATGATGGTTCTATCGAGCAAAAAACAGAAGATGTCATCGGTCCATACGACCTGCATGATTTCTTCCTCTACCATTTCTTCAAATACGGGGCACAACCAGATAAAATATTGGCCCTTGCCGAACAGGCATTTGCAGATAAATTCAATACCGACTTTATCAAAAAATGCCTAGGTATTTTTATTCGCCGTTTCTTCCAACAGCAATTCAAACGCAGTTGTAGTCCGGATGGACCAAAGGTTGGCACTATCGCACTGTCTCCACGTGGTGATTGGCGAATGCCCTCTGATGCTTGGGCGACTGCTTGGCAAAGCTATCTTGAAGACTAAATCCCTCTTCCATATAAACACAAAAAAAGGGGAATAGTTCCATTTCCGGGCTATTCCCCTCTTTTTCAGACTAAATCAATATAGCCTATGCCTTCAAAGCATCGCGAATTTTCTGAGCAAAATTAGCTGCTTTTTCAGCATAACTCAGCTCGGGGTTCTGGTACATAATCCCACGTGAAACATTAATCAATGGCGGAGCCACACGCCCGGAACCGCTAAGACTAGACAAATCCCCACCCTGTGCCCCCAAACCGGGAATAAGCATGGGAGCATCCGGCACACGAGCCAAAATATCTGCATCAGCATTAGTAAGCCCTACGACCATACCTACGCTTGTCTTTCTACCTTCTGACACCGACCGACGTACCATATCGCCAACTAATTCATACACCTTACGCCCATCTGCCAACTCTTTTCGTTCAATGTCTGCAGAACCGGGATTTGAGGTTACTGTGAGCAAATAAATACCTTTCCCCTCATAGTCCAAAAATGGCTCTAATGTATCATACCCCATAAACGGACTAAGTGTAACAGCGTCTACCCCCCAACGCTCAAAATAAGCCTGAGCATAGTACTTCTGAGTCTCGCCAATGTCCCCACGCTTCGCATCGAGAACAATAGGCACATCTTTAGGCATATCCTTTAGCAAATCCTCTAAAATATGAAGCCCCTTCAAGCCCATGGCTTCAAAGTAGGCAATATTCGGCTTAAACGCAGCGGCATAGGGGGCTGTTTCTTCCACCACCTTACACAACAATGCCGGCATTGCGGAAATATCATCCATCACCGGACGAGGGTCTAAGCCGACACACAGAGCAGACCCGGTTTGACGAATACGTACATTTAATTTTTCTGCAAATGTTTGACTCATGGCTATATTTAATCACTTCTTATCCAAGCAGGCAAGCTCAGAGCTAAAAGCAACTTATTTTACTTTTTCAAAAATCATTTCGCCTTGGCTATTATTCCCCCCATCTCCGGAGGCTTCTACTTTAAGGGTATAAGCATCGAGATTTGTACGGTATTTATCTAGTTTCAAGGTGTAGACGTTTTGGCTATTTGTCTGTCCACTTCGTCCCTCATGGACATCAGAAGCAACTTCTTTATCCCCCTCAAACAGTTTAACGGACTGAATTTTAACAGCATTTGCACCACTCTTCCATTGAATAGTAGCAGTATAAGTACCGGCTTTATCAATATTATCCGTTACATCAAAGCTCAAAGTTGTCCCTTGCTTCAAATCCCATTTTTGACCACCAGCAGTCTGGCTGGCACAGAGTTTCTTCAGCAGAGCCTTTTGCTTATTCCAGATTTGCGTGGCGACTTTTAGTGTGTTGCCATTGAGTTTGGTAGGATACACCTTTGAATCTTCAGCAAAGGCAAGCTCTGCCTTTGCAGTTTGCTCTAAGAAGCTCTTTTTAGCCTCGTCTGCCGACTTTGATTTATTCAATACAAGCAACTGAGTAGCAAAAAACTTTTCCCATCTCGGCAAATAAAAATCCGCCACTAACCCAGCCCATTGGCGGTTTGAATAATCATTCAAATTTGCCGGAGCTTTATCTATCCATGTGGTGATTAGTCGTTTTGAGGCAATACTCATCAGCTTTTTATCATTGGAAGATTTCCCCACAGCCAGTGCTCTAGCCTGCCATGTACCTAGCAGGAATTGAGTATCTGTCGAAAGAATGGCATCTAAATCCTTAATAAGTTCCAGGAACTTAGAGACTTCTTGTTTATAAGCACTTTCTTTACCGTTATCAAAGGCCGCCTTCACCTCTTGTAATTGATAATAAGCGGCATCAGCCAACACCTGACGAACGACGTCTACCAAATCATAGCGAAATGTTTCGAGCTTACACAACTCCGGATTAGCCTGGGCGGCTTTCAAATACGATTGGGCGGCTTTTGTCACATCTTGCAACTCAAAATACCGCTCGCCACTAGCCCATGTGGATGCTTTTCTAATGCTCCAGTCTGGTCGTCCGCATATAATTGATTCCGTACAGCCTTCCTGCTGACGCACCGGATTATACACCGTATTAGCTAAGATTTTCAAAGCAGTGAGCACTTCCGCCGGTGCTACTCCGTAGCGTTGCTTAGCATATTTTTCTAGCCAAGCATCCATATCAAAATTCTCTGTTGTCCAGAATCTATCTGTAAACATCGCATAGTGTAATGGATTTATTTCCAACCCCTCTGACAAAGTCCCCAGACCTATCACATTCTTACTTTTATGCTTTTCCATATACGTCCCCAGCTTTGAAAGCAAGGGTAAGCCACCGTACATCCCTGTATTACCACCGAAGTTTGCCAATTCACACCACAAGCACGGGATGTCTGCAAAATCACGTATGCTTATAGCCCTATCAGACAAGTTCTTTGTCAGATTTAGCACCAAGGTATTTTCTTTTTTCACCCCTTTAAGCAATTCTACCGAGGGATTCCCATGCCAGGCCTGAAGCACCCATGTTGAATCCGGGGCGGCTTTCATCATTTGTTCCTGCACAGCAGTCGCAGCGTCACTGACATTGATATTCCCCTTTGAGCCACCTTCGTGAAATAAGTCCCCACCAAACATTTTCCCTTTGATACCATAAACTTTCTCGATGCTCTGGTACCAATCTTGGGCTAATTTCTCAAATGCCGGGCAAGTTGGGTCAACCACAGCTGGACGCACAAACCCACACCACTTCCCCTGAGGAACTACATTTAAATCATTTATTTTTGTACTATCCTTAAAATCCGCAGGAATAAAGCCCACATACCCTTGTAATACAGGCGTCATACCCAGCTGAGTCATTCGAGCTACAATATGCTTACCCAGCTTAGCAAAATAATCAATCTGCTGTTGACTTAGCGGCCCACCATATCCCTCTAAATTCCCCATGTTCCACCAGGCGGCAAATGCAGGGTTCGGTATAAATTTAAAAATCTTATCTTTCGGGTATTTCTGCTTAATGAGAAATTCTTGCCAGACTTTTTCCAATCCGGCAGTTACTAGGGCATGCGAAAATCCACTCAATGCCAAAAAATCTATTTCTCTTTGCCATCTCTTCCAATCCCAAAATGGAGCTGTATACGATAAAGTGCAGTAATTATAAGCAAACGTCATCTTCCACGGCGATTCAATTGTCAGCTTACTTTCCGGCTGTGGGAGTTGTTCCGGCAAATGAAGTCGATTCCCATTCCAGGAAAAATGCACATTAGCCACATTTTTCAAATACCACCCATAACCAGAAACCAGACGCCGTACATCTGAAGCATAAATGGCTATACCTTTGCCCGTTCCCTCTATTTCTATTTTATCGGCTAAATCTTTCTTTATTTTAAATGTCACAAGTCCCTTGGCTCTCGGAGTCATTCGAGTCACTACCCCCTGTGCAACAGATTCCGGGGTGACTATTTTTGCCGGGGCACACATTGCTACCCCTGTCCCCAATCCCATAGTTGCCAACATTGCCAATGTTTGTGTATTCATCGTTACTACTATACATCATTTTAGCCCCCCTGTCTTTCAAAAAAAGACCTATTCACGCTTTTTCTCGTTTTTTTTACAACATAAAAAAATCTTGAGTTAGTCTAAACTAAATCGTCTAATAAACAAAATGAACACGCCCAAATTAACGAAAAGCAACGAAGACTACTTAGAAGCCATCGGGTTATTGTCCGAAAAGTCAGGCTCAGCACAGGTAAGAGACATTGCAAAAATGCTGAATGTCAAGATGCCGTCTGTGACTACCGGGGTGAAGCATTTGGCTGATTTGGGCTTGGTTCAGTATACTCAATACGCTCCGGTTAAACTAACAGAAAAGGGGGCTCAAAAGGCAAAAGAAATTATCGAACGCCATGCCACCATCTTCAGATTCCTATCTGAAATTCTCCACATTTCAGATGAACGAGCCGATAAAATCGCCTGCCAAATGGAACACATTATGACGGCAGAAGAAATTCAACGTCTCGCCAATCTCACAATTATCAACAAAAAAGACTAAGTCTCTTTCGGCCTAAATCCCGATAAAATGCGGTGACTGCGACATAAAGTGAGCAGGATTCTGCAATAGTAACTTTTCTACGACCTCGGCACTTATACCTCTGGAACGCAACTCACAGCCCAGCAATGTTAGCGATAGAGGATTTGATTCGCCCCAGTCTGCAGCTGAATTTGCCCAAATTCTATCCGTTCCATAAACTTCCAGCATATCTGCGGCTCGTTTAGGCGAGAGTTTGCTTGTGGGGTACAGGGTTAAGCCGGCCCAGTATCCGGCCTCTTTTACAAGAGGAAGGGTGTGTTCTTCACAATGGTCTACCAGCACTCTATCCGGAGAAATCTCCGGTCTGTTTCGCAGGGCATCTAAAATGAGTTTCGTACCTTTTAGCTTATCTTCCAAGTGAGGAGTATGTATCAAAATCAGTTGATGATATTGAATGGCTATATCAAGATGCTCTTCAAAAATTCTCAGCTCGTTTTTCGTATTTCTATTAAGTCCAATCTCCCCAATACCCAGCACATTTGGCCTTTGTAGATACTCCGGTATGAGTTGCATCACCTCGCGGGCAAATTCCAAATTCTGTGCTTCTTTCGGGTTAATACATATCCATGTGTAATGCTTAAGCCCGTATTTTGCCGCTCTGGCAGGTTCACTCACCGTTAATTGTTCAAAGTAATCTCTAAAGCCCTCTACTGAGCATCGATCATACCCTGCCCAAAATGCCGGCTCGCCCACAGCCACGCATCCCGTTTGGGCTAGTTGCTTGTACTCATCTGTCGTCCGACAGACCATGTGTATATGTGGTTCTATATAGTTCATGATTGAGTAGATTCTTATCTTGGTGCTCCGCTTGCGGCTTTTGTTTTTACCGTTTCCGGTACTTCTTCATCGGTGTAGGAAAGAGTCTCTAATATGTCCCTCGCATGGTTGCTTCCCTCCGTTAGCAATAATGGGAGTATTTTTTTTATAGCTTCGTATCTGTAATCTGCTTTTCCCTCTCCTCGTTCCACTCTGTCTATAAATGCAGCTACTTCCAGTATACTTGCCCGTGCTGATGCAAAATCTGCATCCAATACTGCTTCCTTGCTCCTACTCATAGCCCAGAGAATACCCCCCTCACTCAAAAATGGCAAGCACGAAAGCCAAAGAAATTATAATCATTCTAAGTTAGTTAAGCCTAACAACTTCTGAAGCAGAAGTATGCAAAAAAAAACGCCCGAAAAAGCAAGTACAGACTTGCCAACATGAAAAAAAAAAGGCATCTTAAACGAAGCATTTAGACATTAGAGCGCCTATGAATGCACTAGTACAAACAATATGCACATTCGTGACATCCTCCATTGGTCGCAAAGTCATCGTGGCCATCACCGGGGCATGTCTAGTCTTGTTCCTAGCGGGACACTTGGTAGGTAACCTGTTGATTTACGGGGATCCTGAACTAATCAACACCTATGCACATGGTTTGCATTCCATGCCACCGGCTGCATTATGGGGTATCAGAATTGGTTTAGGCATCATCTTTGCCATCCACGTATGGATAACAATCCAGCTCAAGATGGAAAACAAAGCCGCCCGTGAGCCATACGCATGTCAAAACACGATTACAGCTACACTGTCATCACGTTACATGATTTACTCCGGCATCACAGTACTCCTATTCCTCATCTATCACCTCTACCAGTATACACTGCGTGTAGGTTACGATCCGGCTGTATATCAGACCACTATCATGGATGGCGTTGAGACATTCAACGTACACCAGATGATTGTAGACGGCTTTAGCAATGTTGGTTGCTCCGTTATCTACATCATTGCCGTAGCAATGCTCTTTACGCACCTACGTCACGGTGTTCAATCCATTTTCCAATCCGTAGGTCTGAGCTCCCGTAAGATTCGTCCGGTATATAACTTGATTGCTATCGCCTACGCTACAATCATCTGTGCCGGTTTCATTTCCGTACCGGTAGCAGTACTATTGGGCATTATTAAGTAAACCTAACCGCACACACATACTATGATTGATTTTCCAGTAAGTGATTGGATGCCGGATGCAAAGATTCCTTCCGGTCCTATTCAAGAGAAGTGGTCCAAATATAAGGTAGAAGCCAAGCTCATCAACCCGAACAACAAGCGTAAGTACACCGTACTCGTAGTTGGTTCCGGTTTGGCTGGTGCTTCTGCAGCTGCCACACTTGCAGAACTTGGCTACAACGTTAAGTGCTTCTGCTATCAGGACAGCCCACGCCGTGCACACTCCATTGCCGCACAGGGTGGTATTAACGCTGCAAAGAACTACCAGAACGACGGTGACTCTGTTTATCGTCTCTTCTACGACACCGTAAAGGGTGGTGACTTCCGTGCTCGTGAAGCTAACGTTTATCGTTTGGCTGAAGTTTCTTCCGCCATCATCGACCAGTGCGTAGCTCAAGGTGTTCCATTCGGTCGTGAATACGGTGGTTTGCTTGACAACCGCTCCTTCGGTGGTGCTCAGCTTAAGCGTACATTCTATGCTCGTGGTCAAACAGGTCAGCAGCTCCTTTTAGGTGCTTACCAAGCTCTCGAAAAGGAAGTAGCTAAGGGTCACGTTCAAATGTATGCTCGCCATGAAATGATGGACCTCGTCATCGTTGACGGCGAAGCAAAGGGTATCGTTACCCGCGATATGGTAACAGGTGAAATCCAATCTTTCGCCGGTGATACAGTTCTTCTCTGCACAGGTGGTTATGGTAACGTATTCTTCCTTTCCACCAACGCTATGGGCTGTAACGTTACCGCTGCCTACAAGGCCTACAAGCGCGGTGCATTCTTTGCCAACCCATGCTTCACTCAGATTCACCCCACCTGTATTCCGGTTAAGGGCGACTACCAGTCTAAGTTGACTTTGATGTCCGAATCCCTACGTAACAGTGGTCGTATCTGGGTTCCGAAATCTCGCGAAACTGCTGAAAAGATTCGTAAGAAAGAAATCAAACCTAGCGACGTTCCTGAAGAAGAACGCGACTACTACCTCGAACGCAAGTATCCCTCATTCGGCAACCTTGCTCCACGTGACATTTCATCCCGTGCCGCCAAGGAAGCTTGTGACGATGGTCGTGGCGTAGCTATCACCGGTCAGGGCGTATTCCTTGATTTCGCTGATGAAATCAAGCGCATGGGTCGCGAGTGGATTGACGGTCAGTACGGCAACCTCTTCGACATGTACGAAGAAATCACCGACGATGACCCCCACGAAACTCCGATGATGATTTACCCTGCTTCCCACTACACCATGGGTGGGCTCTGGGTTGACTACAACCTCATGTCTAACGTAAAGGGTCTGCACGTTCTCGGTGAAGCTAACTTCTCTGACCACGGTGCTAACCGCTTGGGTGCTTCTGCTCTCATGCAGGGTCTTTCTGACGGGTACTTCGTCATCCCGGCCACATTGCCTGCATACCTCACCACCACCAAGCCGGGTGCTGTCACCACAGCCGCTCCGGAATTCAAGGCTGCTGAGGATGAAGTGAAGGGTCGCATCAATGCCCTACTCAACGTAAAGGGGACCAAGACTGTTGACTCATTCCACCGTGAACTTGGCAAAATCATGTGGGACTACTGCGGTATGGCTCGTACGGAAGAAAGCCTCACCAAGGCTATCGAACTTATTCCTCAGCTCCGTAAGGAATTCTGGGAAAATGTTCGCGTCACCGGCTCTGCTGATGGTATCAATGCCGAACTCGAAAAAGCCTGCCGTGTGGCCGACTTCCTCGAATTCGCTCAGCTCCTCTGCTACGATGCTCTCAACCGTCGCGAATCCTGCGGTGCTCACTTCCGTGTAGAATACCAGCTCGATGACGGTGAAGCTAAGCGTAACGACGATGAGTACGCCTATGTGGCCGCTTGGGAATATAAGGGTGTAGACGAGCTTCCTGTGCTTCACAAGGAACCTCTCACCTTCGAAAATATTCACCTCGCCATCCGTAGTTACAAGTAATCCTAGCCAACACATTTCAACACTTAAAAGAAAGACGACAAAATGGCTAATACTATCAATCTAACCCTCAAGGTTTGGCGTCAAGAAAACAAAGACGCCAAGGGTCGCATTGAAACTTATGCCGCCAAAGACATTCCGGTTGATGCTTCCTTCTTGGAAATGCTCGACATCGTGAACGAATCCCTCGTTGCTGAAGGCATCGAGCCCATTCACTTCGACCACGACTGTCGCGAAGGTATCTGCGGTATGTGCTCTCTGACCATCAATGGTATCCCTCATGGTCCGGAACGCCAGGTTACTACCTGCCAGCTCCACATGCGTAAGTTCAAGGATGGCGATACTGTTTGGATCGAACCATTCCGTGCAAAGGCATTCCCCATCCTTCGGGACCTTATGGTTGACCGCTCCGCTTTGGACCGCATTATCCAAGCCGGTGGTTATGTAGACGTTCGTACCGGTGCCGCTCCAAATGCAAACAACATCCCTGTCGAAAAGGTCAAGGCTGATGCTGCATTTGACGCTGCCGCCTGTATCGGTTGTGGTGCTTGCGTTGCTTCTTGTAAGAACGCTTCTGCCATGCTCTTCACCTCTGCTAAAATTGCTCACCTCGGTCTTCTCCCTCAGGGGCAGCCTGAACGCAATAAGCGTGTTATCGCTATGATGAAGCAGATGGAAGCAGAAGGCTTCGGTAACTGCACCAACCAATATGAATGTGAAGCTGCTTGTCCGAAGGGCGTAAGCGTTGATAACATCGCTCGCCTCAATCGCGACTTCATCAAGGCTAAGGCTCAGCAAGGCCTCTGCTTCTAAGCGGCTCTCATTCTTAGACGCTCCAATGAAAACTCCCGGTGGGCATTCTCGCCCATCGGGAGATTTCTTTTTCCCTCTCTACCTCTCTTTCGATGAATTATACTTTTATTTTAGATTGAAATTTAAAAATTTATTGAGCAGATTCTCCAATTTTCTATAACTAAGCTCTCGCCCATCACTTGCGGATAATAGATACACCCCACCCATCCCCCTTTGGGGCAACAAGACAAAACCACCGCACCCTCTACCAGGTGACGTGCCATAAAAATGGATAACTTGTTTAATGAACTTAAAAACTTATTCCCTTCCTCCGGTCTCACGGAGCATATTAACGATTTTAAGATTTTTCACTAGTTTTTCTGCACAATAATTTGTTATTGGCAAAATGTGTTTAGTGTTACTGTTTGTATTATCTCATCCATTTTGCTACTTAAATACTGGGAATTTTGTCCATTTTTATGTGTAAAAAGAGAATACTTATAATTGATTATCAGAAATCAACAAATTACGTGTGTGCTGACAGCATGTAGAACACTATAGCTCGCAAAATCATTGAAATACAGACAATTTCAAAAACAAGAGAGAGAAAAAAACGAAAAAAAGGGGGAAAAAAAATCAAGTCCTGCGGATTTTCTTCCTGTCTGGACTTGATTTTATATTCAGGGGAGCATTACCCTTGGTATACGATAAGTAAGAAATAATAAGAACCAGTCTATTATTCTCTAATCCACTGGTCCGAAAAGCAATGGATTACAACTCACCATATTTATCAATAATTTTATTGATTGTCTCAATAGACTTCTTATGCCCCTGCTTAGCGGCTCTCTTTAACCATTTGACACATTCATTGTAATTCTCAGGCACGCCAATCCCTTCGCCATAGTATCTTGCTAAATTATATTGAGCTGGAGCCAAACCTCTCTCTGCAGCTTTGCGATACCATTTAGCAGCTTGAGAATGATTTTGCTTAACTCCAAAACCATCTGCATAACATAAGCCCAAATTGAGTTGAGCATATGCGTTCCCTTTATCGGCAGATTTTTTTAGCCATTTTACAGCTTCCTTAGCATCTTTCTTCACCCCGCGGCCTAGGTAATACATTTCGCCTACATATCTTTCCCCCACATGATTACCGGTGGCCGCCACCTTACTAAAAAGCTCAAATGCCGTCTTGTAATCTTCTTTGCACCCCTTACCATAGTAATAAAGGATGCCTAAATTCAGTTGAGCATCTGTATGCCCCAGGTCTGCGGCTTTCTTGTACCAGTAAAGGGCTTCTTTCATGTTTTTTTTGACACCATTCCCATTTTCATAATGCCAAGCTACATCAAAGAGAGCATCTGTATGCCCCTGCTCTGCCGCCTTTTTCTTCCACATAAATGCCTCCTTGGCATTTTTAGACACCCCTTCACCTATAGCATAAGCTATCCCTAGGTTAAATTGAGCTACTCTGTCTCCTTTTTCTGCCGCTGTTTTCCATAATCTTATTGCTTCTTTTTTATTTACAGCCACACCATCACCCTGCATATAACAAAACCCTAAATTATACATGGCGTTTAAATCGCCCTGTTCTACGGCTTTTTTGTACTCCTCGATTTCTGCGGCAGAGGTTTTCCCATAACTTACCCCTATGGCGGCGAACTGCCCGATTGCTAACGTTAAACCGGCAGAAATCCCAAGTATCCACTTTAAGAACAATAATTGCTTCATAGCTTTTCCCTTTCTACGCTTGTGCTATAAGTATAGCACAAGCGATTTTGTGATTTTCCCTATTACAAAGCAGCTTATCCGGGAGCCGTGATTTGCTCGTATGTAGGCTTACTGCTTGCACCGGGGCATTTGCTCGGAAAAATCATCTCGATTGAGTGATTTGCTCGTATGTAGGCTTACTGGTTGCACCGTATGAATTGTACTGCCAGCCTTCCAGACTACTACCACCGCCACTGCCACCTCCACTACTATAGCCGCTATAACTATTAGCATTCTTCTGAGCCTCACCGGCCATGACCGCAAAGCTACCTGCAATTACCAGGGCGTTTTCTACGCAAGTTACAGGTAAGTCTACACAAAGCCAGTCAAAAACACCGCCTAAATAGAGCCAACCGGCATTAGGTGACTTATAAGTATAGTATTCGCAGTATTTACCGGGTTTTCTAACCACGGGAATTTGCTCACCATACTTCTTATAATAACTGCCGTCATCCAATTGCACCATATAATCAGGTACCTTGGGGGAAGAACGCTTGCCTATTAAGTAAAGAGCAAAGTTCTCCGGTATGGAATACATAGCCATGCCTTTCTTTTCAAGCACCTTTTTATCCGCATCTTCGTCTTCGTCCAAGAGTGCATTATACTGAAGTGTCACAGGCTTATCAAAACGATAGCGTGGTAATTCAATATAATAATTATCCCCGTCCTTATAAACAACTTGCCCGGTCTGCGGCTTGATGTCTTGTGTGAAAGCACATGCTTGATGAGAAGCATTATCAAAAATCTTACCCGCAGAGTTGAAATAGCAACTCGTCAGCAAGAGCGGCATCACAGCACAAAGCCCGACCCGTACTAATTTCTTAATGTCTATCATGGTTGTTAGTTTTGGTCTATGTTTGTTATTCTGACTTCTCAACACCTCAACTCAGCATTGAGAAAGAAAGCTAATGAAATATAAAAGCTATTACCTAGCTCCGCTATAAAAGCGAAGAACTCAGTGACCCCTCAAATGGATGAAGCAACAATGAACCTACGAACAGTGTTGCAACGATAAATGAGGATGCTTTCATGATGCTTCCTTTTCTATGTAATGGTTTGTTTTGGCAAAATGTGTTTAGTGTTACTGTTTGTATTATCTCATCCAATTTAATTCTCTCGGGTCAAAATTTTCAGCTTCTTCCATCAAAGCCTTGACTTCATCATCAGTAAATTCTCTAGACTCAGACTCTTTTTTTGGCTTAATCTTGCCCGTGCCGTCGCATTTCCAGCACTCCAAGCCCAATATTTCGCTATAGCCTCTCCCATTACAATCCGGGCATATATTTGAACGATTTTTCTTAGGCTTAGGCTTAGGCTTAGCCACGACAGGTTCCTTAGCCCCGGCAGATTTGAGCACACTCACAATATCTTTATGGCCATTGTGCCGAGCAATTTGCAAAGCAGTACATTTACCATTATTCTTTTTATTTACATCAGCACCGGCGTCAATAAGAGCTTTGACAACATCAACACAACCAGCTTGGCAAGCAAACATGAGAGCAGTCCAACCATTATTACATACAACATTTACCTTAGCTCCCGCATTAACAAGAGTGTTCACTAGTGCTTTATTCTTACTATTAGCGGCATACATAAGTACCGATTGCTTGTCATGATTAGAAAAATTCACGTTGGCTCCGGCTTGAATAAGAGCTTTTACCGCGGCCAAATTACCTCTAGAAACAGCCTCTAACAAAGGAGTGCAACCATCAGGTGTGGCACTATTTACATTTGCCCCGGCTGCCGACAATAACTGAACAAGAGAACCATTATTCTGCTTAGCAGCATACATCATGGCAGACCATCCGGCGGTATCCTTATTATCAAGGCTAGCACCAGCTTCCACCAATTCCCTCACCACTCGATTTTTATTACCAACTACTGCTACCATTAGCGGCGTACCATCAACTTTTGTCTTGGCATTGGGATTTGCCCCCGCACTAAGCAAAATCTTAACCACATCTACCATACCGGTGCTGGCTGCAACATACAAAGGAGTGCCTCCATCATCTCTCTTACTTTCAAGATCAGCACCGGCTTGTATTAGCTCTTTCACAACACCTACAAACCCGTGTTGGGCAGCAATGTGCAATGCTGTATTATTATGAATTGCCCTTGCTTCAACATCTGCTCCGGCACGAGTTAAAACTTTTACAACATCTGCATGGCCTTTCAGACAAGCTTGCATCAGAGCTGTCAACTTTTGATCCTTATCTTGAAATTTCAAATTAGCTCCGTACTTTAAAAGAAGTTCCACACACTCCACACATCCACCTTTAGCAGCATAAGAAAGGGCTGATGCACCGTATTCATCACAGCGGGCATCAACCTTTGCACCCGATTTTAATAAAGCCTCAACTATTTCAGGCTGTCTATTAAAAGCAGCGGCCATCAAGGGAGTTGCTTTATAACTATCCCCCTGATTCACATCAGCCCCGGATGCCAATAATAGAGAAACCATTTTTTTATCTTTTCGTGCGGCTCGCATCAGAGCAGTCATCCCATCTTTCGACCGACCTTTATTCACGTCGACACCAGATTGAATCATTTTCTGTACTGTTGTATAATCACCATTCTCAGCGGCATTAACAAATACATCTGCTTGCGAAGCATCGCACGCAAACATGGCAGGAGCATTTGTATCTGCATTCGTGGGCATGACCACGGCACCGATTAAAAAAGCAACAGAGGTAAAAATAGGAGAAATTCTCATGGTATCAACTGCGATTATATTTACTCTAGACTACAGCACTCTAAATGCTGTGACAAGCTAAAAAGGGATTAAATCCCAGAAAATCAATTTTTTTCAAAGAAGTGTAATGCTACCAAAATGCTGGGAATTTTGTCCATTTATATGTGTAAAAAGAGAATGCTTATAATTGATTATCAGAAATCAACAAATTACGTGTGTGCTGACAGCACATAGAACACTATAGCTCGCAAAATCATTGAAATAAAGCTAAATATAAAAACAGGCAAAATCGCACGATGGGGATAAGCACCGTCATAGCATTGCCACTAGCCAATGGTACTTCTTCAAAAAACACCTTCCCAAAGAGGGACTTCGAACGGTGATTGGTGTAATTCTTCCTCTGGGGGGAGGTTAGCGGGAAACGGGGTGTGTATTCTACCCCCTAACCGCAAGCGATTCGGGAAGAGCGTATCCTACAGAAATACGCACAAATAGCACATAGCTATTTACCTCTATTTACCGGGCACAAGCGAAAAAAACCGCCGCACTTAAACGTGCGACGGCTTTTTGAAAGGAGTAAGATAGAAGCGATTAGCTTACTTCTCTTCAGAAGGGCTCCATTCTTCGTTTTCGCGAGTAGCGAGATTGAAGGCGTGTTCGAGGCCAACCATATCGCTGCTAGGACGAAGAGCTTCGAAGGAAGCGGTTTCGCGGCGAAGCTGTTCGGTATCGTAGTCAACAGCCTTGATGGAAAGACCAATGCGGCGTTCAATGCTGTCTACCTTGATAACGCGAGCAGTGATTTCGTCACCAACCTTGATAACGTCCTTCACGCGTTCAACGTGTTCTTCACTGAGCTGAGAAATGTGAATCAAGCCATCGATGTCGCCATTGAGGTTGACGAATGCACCGAAGCTAGCAATCTTAGCCACTTGACCGCTGACGATATCGCCAACCTTGAAGTGGTCATTGATGGTTTCCCATGGGTCAGATTCAAGCTGCTTGATACCAAGGGAAACACGTTGGTCTTCCTTCTTGATTTCGAGCACAACAGCTTCCACTTCGTCACCCTTCTTAAGAACTTCAGATGGGTGATTAATCTTGCGGGTCCAGCTCATGTCGGAAACGTGAATCATACCGTCGATACCTTCTTCGAGACCAACGAATGCACCATAAGGAGTGAGGTTGCGAACCTGACCCTTGATGAGAGTACCAATCGGGAAGCGAGATTCGATATCGGCCCATGGGTTTTCTTCGAGCTGACGAACACCGAGAGAAATCTTCTGTTCCTTAACAGAGATAGAAAGAACAACAGCTTCGATTTCCTGGTCAAGCTTAAGCACATCGCTGGGGCGAGTGATTCTCTTTACCCAAGAAAGTTCGGAAACGTGAACGAGACCTTCTACACCCTTTTCGAGTTCTACGAAAGCACCGTATGGAAGAAGCTTGGTAACGCGACCCTTCACACGAGAGTTGATTGGGTACTTGCGTTCGATGTCTGCCCATGGGTTATCAGACATTTGCTTCAAGCCAAGAGAAACACGTTCCTTATCACGGTCAACTTCAAGGATGATGACTTCGAGAGCCTGACCAATGTGAAGCATTTCAGATGGGTGATTTACACGACCCCAGCTCATATCGGTGATGTGAAGGAGACCGTCCATACCACGAAGGTCAACGAATGCACCGAAGTCAGTGATGTTCTTAACGATACCTTCAACCTTATCACCTTCCTTAACAGTTTCAAGGAAGCGCTGACGCTGGTCGGCACGTTCTGCTTCGATAACTTCGCGACGGGAAAGAACGATGTTCTTGCGGTCGTCGTTTACCTTAACAATCTTAAATTCGTAAACCTTGCCAACGTATTCGTTCAAATCACGTGGAGGAATGATGTCTACCTGAGAACCAGGGAGGAATGCTTCCACACCAACGTTGACCATGAGGCCACCCTTAACAACGCTCTTAACCTTACCCTTAACAAGGCCACCATCGCGGTAAACACCAACGATTTTGTCCCAGTTCTGCTTGTGAGCGGCTTTTTCTTTAGAAAGGACGACGATACCTTCGTCGTTTTCGAGGCGTTCGAGAAGAACTTCGATTTGGTCACCTACTTCGATTTCTTCGTCTTCAAATTCAGAAATAGAAATAACGCCTTCTGATTTGTAACCAATGTCCACCAAAACAACTTGGGGACGGATTTCCTGAATGGTACCATTCACGATGGAACCTTCGCGCAATTCGCGGAACTGATTATCGATCAATTCCAACAGTTCGTTTGAGCTCATAAATAATTTTTGAGTTAGTATTGTCGATTTTTCTCGCGGCCCCTATCTACTCCGGCAGGCAATCGGGGCACCTTCCCCTGCCGGGTGAAAAATCGGTCGCTTTTCTTAGCATTTTCCGACAAAAAATCAAGCCATTTATGAGAAATAAACGAACTTTTTACGAATTTTTCGGGTCAGGTAAAATATCTCTGTAAATTCCGGGGTCGCTCCCCTCAATGGGAGTAGCCCCTACGGACTTAGCATAAAACTCAGCCGGGCCTACCCCCCCAATGATACCATAGGCATAGCCCAGCTCACGCAAGCCCTGAAGAGCATGAACCAAAAGCACACGCCCCAAGCCGCCCATACGAGCTTGCTCCCCTACCCCCATAGGCCCCAAAAAACCACGAGCCGTTACATCATAACAGGCAAAACCCAGGATTTGCTTATCTTTCGTAGCTATAAAACAAGAAACCGGGCAATGAGAAAAAGCAGTTTTTACCTCACTCACCCACTTGGGAGAAAAATTTTCGCCCACCCAGTGAGCCACAATGTGACGTTCATACACACCGGGGCGACGAATGATAACCCCCTGATTATTTAGAGATTCCAACTCATCACCCACCTCCGGAAGAGCGTATAACCTAACCAACATATCCATCATAATACACAACGCTACCATAACTATGGCACAGGGTGAATAAAAAAAACTGGACAAATGAAACAAGAACGCATAAAATCCTCGCACACGCCAAGTCGAGCTGTAGCGCAGTCTGGTAGCGCGCTTCGTTCGGGACGAAGAAGTCGCAGGTTCGAATCCTGTCAGCTCGACCAGACAATTTTCCTAGCCTAGCCTAGTAATAGGCTAGGCTTTTGTCTTTAGAAAAGACAATCAAAACTCCCTCATCATCAATGTCGAGCTATTACATAATATTTCCCGGCGAAAAAAAAGCCAGCGAACGCTCCTACGTAGAATTTGAAGTAAAAGAGCTATTTGAGAACGGCACTATTCAAAAAGACACCCTTGTCTGGTGTGCAGGGATGGAAAAATGGGCTCCGCTTACAGAAGCACTTCCATATCTACACGCATCTGAAATAAAAAAAGAAAAAGAAGAAAATCAGCCACAAGCTCCCGGCACTCCACAGATTTACGCCATCCCGGCAGAAACCCACTTTCTAAGACGGGCATTCCTCTTTAATCTCATTGCGACCATCATCATTCTGCCCACCTATCTCATCGTGATGTGGATGCAAAGCCACATTTCGCTTCCGGAAAATGCCGGGTTCAGCGAATTAATGCAATCCCTTAACGAGCAACTCACAGCTCTACCAGAGCCACTCATCCAAACATTCGGCATTCTTACACTACTCAGCTTAGTGGCAATGTTTGCCCAACCCATCTGGATTTACCGAGCAAGCAAAAACCTACAAAACGTAGGCTGTACAGGACTTCGTTATGCTCCGCTACTCAGTGCCATACTGGTGATGCTCCCCATAGTAGGGGATATATTTTGTGCAACGATCACCCTGACCCTCATGCGATGCACCATTCACCCGACACAGTGGATGAACGTCAAACTACCGCTCATCACCAAGGCCTACTTTTTCATGGTCATCGCCGGGGTGGTCTCTACCTTTTTCCACTTTGAGCCAAAAGATGCAGAAACGCTTTTCTACTACCACAGTTTCTTTTTTATTACCAAAACCCTACTTTGGTTAGTCAACGCTTGGCTCATCACCAAACTGCATCTGCTCATGATTCGGAAAGTTAAGGATGAATAAAAGTCCCTTTCCCCATTCAGCAAAAAAAACCGCAGGTAAATTCCTGCGGTTTTTTTATCACAATAGAAAACACTTCCCTCTATAAAGCAGGTGCATCCTCTGGCAGAAGTACATTAGCCACAGCAAAAGCGGCAATCCCCTCGCGTCTACCGAGAGCCCCCAACTTTTCATTCGTCGTAGCCTTTACCCCCACACGATGAGGAGAAACCCCCAGCACAGCCCCTAAGGTCTCTTTCATCGCCTGCAAATGAGGTGCAATTTTCGGAGCTTCAGCAATGAGAGACGAATCGATATTTACCACTCGTCCGCCACGTTCATGAACCAAGGTCACGGCTTTTCGCACAATTTCCAGAGAGCAGATATTTTTACAACTCGGCTCACCCGGAGGGAACCAATAGCCGATGTCCGGCAACCCGGCAGCCCCCAGAATAGCATCCGCAATGGCATGACAAAGCACATCAGCATCCGAATGACCATCTAGACCTTTTTCATCATCCACCTTTACCCCCCCCAACATCAATGGACGAGGCGTAGGAGAAAACCGATGAATATCATACCCCAAGCCTGTAAGAGTAATCAATGCTCCACTCATAGACAATGCTCGGAAAAGTTATTCATTAAGAGCCTCCACAATCGGGATGCGACCATTCCATGCCACAATCGCAAACTGCTCGGCATTCTCCGGATTCGGCACCAAATTCACCTTACCGCCGGCAGCTTCTACCAAAAGCACCCCGGCAGCAATATCCCACACAGAAATCACACTCTCAACATAAGCATCGAATCTACCGCAAGCGATATATGCTAAAGCAAGAGCAGCAGAACCATTATTGCGAACCTTACGCACCTGCCAAGCAATTTTGGCGAATCGTTCGATACCCTTTTCCTTTGAGCCATCAGTTTTCCCATGCCCAACGAAAACAACAGCCTCTGCCATACGCTCACGGCGACTACACTGCATAGGCTCATCGTTCATGTATGGTGTGCAGCCTTTTTCTACATGCCAGCACTCATCCATCATCGGATCATAAATAACCCCAAGAACCACTTCACCACGGTAACGCATAGCAATAGAAACGCAGAACCATGGAATCGTATAAAAATAATTCACCGTACCATCAATAGGGTCAACAATCCACTCATAATCACTATTTTTATCACCCGTGTACCCTTCCTCACCCAATACAGCATGAGTGGGGAATGCTGAAAGAATCACATCTGTAATAAGCTTCTGCGAAAGCTTGTCTAACTCCAACTTAATGTCGTTTTGACTCGCTTCATCCACTTTTTTCTGGTCGTGAAAATGCTTTTTAAGGAATGCCCCGGCAGCCTTTGCGGCTTCGATAGCAACGGTCATTTGAGCAGCGTATGTAGACATGAGATTATTATGGTACAAATTCTTTAGGAATGCCAGTTAGATTAACGATTAGACTGAATTTTTTTCTTTTCCCGGCTTGTTCTGCAGTTCTTTTTCCTTACGTTCTTGGGCAGCCTTTCGCATATCCCTCATATTATCATGAATAACATAAGTCAATGACTTACAACACCTACCCAAGGCAGCCACAGAACTTGAATTCTTATAAAACGACTCTGACGGCTCATCAAAGCCAACCCAGACAAACACAGCAGATGCGGCAGACATCAATGCCCCGAAATGACCATCTTTATCAGGCAACTGCTCAATAATGGTGTAGATTTTCCGGCGTTCATTGTATTCAAATGGCGGCAACTTCTTTACCAACTTAGACGAACCATGTGGCAATAATTCCGCATAGAGCTTGGTATCCGGCTCAGCAAGAATGCTCTTTTTAAAAGACCCCACATTGCGAACAGCAGACAAGTGCATCTTCTGACCATCCTTAAAAATCGTGTACAACGAATTCACCACTTGGTAAAGAGGAGCCTTAAACATACCCTTATATAAACTCGAAGAACGAGGCAAATACTCTGAGTATCCGGCCTTTTCGGCCATTTCAAGCACCGGCTGAAACCCCACACCACGCCCGGTAATTTCAGGACTGGAACGAATCACCGTACGATGCAAATCAACGGCACTCATATTCACAATAGGCGTAAACAATACCCCAGGCTGAATTAGTTTCTCCCAGCGATTAACACCATCCAAAGCAGAGCGCCCACCCATCACAGCCAGGAAAGCTCCCTCCTTATCCAAACACAAAGCAGCCGCCTGCACACATCCCTTTAATTCATTATCTTTTCTAATAGGAGTTCCCTTCCACTCCGGGCTACGCTCTAACTCCACGAGTTTTTGCTCCACAACCTGTTCAAGCATTCTCTGGTAATCTAAATCAAACGAAGTCAACACATAGATACCGGAAGTCTCCTCACGATTATCGTCTAATTTAATCGCTTCTAATTCCTTATCTGTCACCAAAATCGGATACGAGGATAAATTTACTTTCGGCTTTGACGTCACTTGGATAGGCTCTGCGATGGTTTGCTCATAAACCTCTTTAGAAATCATTTCACACTCCAGCATTCGCTTCAACGTCTCATTTCTCACCTTTAATGCCGCCTCTTTACTTTTAACCGGATTAAAAATAGATGGACCTCTGATAATGCCGGCCAAAGTAGCAGATTCCGATAAATTCAGCTCTGCAACCTCCTTCCCAAAATAAAGATGAGCGGCCTGTGCAATCCCATAACACTGCTGACCAAAATAAATGCGATTCAAATAAGCCGTCAAAATCTCATCCTTAGAATAACGCCCCTCAATACGACGAGCAACAGCCATCTCCAGCACTTTTCTATCTAAGGTCTTTCCCTTTAGCTCAAAACAATTACGTGCCAACTGCATGGTAATCGTCGAAGCCCCCTGAACGTATGACATCGACGAAATATTCCGCCAAATTGACCGCAGAATAGAAGAATAAACCACACCACCATGGTCAAAAAAATCCTCATCCTCACGTGCCACAAAAGCATTTACCAAATCCTGAGAAAAACTCTCTCTTGCCGCATACACACGATCATGTTCAGTCAATGTGCCCATCCAGCGACCATTACAATCATAAACAGAGCTATCATTGAGCGGAGCCATCACCTCCTCTAAATCATATTGATCTGCCCGCCAGGCATAAAACATCAGAATGATAATAAAAGCAATGGGAATAATGCTAAGCCAACGCAAAATCTTCCCCAAATTGTTTGGGATAAACCCAAACAAATCATACCATCTTCTGCGCCTATTATCCATCATTACTCAATATCAATTGTTAGAGATAGATTCTTCCGGCTTCCACTCAGGGAATTCAGACTGCAATCGATTTCTGTACTGTGATGCTTCTGCCTTACGTCCGGCTTTTTCCAATGCCTGAGCCGTTCTATGTAATGCTTTTGGCTTTAACTCTTCATCATTCACAAAGAGTTCAGCCGTCACACCATAAAACTTAGCTGCTTCATCATATTTCTTCTCTGCAAAGGAAATATCACCAAGTACAATTTTTAAAGAAGCCATCAAAGGCCCCTCAACGCCCAAAGCGAGAGCTTGCTCTGCCGTCTTACGAGCCTCCGCATATTTACCCAAGCCAAGCAAGATAGAAGCCTTATCCAGCATACCATCGGCACGGCGATAGGGCTGTTCCTCATCCTTTAAGAAATTTTCAGAAGCCACTAGGGCACGGTCATACTTTTTCAAAGCTAATCGGACCTTAGCCAAATTTCGCCAAATGATCTTTTTAACATTTTTTAACTGGTCATTTTGAGTAGCCCAAGTGAGGTATTTATCCGCATTTTCCAAATCCTTCATACCATAAGCTTGTAACCCGAGCCAAGCAGGGATGACATCCGGCACACGAGAAACAGCAGAAGGATTCTCATTTTGCAGAGTTTCAACGGCCATTTTTAGCTTATCATAATTCTGAGCCTTATGGTAACAAAGGACGCAAAGCAAATTCACCTGTTCGCCATACTTTTTGCCGTCCAATGTCTTTGCTTCACTTAAATGAGAAAGAGCCTTTTCATACTCATCTCTATCAAAATACGCACGCCCCAGCAAGTAGTGAGCTTCGGATAATGCCGAGGGCGAAGCTTTCGGGAAGTTTTTAATTAATCCCTCATAATACCGCACCATATTCGGGAAATCCTGACGAGATGCGTAAATCTGCCCGGCTCGTTGCCATGCGGCAGCGGCCGAATCAGCATTTGGCCAACGCTTAATCACACGATCAAAATCCGCTAATGCCTCAACTTCTTTTTTCGTTCTCGCATACATATCCCCTCGCAGAGTCAAGGCTTCGCAAAGTCTCTTATCTGCCGGGAAACTGTCAATAAAGCGAGTTAGAAGCTTAGCTGCGGCTTCTCTATTCCCGGCATGAGCCACAGCCCAGGCACTCTTATAAAGAATGTCAGGACGCATCTCTGCAGGTAATTTATCAAAATTAATACTAATATAGAAACGAGCGGCATCTGTCGGGTTAGTTGAAAAAAGAGACTCTGCCACCATCAATCGAACCATATCATGCAATTCACTGGTAGGGAATGCCACAGCATAGTGATTGAGGAAATTCTGAGCACGTTGTGGCAAATCTTTTTGCTTCAACTCATTATAACACATCAACCTAAAGTATGAAGCCTGCATTGCCTTTTGGGTATGAGGCACGCTTCTCTCTGCTTCCAGGAAAAAAGTGGCGGCTTTTGAATAATCCTTTAAATGATAATAAGTCTGCCCCATGAGCATCTGAAGCATCACAAAGCTATCCCTGCTAGGAGCCTTAAAATTCTTCCAACTCTCAAACAAAGATTTCACATCTTCATACCGCTCCAAGCCATATAACCCCACAAGCACACCAATCTGAGCATCCGGACTAATGGCACTCAAGCCATCATCCTTTTTAAGCATTTCAAACAATTTGGATGCCTCATCTTTCTTTTTGAGTTTAATAGCTAAATTCCCCGCTTGTAAAAGAGCTTCCACTCTATTACGAGGGGTAAGATTCGGGCTGTTAATAATGGTGAGGTATTCCTTGTAAGCCTCTCCAAGACGCCCGGATTTAGCACAAATATCCGCAAACCCAAAGCGAGACGGCAAGACAAACTTAGCGTCTGCCTCTTTGTTCCCAATTATAGCACAAAATAAGGTAGAAGCGGCATTTGTATCCCCTGCTTTCAAATACAAGCGAGCTAATCTATACTGAGCATCAATGCGAAGTTCTTTTTGTTCCGCTTTCTGGACAACAATTTGATAATAACGGATGGCCTGCTCAACATCGTTTTTTGCAGAAGCATCCGTAGCTAAATGATAAGCGGCAGCCGCGGCGATATTAGCCGGAGCCGTCTGAGCTAATCGCTGAAAATGAAACTCAGCCCCATCAACGCGACCAAGTTCCTGTAAACACATCGCTGCTCGATACTCAGCCAAAGCCGCCTGAGCCGCATTCGGAAAATTCTGAAATACGTCTTGATACTTAGCATAGCTAAGTTCCAACAATCGCTTTCTTTCTACAGGATTAGCTTTTATCTCTGCTGATTGAGCCTGGGTGTACAGCATATTTGCCATATCCATGCTATCACGCTCCGGATTAGCCACCAAGGGAGCATCCTCCACCGGCTCTGCGGAAGGGATTTCTTCCTGAGCGGACAACAAGCCAGCCCCTAAAAAGACACCTGTTCCTAAACGTAAAAATGATTTCATATTATTGCGGTGATGATATGTTTGTAACAGCGGCGGCCGGTGGTCGCGTAGAGAATGAGATATTATTCAACCCAACTTTCAAGCATACATCCACCACTTTCACCAAAGTGCCGGACTGGGCCTTTTCATCTGTTCGCAAGCGAACAAGCATGGCTTTATCCAACTGTGCCACAGATAGCAATTTCTGCTCCAACTGGTCCATACTATAAATCTGGCGATTAATAACCACATCACCATCTGCTCGAATATTGACAATAATCTGGTTAGATACCGTATCACCCGGTTTTGGCGACTCAGCCGTCGGCAAAACAATATTCAAATCAGGCTCTGTATCCTCAAATGTCTGAGTGACAATAAAAAACACAAGCAACAAAAAGACAATGTCCAGCATGGGAGCCAACTGAAACCCAATGGGACTAGGCATTTTATTCTTAAACTTCATTGTCTTTAACTCTGAGCTAAAAATCTATATTAATTTCGCCCTAAATCTCTCCACGAGCGAGTATCTTCTGCCGTATGAGGCAGGGTTTCTGCTCGGAATGGACGGGCACTCTGCTCACCGGGATGGTTCTGTAACTGAGTTGCAACAACAGAAATACTATGAGTCACGGCAGCTTCTAAATCACCGACACGACGATGCACACGACTACGGAACCAAACGAAAGCAATCATAGCCGGAATGGCCAATAACAAACCACCAGCCGTAGTGATAAGAGCTTCTGCCACACCACCTGCCATGTCAATTCGTTGTTGCCCACCAGAAAAATCGCCATTCGCAATTTCAAAGAAACACTTCATCATCCCCACAACCGTCCCCAATAAGCCCAACATCGGAGCTAATGCCGCAATGTCTGAAAGCCATGAAACCGGACGCCCTAAAAACCCCGCTTGTCTCCCCCCTTCAGCAGAAGCGAGCTCTCTAACTTCCTCAAAATTAGCAGTCGGATTTTGTTGCATAAAATTAGCCACTGTGAGCATAATTCTCGTATAACAAGAATCCACCTCTTGGCAAAGAGTGGCTAATCCGGAATAATCACGCTTACGAATAAAATTCTCTGCCTGTTCTACCATTTTCTCCGGCAAAACGGAAGATTTACGAATAGAAACAAAGCACAAAATCAACACACAAACCGCAACAATAGACATCAAAAGTAATAGCCACATAATGGAACCACCCTTGATAAATAAATCTGAAAGCGGGTAGTTTTTATCCCCCACCACGAAGTCCATAGCGTTTGCCAAAATAGAAAAAGATGCCGGATTCATACGAATATAGGTGCATTATACGAGTTTATGCTGACATAAGCAAGCCAACTGGCTGTTATAAATACGTTTCTTTAGTTACATTTCTATCCAATTATGGCATAATTCGACCTATCACAAGTATGGATAAGGCATCTCTAAAAGAACAATGGCACCAAACACCCCACAAACCGGGCGTGTACATCATGAAAGATGCCCAAGGGAACACCATTTATGTAGGAAAGGCAAAAGATTTGCATCGTCGATTAGCAAACTACTTTTCGCCAAGTAATGCAACCCTAGCCAACCACAAAACGCGAGCACTTATCCATGCTATTGCGAGTTTTGACTATATGGTGACTCGCAATGACAATGAGGCTTTTCTACTGGAAAGCAAACTCATCAAGCAATACCGCCCCCACTACAACATTCAGTTAAAAGACGACAAGCGATACCCTCTACTCAAAGTACCTAAAGGAGAAATTTTCCCTAGGTTCCAACTTTCTCGTGTTCGCAAAGACGACGGGGCTCGTTACTTTGGTCCATTTGTGCATTCCCAAGCACTCAAAGCAACCCTTGAGTGGATTAACAGACACTTCCAACTCCGCACATGTACTGTGCGACATCCCGGTGAACATGACTTTAAGCATTGCCACGCAGACATCATCAGAAATTGCTCTGCTCCATGCATCGGAAAAATCTCTGCAGAAGAGTACAATGCTCATTTTGACCAAGCAATCAAACTCCTCGAAGGAACAGGAAAAAAATCTGCATTAGACACTCTAACCTCAGAGATGATGCAAGCCGCAGAACAACTCGACTTTGAAAAGGCGGCATACCTCAGAGATATACGCGATAACCTTATCAAAACCCTAGAACCTGCCCGCAGATTTCGCCACACTACACCAAATTTACCTGGCACCATGCAACCGGAAAAAGACATGGAAGCATTAGGTATAGCCCTAGGGCTGGACGAACCGCCATTTATCATGGAGTGTTTTGATATTTCTAATGTTTCATCAAACCATATTGTGGCATCTATGGTTCGCTTTACCAATGGCAAACCCGATAACAAAGCCTACCGCCGATACAGAATTCGCACCGTTGAAATTCAAAACGACTTTGCCTCGATGTCTGAGGTCATTCATCGTCGCTACTCTCGAATCCTCAACGAAAGCGATGCCATCGCTACCTGCCCCTCTAATACAAGTCTCTATCAATGGCTAAAAAAACTAAGCCGGGAAGGAAAAGCCCCAATCAAAGTTCCCGACTTAGTCGTGGTGGACGGTGGCAAAGGCCAACTTTCATCAGCTTTACGAGATTTAGAAGCCATAGGACTAGGTGATATGCCTATCGTGGGGCTTGCTAAGCAATTTGAAGAAATCTATTTCCCTCATCAGCCGGAGCCATTGCGTTTATCTCACAGTGATGGAGCATTAAAACTCATGCAACGCATTCGAGATGAAGCCCACCGATTCGCCAATGGCTACAATGAACTGCTTTACCGCAAAAGAATGAAAGAAAGTGCCCTAGACGGAGTTCCCGGCATGAGTGTAGCAAAAAAATCTATGTTGCTTGCCAAATTCAAATCCGTCGCTGCTCTAAAAAAAACAAGTGCAGATGAAATTGCCACCCTTCGCGGAATTTCAAAAAAATGGGCTCAGTCCATGCTTGATTACCTAAACTCACTATCATAACCCACTCGTTATCAACTATGCAATTCCTCGTCCTAGCCGCCGGAAAACCTGCTTTATCATACGCCAAAACCGGTGTGGAGTTTTATCTAAATAGACTTAAACCATTTGGGAAAACAGAACTAAAACTCATCAAAGACGGGAACTCTAAAGACGTCTCCGAACGCTTACTTGCCGCTAGCGAGGGGTATCTACGAATCGCCATGGACGAACGTGGCGAATTATGGACAACGGATAAATTGGTCTCTCTCGCTCGTGGGTGGCAAATTCATTCTGTCAAAAAAATTGCTTTTCTCATTGGTGCTTCAGATGGGCACACGGAAGAATTACGCCAACAATGTGACCACATACTAGCTCTAAGCAAATTCACACTTCAGCATGAATTAGCACTTGTTGTCTTACTCGAACAACTCTATCGTTGCCACACTATCCTTGCCGGTACTCCCTATCACCGCTAATGCTCCCTGCCCCACAAGCTCATTATTTACTAAACTAAACCTACCGGCAAAAAATAGGATGCCGTAAAATCAAAAACAGATTCCTTTCAATAGCCGCCAAAAAAATCAATACTCGATTCAAGTCTATTAATTTTATCATTCTATCGTCGCTTATCGTCCTAAAATCCACAAAATAAAAAGAGCCGTCCCGGAAATCCGAAACGGCTCTTTTGATAAAATATGCTTCCCAAGAATTAACGCTTGGAGAACTGGTAACGCTTACGAGCACCAGGACGACCTGGCTTCTTACGTTCCTTCATGCGAGAATCGCGAGTCAAAAGACCATATTCGCGAAGCTGAGAACGGAAGCTTTCGTCAAACTGAACGAGAGCACGAGAGATAGCCATGCGAATAGCACCAACTTGACCATGCAAACCACCACCCTTAGTAACAACGTTCACATCGAACTTGTTCATGGTGTTGGTAGCCTGGAATGGCTGAAGAATGGAGTTCTGTAATTGAACAGTAGGAAGGTATTCTTCAAAACCGCGACGGTTAATCATGATACGACCTGTACCTTCAGAAATCCAAGCATGAGCGATAGCGGTCTTACGACGACCAGTTGCATTGTACGGAGTGGTCATGAGAAAAAACTATTAGAGATTAATTGCGGTTGGCTGCTGAGCTTCGTGCGGATGTGTAGCACCGGCATAAACTTTAAGCTTCGTGAGCTGCTGACGGCCAAGGCGGTTGTGAGGAACCATCCCCTTAACAGCGAGTTCGAGAAGCAATTCCGGACGACGAGCACGGATCTTCTTTGGAGTTTCTACGTGCTTACCACCTACATAACCAGAGAAACGTGTATAAATCTTAGCGTTTTCCTTGTTACCGGTCAGCACCACCTTATCAGCATTGATGATAACGACATAGTCGCCACAATCAACGTGAGGGGTGAAAATTGTCTTATTCTTGCCACGCAAGATGTTGGCCGCTTCCACGGCGACACGGCCGAGAACCTTGTCGGCGGCGTCAATCACATACCACTTGCGTTCTACTTCTTGCGGTTTGGCGGAGAAGGTCTTCATGGTTCAATTCTTCGTTCTCGTTTTTCGGCTTCCTGCCGATACTTCCAATTCGGGGGCACAAATCTATTCCTCCCCGGTATCAATGTCAATCTTTTTTTCAACCCCTGCGTCATTTTTTTCGCAATTATTTTTTTTGAGGCTCAAAAAAGCGACCGGAGAGTACCCCAACAAAGGGAATTTGGCGAGCAAAAAAAATCACTAGCCCAAGGATAAAAAACAAAAAATCACCCCGGATAGAACAATGCACTTGCCTAAGGGCAAAAATAACTGTATCATTCACGCCCGACGCGTTATAGCAAACGAGTCACTATTATATTAACTAACAAAGGAGTTTTTATCAGTCCGAATCCAAGACCAAACAACCGTCCGAATGGCGGTCAGAATTCACGCCCGGGCAATCGTCCTGCTGGTGGTGGCAATAACAGAACAGCCGGTCCAGGTAACCGCTCAAATGGCCCATCTCGTTCCGGTGGTCAAGGCGGTGCAGGGCAAAACCAAGGCGGACGTCCTAATAACGGACCAAACCGCTCACGCCAGCAAGACTCTCGTCCACCGAAAGGCAAACGCCCCAATCGTCAACAAGAAGAGGCCGAAGAACGCACAGACGGTGAAATTGAAGTAGAAGGCACAGTATGTGCAGTTTTGGCAGGCACCATGTTTAAGGTACGCTTGGCAAATGGTCACGAGGTGCTTGCACACATTTCCGGTAAGATGCGAAAGAGATTCATTCGCCTTGTCGTTGGTGACAAGGTAAAGATGGATGTTTCTCCCTACGATTT
This sequence comes from Akkermansia sp., assembly GCA_030525455.1. Taxonomy (GTDB): domain Bacteria; phylum Verrucomicrobiota; class Verrucomicrobiia; order Verrucomicrobiales; family Akkermansiaceae; genus Akkermansia. The sequence continues at coordinate 88,337 of JAUNER010000001.1, read as the reverse complement.
GACAAAAGGTCGCATCACATTCCGCATGAGCTAGGAAACATCAAACTAGCTACAAAATATCTCATCATCGAGCCTTCCCTGCTTGCAGAGGAAGGCTTTTTTGTTATACTGATGAGAACCACAAAATAATACCGGAGATGAAAATCTGCACTACAGCCAACATGCAACAAGCCGAAGCTGAACTCATAGCCGAAGGCTACTCAGCCCGATTACTCATGCAGCAAGCCTCGGTTGGCATAGCAGAAGCCCTCATGCAGTTTTTCCCGGAGCCGGGCTACTGTGTAGCCTATTTAGGGAAAGGTAACAACGCCGGGGATGCCATCACAGTACTCAATATACTAAAACGCCATGGCTGGGAAACAGCCTATCGTGCCGCCTATCCAAGAAACGAATGGGGCGACCTCTTGCAACGCCAATCACAAGATAGCACCCCACCCCATAAAGAACTTAAAGAACCACCCCTCCCTCATATCAATAAACCTCTCATTTTACTAGATGGCTTACTAGGCATAGGTGCAAAAAATTCCCTACGCCAAGAAATCGCCAACCTTTGCTCAGAAATAAACTACCTCCGTAGCAGATGCGGAGCTGTAAAAACTATCGCCATAGACATCCCCACCGGGCTAGATACCGATTTAGGCATACCACAACCAAACACAGTAGAAGCGGACTTTACCATGTGTATTGGTGCAGTAAAAACAGGACTCATCGCCGATAATGCCACAGCCTATATAGGACGCTTAGTTTGCATCAATTTACCCAAACTCGTCCCCAACGCCATACCCGGCACGGAAATCATCACCTCAAAAAGACTCACCAAATTTTTAGCCTCTCGACCATATACAGATTATAAGAACAAACGAGGACACGTTGGTATCATTGCCGGTTCAGAAGGTATGCTAGGAGCGGCGAAACTTTGCTCTGAAGCGGCACTGCGAGCAGGAGCCGGACTAGTGACACTCTATGTTCACAGAACTATTTACCCCATCATTGCCGGCAACATCATCCCCGAAGTCATGGTGCGACCGGTAGAATGCTATGCCGATATTGAATTACGTAAACATAGTGCCTTTCTGATAGGTCCGGGCATAGGTGCTGTAACCGAAGAAGATGCAGAAGCAATCCAAGTCATCTTAGAACTAGGAACTCCCACCGTTCTAGATGCAGATGGATTAAACCTAGCGGCATACATGAATTGGATACTAGGTCCGCATATTCTAGCCACACCGCACCATGGAGAGCTAGAACGCCTCATACCAGACATCATCAACTGTGAAACAAGGACAGACTGTGTAGACAACTTCCTAAATATACACGAAGCGGCTCTCATCTATAAAGGGGCACGGAGCATCGTTTCACAACAAGGAAAAGCACTCTATTACAACATCACCGGAGGTCCTGCCATGGCCACTGCCGGTCAGGGAGATGTCTTAGCCGGAGTATGTGCCGGATTATTGGCACAGGGCGAATCTCCGCTAGTTTCCGGAGTCATCGGCACATTCCTCTGTGGAAGAGCATCAGAAATTGCCATCTCTAGCGGTCATGCCACTCAAGAAACCCTAACTGCCGGCGACACACTACGCCACTTAAATGCGGCATTTTCATCCACCGCGCGTCTGTGCTATTAATCATTTATCATTATGTCTGACAAAAATAAGTCACTCACCATGCACGAATTAGGGAAAAGCCAACTTTTACCTAGAGAAAAACTCTGCACCTACGGCAAAGAAAGTCTCACAGATGCCGAATTACTAGCTATTTTTTTACGCACAGGCGTTAAAGGGCGCAATGTACTGGAAGTAGCAACCGACCTCATCCACAATGCCGGGTCACTTGATGCACTTGCACGGATGGAAACCGAAGAAATCAAAGAAATTTGCAAAGGCATAGGAGACGCAAAAGCGGCAACAATTGCGGCAGTTTTTGAATTAGGAGGCAGAGCCATTCGGGAAGCAATTAAAAGAACTCCACTCACTGACCCTGGTGAAGTTTATAAATACCTAGCATCAATCCTACGATGGAACGACCAGGAATCCATCGCTATCCTTTTATTGGATGTAAAAAAACAACCTATAAAACACATCATTATCTCAACAGGAACTCTTAACGAGACAATCGTTCATCCTCGCGATATTTTCAAACCCGTCATTATTCACAAAGCTCACAGTTTCATTCTTGCTCACAATCATCCTAGTGGGAACCCGGAGCCAAGCAATGCGGATAATAATCTAACACAAAAAATCGCAGAAGCCGCTCATTTACTACAAATCAAATTCCTAGACCATATCATCATCGGCAAACCGCTACCAGATGATGATAAGCCCTATTACAGCTACCGCGAAAAAAAGAGTAGTATCTTTAACGTAGGAATGCCAACTGTCATGACTAATTTTTTCGAGAACTCTCATTAAATTCAACACGCAAAAATCTTGCTTGTAAAAAAGCAAAACACTGCTCCCAAATACGAAAAAGCCCATGTTTCACTTATGGACGGAAACATGGGCAAAATTTTCTTCTTTCTCGAAAGATTTACATCTTTTTCAAAGCTCGAGACACAGCCGGGAACAACTGCTTCTTGCGGCTCACAACATCTGGTGCAGAGAACAAATTAACACCTAATCGTTCATACTCAATATTATCAAGCACCTCATCTTCTCCGACAGCCAATAATAAAGAATTGTGAGAAACAATATCTGTCACAAGCAAACAAGCTAAGCTCAATCCTTCAGCCTTAACAAGAGCTTCAAGTGCTTCAACTAAACCATCTTGAACATCTTCCAGACCAAATAAGCCAATTTCCTCAACTTGTGACAAACTGACCTTATAGTCGTACTCGGTAAAGGTTTTGCGGTCTGCTTGAATAATAACAGAAGGTGCTGTATTTGAACGCAGCATAGACCCCTGTGCAAAAAATTCCTCCGTAAACTTCTTGGCATCAATCATGGCAATACCGGTGAGCCATTCAAGCATATCCTTATCAGCCCGAGTAGTCGTCGGTGAGGTTAGGTTTAAAGTATCCGACAAGATACCGGCACATAAACAAATAGCCACTGGTACAGAAGGCTGAGAATTTCTATGGAAAAACTTACGAGCCACCAATGTTGATGTAGAACCAACAGGTTCATTCAAAAAGCGAATAGGGTCACGAGTAGATAACTGCGTACCCAGGCGGTGATGATCAAGTACCTCCACAATATCCGCTTCTTCAATTCCCTTTACGGCCTGAGAAAACTCATTGTGGTCCACTAACACAACTCGCATACGAGGCGGGTCCACTAAATCCGTCTTACTAAGAACACCTACAATTTTTTTCGTCTTAAGGCTCACTACCGGGAATAAATCCTGCTTATGACGAGCAGCAACACGTCTTAACTCTGGCAAAGATACATTTTCCGGAAATACAATGTAATCCTTATGAACTTGTTCACTTACCTTTCTGGAGCAACGAATCAACTGACCAACACTGGCGGTATCCCACGGAGTACTTAAGATACAAGTTCCCGTTGTTTCAGCAGTTTCAATAATATCAAGAGATGGTGATGAGCCTGCCGTAGTAACAAGAGCTCGCACACCGTGCTCTACTGCGTATAACTGCACGTTTGGTCTGTCACCACAAATAACTATCAAATCCTGAATCATCCCTTTGCGCTTATAGTTCGCCAAACGTGTACGCACGCTGGGTTCACTTGAAGCACCAACAAGCAAAATGTTATCCATTTCTTCCTCGCTTAAATGGTCACCATTTAAGCATTTGCCATCTATTGTTTCTGCAATGTTCCTCAAGCTAGCACAAACAGAGCGAACGTTCATCTCTGTCATGGCCAGAGGCATGAGCAAATTCAATAAGTCAAAATACCGCAACAATCCATGCAAATTTTTCTCAGAATCAATAACCGGAATCGTTTGCAAGGAGTTTTCCGTCATTCGACGATATGCCGTCATGAATGTATCATCCGGACTAACGCTAATAATGTCGCGTCTGCAAATGGACCCGGCCGTCGGTGTCACATCATGCAATAGCACCGGTGGCTGAACCCCTGCTTTTTCCAAAGCCCACGCCGTCCTTAAGGTCATCTCTCCACACCGAGCGGCAACAGCATTGGGCTCACCATGCGTACGCAAAAACTCAGCATTCCCGATAGCGGAACAAATGGCATCCGTATCCGGGTTTTGATGACCAATCACATAAACAGGTCTGTTATCTTTGCTTAACGGTATCATGAACTTTCTTTTTTTTAGTCAATTTTCAGTCGCACCGGGACCACCACTTTTGAAGCAATGGATACTCCGTCTTTTTCTGCCGGATAAAAGCTCCATTTTTCACGCACCCAATGCACAAACATTCTATCCAGCTCAACATTACCAGTCGCTTTCAATATTTGCACATGAGTGGGTAGTCCCTCTTTATCTACAGAAACTACAACTCGAATCAGAGCATCAACCTTTCCTATTCTAGAGGAATTGATAGAACTAGGCAAGGACGGAGCATGTTTATAACGCACCTTTTTATCAGGCACTACGATTTCAGCCGTAGCATGACCGGCAATTTGAGCAAGCTTCTGTGATTTTACAGGTGCGACCTTAGGTTTTTTTTCGATAAACTCAACAGCTATTGCCTCATCCTCTGAATACTCCGGTTGCCACTCTTCTAGCTCAGAATGAACTTGCACTTCCGGCAATTGAGGAACTATCGCCATTGGCTCTTCATAAGTATGCTCTGCCAATATAAATCGGGGCATCGTATGAGGTCTCTGTGTCTTTTTCACTTCCTCCGGCATTGATTTTTCCACAGGCTTCTCTTCTGGGATAAAACTCACTTCAATCTCCCCCTTCGCCCCCATAAGCGACCATATATCCTCGTAATGAATGGCGGAAAGTATCACACAAACAAGCCCAAGCAAACCTAATGACCCGCTGATTCCGCTAATTAAGGCGGATTTATCGACACCTCGTCGAGGTTCTTCGTGGGCTAGTGGATGCTTGTTCATTAGGATGTTGCTCCTTTAACTCAGAGCTATTATACATTTTCTGTACACGTTTAGCAAGTCTCTCGCATTACCAACACAATCATGGCAACATTCAAAATTTTAGAGGAAGAACTAAAAATCACCCCATTCAAATCATGATTAGTTCGAAAAAATCAATCAATTTTGCAACTTTCCCCCGAAAAAAGCGTAATACTCTACAACGATACAAAATTCATGAACAAAACATTTCATAAAAGCTATCTGAAGCTAGCCCTACTCATAGGGGCTACCATTTGTCTACCACAATTTGGCATGGGGCAAGAAATGCTCAGTGACGATGATAGAAAAGATGCAGTTTCTTGGCTTAAAAACCTCAAATCCGGACATCTCAACTCTAGCTCAGCACGCTTGGCAAAAGCAGTTGAAGAACTAACGACAGCTTCTAGCTCCGAAGCAAACGCCATGAAGCTATACATGAATGCCATGAAAGAACAGTTCATGAACCCGACAAATGCCATGTCGAATATGCTCAGTCGTGGCTCCGGTCGTATGCGTGGAAATATGGGAGGCAATAGAGGGAATAGCCGCAGTAACAACAATAAAAGCGAAAGCCCCGCCACTGCATTCTCAAATTGGCGTAAACAAAACTCCGGCAACAACATTGACCCCGGGTTTAAAAAAGCACTCCAACTTCAATGCAAGTGGATGCTCCTGTGTCTGAAAAAAGCAACGGCAGAAAAACGAGAAGAAGACATAGATATTACCAATAGTGTCATGAGCATGATGGGAGAAGTAGCAAACAATGCCAAGGAAGTAGGCTCACAGCTTTCTATGGTAAGCGGAGCATCTAATGTTATTCGCCAATATCTAAAAATTAGCGATTATCGTTCCGAAACGCTCCCCGACAACCTCATGGATTTTAATTCCATTTTTGACCAAGTGCTACTAGCTCCGCACAAGGAATCGAAAAATATTTCTCAATTCCGCCAGATTTGGAATCGCCGCATTCAGTTAGAGTTGTTACTCATGGAATCCGGATATACAGGGAACAAGAAAGCTCTCAACGAAGAAAAATCTGCTTTCTTAACTACACGCCAATGGGAACGAGAAAAGGCATGTTTCGAGCTTGGGGACCAGGTTCAGGCGTTAAGCAATATGAAACAAATTCTGCCAAACCTAAAAGACCCGTCCGTTAAACAACGTGCCATCAAAGATTTAGAATTCATGCTTCTATCCCCGGCAGAGCAAAAGAACATACGTGACAAGCAACGCAAAGCTTTTGAAGAACGAATCAGAGGATTTGCACCACCACGTATGTAACAGTAACCCTCTCATATTTTATCTATCCCTCGGCAGTAACTTCTCTACCGAGGGAATTTTTTTGCAATAATCGATAAAAACGAATCCCCTGAACCACCCTTACTAACTCAGGTAGCGGCCTTATTCCCTCGTGAAGCTCAAGGTGCTTACATAACATTCCCAAGTACTCCCTATCATTCGTCAATCTATCTGCACCGGAACTCAAACAGACAATTAACACCTTATCATTACACAGTGATTTAATATCATCACACCCCATCTGGCTACGTTTGCGACTCTGAGTCTTTAAATGAAAATGCCACCCTCCTAAACTTAATACATTGGGGAGCGTTGAAATACCTGCATCAAGGAAAGGTGAATGAGGAGTCACAAAATGGTCTATGGTCAAATCTATTTGTTGCACAAAAAATACATACTCTGAGTGAGATTTTATAAATTGTGCTAACTCGCTACCTCCTCGCATTTGTTCCGGACCTTCTTTAGGCGATGACCATGCCCCCTCAATCATAAGCCCAAACATGAGGAAAATAAAAGCCAATACAACAAAGGTTCCACTAATCCAAGACTTAATTTCCCTAGAAATTTGAATCCCATCACCCATCAGCAATAAGGTCAGGCAGGCTATAAAAACGATTGGATAAACAACCCGTGGAAACAATCGTTCTATACTAGCTAAAATCATCAACAAACCTAACATCGTGCCCAGCACCACCATCCCCCATCGTCTATTCTTGAAAACCATAACCACACCTCCACATACACCAATAAACAACCAGCAAATCGACAGCTCACTAAGTTTTTCTATACTCCAAAGGCTCATTGCCTTTTGAAAACGTGTAAGAAGTTTTTGAGATAAACACTCGCCATCTCTGGCTTTCAAAATTCTTCCCAAATACTCCTGACTAAACACAATCAAATCTGCATGAGAGAATGTTTGAATCATTTTCAAATCATTTTCATGCACACAATATTTCTCAGCCTCAAAGTCAGAAGCTTTTCTAATGGCTGTGGTATCTGAAATAGCGGAACGAGCTTGATTCCACTCAACAACATCCCATCCTAAAGACTTCCTATGTGCAGCATCTCCCCACAATAATCCCCCCACACTTATGAGCAATGCTAAAATAAAAGTTAGCATCTGCTTGCCACACTCAGGCTTTGCCGAATCCTGCACATACACATAACAAAGACCCAACAACCAGAATAAATAACAAATCAATGCCGCATCAAAGCGAATCATACCTCCCATAATACACAAAAATCCCCCTAAAAAATATCTGCCCCATATATTGCTCTGCCCCCACAAACAACACACAAGTCCGGCAAAACTCATTAAAAAAGCTGTCTGTGTAAATTGAATAACAGCATAAAAACGAGCCATAAAAACACACCACAAAAGTAGTAAAATCATTCCCCTAAATTCATCCAAACCATTCTCACAAATCTTCCTACTCGCAATCCCCCAAAGCAAACAACCTGCTACCAAATTACATAATACCAAAAAAATACCCCACACAGAAAATCGCCCCGACACCAACTCTAGCACTTGCAAAAATGAGGTCAAAAGAGGATTCACAAAAAGTACATGAGCATCTGCATACTGCTCTGCATCACTCAACAAAGAAGCAATCACATAATCATCATTACTCTGATAGTCTACCCCTAGCACACACCACGAAAGCACACACAACAGTACATTAAATACTATTGGATGCTGTATGAATAATCTGTACCACTCTGGTTTCATTATTCCTATTTACGGGGTAAAAAAAGGCCCCAGAAGTTCCGGGGCCTTTTTGTTTTATCTGTCCACAAAATTACAGAGATTTGAACATTAAATCCTTATCTACTATAATTGTGTGTTTCTGCTTCAAATCAAAGCTTCCTGCCTTTTTGGCTTTTAGCTTGATAATGAACAAGTCTTTATTCCCTTCAATAATTGGCTGAGCACCAACATTAACAAATGTCGGATACAAAACCTTATCACCATTCCCGTGCAAACGGTCATAAGTTAGGTTTTCCATCATATTGACGGCTTTCTGCTCGACTCCTACAAAGTCAAATACAGAGGCATCATACGGCAGAGCAAAGCTCAAAGCATTTACCTTACGCAGATTTTCACCTTTTACAACTACTTGAACAATCTCCCCTACGTCAAATGTATTCTTATCAGCAGATAGAGAAATGCAACCGGCAAGATTACCCTCAAGTGTGGGAGCAACAGCTTGTTTACCGGAATTTAACTGAGTAGCCACCACAGAAATATCGTATGCGTCAATTAAGCCATTGCCATTGATATCACCATTACTAATATAGCCTTCAAAGTCAGAGTCACCCTTACGCAAGCCGGTGTAGTTCATATAGGAAGTAAGGTCGTTTGCATCTACCTTACCGTCATTGTTAATATCACCTGGGATATAACTTTCTGAACCGGGAACCTTAAACACGTAAATTTCGCGACCGGAACCATAATCACCTACAGCTTCTGTCACATGGAACTTGATGAAACGTGCCGTAGGATTACCCTCAAAGGCAACTTCCTTCGTTTCTCCATTTGCTTCCCATGTTACATCACAAGCTTTTGTCCACTCATTCTTATCCATACTATAAGAAATAGTGGCTTTCTTAATAGTACCATTACTACCATCAAAACGTGGCAAATACTGGAATTTATCAAGTTTATTAACACTCTTCAAATCAAGAACTAGGTCAAAAGGAACAGCCTTGGTGCTATACTTAGTGTGCCAAACTTCTTTCTCTTGATAGTCAAATAGTTTTTCAAGAGAAGAACCTTGGTTTTCACAGCTAGTAGTAGCAACGATACCCGGAATAGCAAATTCTAACGGATTAGACTTCGTTGTTGCAGAGAAAGTAGTCCAATCAGACACACCATCACTGTTTACAGCACGGAGTTTAAAACTATATGGCGTCTCTGCTAACAATGATTCAAATAAGAACTTATTCTCTTTGATAGTAGAATAAAGCATCCCCTGGAACTCAATTTCATAGTAATCAGCATTTGCTACTTCTTCCCATGTTGGAGTTAAGCTATAAGGAGCCGTATTTTCTTCTGTTACCTGAGCCTTAAGAGGAGCCTTCAACGCACCTTTCTTACTCAAATACTTATTTACAGGGGCAAACACATATCCCTTCAGTTGCAAGGCCACCGCATCTTTCGTTGTATCGACAGCAGCAAGTTTTACCTTTAATACAGGGTTCTTAGTGATAACCTTTTTGGCAAACTCTGTGTTTGGGGTAGCAAAGCGGTTAATATTGGGATGAGCATCATAGAAGAAAACATTTTCCTGCTTTTGATAATCAGCAAGAGAGGTGGCTTCCTTTAAGTTCAAAGTTTGCCCACTCACCGTAGCTGTAACAGAGGATGGTTTTTGAGTCACATTAACCAAAAACTCAGTCTTTTGATTTTTCTCAAACCCTTTGAAATTGCCCTTAGTCGGAGCAATGGAGACACTTACCTCACCATTGGCTTCTTTGCACTCTACTAAAGTAGTCGTGTAAGCCCCAACTCGATAAGCTTCCGACACGCCATCATCATCATACATCGTGAAGCTTGTATTACCGGCAGGATAAAGGTCAAAAATACGTAATCCCTTATCAATTTGATAAACGTTATTGTTCGGGTTTACCATAGGAATGATAGCCCCTCTCTTCACGAATACAGGCAACTTCCAGATAGGGGAATCAAAGCTATTGTAAATCTTACCCCCCTCGTAAACATCGCCAGAGAAATAATCAATCCACTGACCTTCCGGCAAATAGATTCCATGGCGCACATCATTACCGGCATCATCCTTTGCAGTATCTTGGTAAATCGGTGCTACCAAAATGGACGGACCATACATAAACTGATACTGTGTGGCTTTGCCTAATGTATATTCATTGGGATACTCCAAGAACATAGCACGAACCATAGGCAAGCCATCTACAGATTCTCGAGCAATGGTATAAGTGTATGGCATCAGCTCAGACTTCAGTTTTAAATACCATCTATTGATGGAAGTAGCAGGCTCGTCAAACACGTGCGGATATTTGGGATTAGAGCCCCAACCATCCATATTTAACTCCATAGGAGTAAATGTCTTCCATTGGAAATCACGAACATTAACAGCCATATTTTTCCCACCAAAAATACCATCCATATCTGAACTGATATTTGGCTGACCGGACAACCCGGCACCAATGTAGGTGGGAATATGGAAACGAATGTATTCCCACTCACCACCAGTTTGGTCGCCTGTCCAGATACCGGCATAACGCTGAGTACCAGCCCAACCATCTAGTGAAATAATGAACGGACGAGCTTCATTCCCATAATAAGTCATGATTTGAGCCACATCTGTTACCCCATTAAGACCAAAGGAATAACCTGCCCCCACCCAAGCAACGTCTGTTTTTAACACACGTACACCGGCATCTCGCACTTCTCGTACTAAGTCTCGCTGGAGCAAAGGACTTACCCCTTCTTTGGGATGCATGTCTGATTGTGTCCACAGTCCAACTTCCACACCGAATTTACGAGCATACTCAGTAAACTTACGTAAATTTTCTACATTCCCCTCTAAGGAATCTGTTTGTCCATACCCAGCACCATAACCATCATTTGGCAAAAACCAACCAAGTGGCATATCATGCTTTACATAGCGGTCAATTGCGGCACGGGCTGAGAATTGGTAATTCCCATTCTCACCATTCAACGTTTCTTTTATGCCACCATTGTCTTTCTGGCTTTCCTTATAACGTTTACCGTCTTCAAACAATATCCCGTTTTCATCTTCCTTCCAGAAGTCTCTATTATAGGCATTTAAATGTCCTTGATAAAAAGCAAACTTGGGTAACAAAACAGGTTTACCTGTCAACTGATAAAAATCGTTCAACAATGGTACAGCTCCATCATTGACCATGATAAAGGCATCCAGATAGTTCTCTTGGTGTGATAACTGAACCTCATTTGCCTTATTAGCACCAAAATCATAATGCCCCTTCTTAAATGTATGCCACATGACACCATACCCCTTTGTTGACCAATAAAATGGAGTTGGAGAGGCTACCCCGCCATCTGTCCAGCTATTTTGGTTCTCAATAGCAATCAATTTCCCTTGGTGAGAAAATCTCCCATTTTGAACCCCACCACCATAAAAATACTCATTATCCTGTTTTTGCAGACCAAATGAGCTTTCTTTCCCATCTAACTTAATAGGACGAGTTTGTTTAATGGGCGTTTTGCCGGACTTCAAATCCTTTACCTCAAAAAGCCCTGATTTTCTATTGATTGAAAATTCAATTCTTTTTGTAGAAATGATTATCTCACCTTTTGATTCCGTCACCTTCACATCCTCAACTGCCTTTCGAGGTTGCTGTGCTAAAATCTTCGCATCCGGCTTCGCCTGTGGATCACGAATAATCCCTCCTTTATCATCGCGAAATAGTCGAAATACATTCTCACCATAAAAATCTAAGGTCATTCGCTTGCCATCTCGCAACAACACTTCAACTGTCGTTGGATTCAGCACATTATACCCTACAACCTCCTGCGTATGGTCGGCTACTTGTAAAGTATCTACACCATGTAACGCTTTTTCCTGAAACTCAGCACTTGTCCCTACTCCAATGGTAAATAGAGCCACACCGCATGACAACAACGCAGATGCACTAATAAAAGAATCTTTCTTCATCGCTACAGTATCTTTATAAATCATTTATCTGAGAATGGCACTGGCACCATCATCTCTCATTTGCTCTTTGCAAACATTTGTCTTATAATACTATTCTTTTTACTCCCTTCTTTCAAGAAAAAACGCCATCACCCAATTTCTACTCAAAAAAACAATAAAAAAGCCTCGCAAATAACTTTGCAAGGCTTTTACATTTAGAAATGGTTGCGGGAGTAGGATTTGAACCTACGACCTTCAGGTTATGAGCCTGACGAGCTACCTGGCTGCTCCATCCCGCGATTTATTAACACAACAAGGTGCGAGATGTTTATACCACACATTTACCCCACGTCAAGACTTTTTTGAAAAAAATTTATCCTATTCATTTTATATGACAAAACACCCCATTGCCACCTCCCGCCAAGACACCACCAAGCCATTGATAATCATCGTTTAGTTGACATATATTTAACATAACCAAAAAAAATTAATAAAAAATTGAAAGCAGACTGGACAAAAGCAATCTAAATCATGTATTCTATAAGGTGCGGAGAGGAATCCGCGTTATTAACATCAAATAGAAAGAGAGGTACGACCATGCAAACGGTAAACGTAAACACACCCATTACGATCACGGGACGCCACGTAGAAGTTACAGATGCAATCCGCGAGTTCGTAACTAAAAAGATAGAGGGAATCAAGCTTGATTACCCGAGAATTGTAGAGGTAAAAGTCCTACTTGATGTCCAACGCGAGCGCATGATTGCGCAAATTGTCTTATTCTGCTCCGACCACATCACCATTGACGCCTCTACTGAAGGAGCGGATATGTACGCCTGCATTGATGAAACGATAACTAAAATCATGCGTCGTATGCGCAAGCACAAGACCCGCTTGATGAAGAAGTATCGTCCACACCATCAGGAAACCATTCGCAAATTAGATGAACGCGTCTACGACGATACAGTACTGGACTATCCGGAAGAATCTCCGACAGACCCGGAACCATTGCTCATCCACCGCGAAAGCTACAACCTCAAGAAGCTTTACAAAGAAGAAGCAATCATGGAGTTGGAACTTTCCGACAAGCCATTTGTACTCTACCGCAATGCTCGTCGCGACGTATTGCAAATCGTGTACAGACGCCCGGATGGCGACTATTCAATTATTGAATTAGGAAACAATCTGTAAATAAATTTTCAGATAACGATTATCAGTGTTTTCATGGGTTACTCCGAGTGGGTAACCCATTTTTTTACCTGCTTCTCCCCTTAATGCGTGGCATGAACAGTAAAATCGCTTGATTCTCGGGGAAAAACTATTAAAATGACCTCGCGAAGATGGGCAATCGGCTCATTTTCCAATCAGTAAAACACTGTAACCTTAATTCGAATTATGAAGAAAATCGCTATCATCGCTTTCGCAGCAGCAGCTTTGGCTTCTTGCTCTCAGCAGCAACAACAGCAGGACGCACAAGTGACCGACACTCCTGCTGTTAAGGATTGCAAGAAGTAAGCTGAGTAGCGAGGTATTACCTCGTAAACAATCAGTTCAACTTTATCCGCACTTAGTGATACTCCACTAAGTGCGTTTTTTATGTAGGCATGCCAAATAATCAAGACGACAGGAGTCTACTATTTTACAACATCCTGATTTTGCATTTGTTGCCACTGCCGCCAAAACCACGTATGGTACTTAGCCCAACCCGGCCATACTAAATGATGAGTTTCACTATAATTGTGACCTTCATAAAACCCCTTACTAACCAGAGGGTATCGCCAATCTTCCTCCCAACGTTCATCTTTTCTATCCTCTGGCGATAAAACAACCAAATATCCACAAGTTTTCCACGCATCAAGGACAAGAGAATCCGTCAGATTCTTCCCCTTAGCGTTCACATACACACAGCTATGTTCCTGCCCTGTACCACGGTCGCGAATAGTTAGCCCTAAGAAAAAATATTTCAACTTTCGTCGTCTAAGGTCACGATACAAATCCTGCTGAACCTGCCAACATAAACCGCGTTCTTTTATATCAGCATTGACAAGAATGTTGTTCATCCACCCGAAAAACACAACTTCATTCTGCCGAGCAATGGCCGCAGATGATGCCACGGCAGTATCCGCCAACCACTTTGCTTCCTCTTGTGCAGATTTTCTTTTAGTTTGTTTTTCCGGTAATAAGTTTAAAAAAGCCATCTGTAATGCAGACATTTTCTCTATGGCTTCCGGTGTCGATGTGTAGTTTTCCTCCGGTGGATAACAACACGAATGCATCATCACTACCGGAAGCAATAAAAACAATTTACAATACCGAACCATCATCGCACCGGAGAGGAAAATATCAAAATGCTCACAAAAAGCCAACCTTCATCTCTAAAAATTATGACTTCTTCAAGCGTTCCAAAAATTACAAATTCCCCCCCATTGCATAAGCTACCTAAGTTTACTCTCATCATATCAGTCAACTCTAATTGAAAAAAGATAAACGAAGCCATACCATGTAGTTTCACCGAAGTCAAAGATAGGCACTTGCTAAAAGAAGCATAAAGCATTAGAATGTACACTTCCTTTTACCATGCTAACAATCAAGAAACTCACAAAAGCCCATGCCGGGCGTACGCTATTCAGAGAAACAGAAATGACCATCAACTGGGGCGAGAGAGTTGCTCTGGTAGGACCAAACGGAGCGGGAAAATCCACGCTCTTTCGCATGATTTTAGGAGAAGACACCCCCGATGAAGGCACATTAAGCATCGATGAATATGCCATCGTTGGATATTTACCCCAAGAAGCCAGCGAACCAAAGGATGAAACAGTACTGGAAATAGCCATGGGGATTACTCCGGAAATGGAACACGCCATCCATGTACTACGTGTGGCAGAAAACTCCAATAAAACAGATTCCCCTGAATACGCAGAAGCCATGGACACCTTTAATGCGGCTAATGGCTACCAACTTGAACCCAAAGCAAAAAAAATCCTCAAAGGCTTAGCCTTTAGAGAAAGTGACTTCCATCGCCCGGCCAGAGAAATGTCCGGTGGCTGGATTATGAGAGCCTATCTAGCCAAATTATTGGTACTTGAGCCGGATTTACTCATGCTGGACGAACCCACCAACCACTTAGACCTCATGTCATTACTGTGGTTACAAAAGTACCTAAAAAACTATCCGGGGGCGATTTTAATGATTTCTCACGACCGGGATTTCATGGATGAATTAGTCGATAGTGTCTACGATATCGACAATGAAGAATTAGTAGAATATCGGGGAAATTATACACAATTTCTTGAGCAAAAAGACATTCGTTTCGAGCAACAATTGGCCGCATACAGAAACCAACAAAAAGAAATTGCTCACATTCAAGAATTCATTGATAGATTCCGCTCCATCAACTCAAAAGCCGGGCAAGTACAAAGCCGAGTTAAACAACTCGAAAAAATGAAACTTATACCACGCCCCGTTCAACGCCGCAAAGTCTTTAAATTTAACTTCCCACAGCCACCACGAAGTACCCAAAAAGTCATAGAACTAGAGAAAGTCAGCCAAGCCTACGGCACGCACCAAGTTTACGAAAACCTCAATTTACTCGTGGAGCGAGGAGAACGCACCGTTCTAGTAGGCCCCAATGGTGCCGGTAAATCCACACTGCTAAAAATTCTGGCAGGAGTCGTACCCATCAATGATGGTAAACGCACCCCCGGTACCACGACCCGAATAGGTTACTTCTCACAAGCACGCTCAGAAAACCTCAATCCGGATAATACGGTACTTGAAGAAATCATGAAATGCAGTGCTGAAATGAGAGAAGAAGAAGCCCGCTCCATCCTTGGCTCATTCCTCTTCCGTCGCACCGACGTAGAAAAACGCGTCTCTGTGCTCTCCGGTGGTGAAAAATCTCGTTTAAGTCTCGTTAAATTCCTAGTAGACCCACCGAATCTACTACTCATGGACGAACCGACGACACACCTTGACCTTGTTTCCGTAGAAGCTCTAGTACAAGCACTTAAACACTACGAAGGAACACTTGTATTTATCTCTCACGATGTACATTTTATTCGTTCCTTGGCAGAAAAGACGCTACACGTCAACAAAGGAACCATCACCACGTATGCCGGGGGATATGACTACTATCTGGAAAAATCGGGCATACTTGATGACGAGCGAGGCGGGATAACAGCCGAGTAAAATGCAAATCAACATATTTCAAGCTTGCCCGAAGGGCAGAAAATCGCTTTACTATAACTCAGCATGCAAAAACTAGCAGGTAAAACAGCAATCGTTACCGGTGCAGGCCGCGGTATTGGCAATGCCATCGCTCGCCGCTTCGCAGCCGAAGGAGCCAAAGTGGTTCTCATCAGCCGTAGCCCATCTAGCTGTGGTGGGGCCGCTGAAGAAATTAACAAGGAATACCCTGATTCTTGCAAGGCATTCCCCTGTGACGTCGCAGACTTTGCCGCAGTACAGGAAACCCTTACAGCCATTCTTGCAGAATTCCCTCAAATCGATATCCTCGTTAATAACGCCGGCATCACTCGCGACACTCTCATGCTCCGTATGAAAGAAGAGGATTGGGATGCCGTCATCGACACTAACCTTAAGAGTGCCTTTAACATGGTCAAGGGGCTTCAGCGCGTACTCATGAAATCCCCGGCAGGTCGCATCATCAACATGAGTTCTGTTGTCGGTCTCATGGGGAATATGGGGCAAGCAAACTATGCCGCATCGAAGGCAGGTCTCATCGGTTTGACAAAATCCTGGGCAAAAGAATTTGCAAGCCGCAAGGTAACTTGCAATGCTATTGCACCCGGCTTTATCGCCACAGAAATGACAGATGCCATTCCG
This sequence comes from Akkermansia sp., assembly GCA_030525455.1. Taxonomy (GTDB): domain Bacteria; phylum Verrucomicrobiota; class Verrucomicrobiia; order Verrucomicrobiales; family Akkermansiaceae; genus Akkermansia. The sequence continues at coordinate 71,533 of JAUNER010000001.1, read as the reverse complement.
GAAGCCGCTAAGGAAGCTCTCATTAAGAACATTCCTCTTGGCATTCTCGGTGCTCCGGAAGACATCGCCGCCCTCACCACATTCCTTGCATCTGACGATGCTCGTTACATCACCGGTCAGGTAGTAACCTGCGATGGTGGTATGACAATGTAACATCTATCAAATCAATATCATGCATGGCATCCGCATGCTTGTCTGGCTACTGGCTCTCTGCCCACTCATCAGTGGATGCAGAAAGAACGAAGCCAGACCGGCAACTGAGGATGCCATGCGTATTTTACAGGCAAAACAATGGGGCGAATCCCATAGTGCCAAAGGACACAACGCCAATGCTCAAAACTCTCAAATTGAGCAAATAGACATTCCCAAAAACCTTCCCTCCCCCGAATTACTCCCTATTACCCAAGCCATTTATGCTCAAATAATAGAAAAAGGCTCGCCGGGGATATTTGAATCATACACGGAGAGACTCCCCACGACCTATGGTAAATCGCTGCGAATGATAGCCATCAAGGGCGGAGAATTTCTCATGGGAAGCCCTGTAAATGAACCATATAGAAAAACAGACGAAGGCCCGCAAAGACGAGTAAAAATTTCTCCGTTTTGGATATCAGAAATAGAAATCCCGTGGGAACTCTACTGTGCTTTTATGGAAAATGGGAGACCTCGCTCTAAAGATGGCAAGTTACAAGAAGAACATCCTGACGACGAACTATGGGACGTCGTTGCCCAACCAACAGCCCCGTACACAGCAATGAATTTAGGTATGGGCAATGGGTACGAACATGGTATGCCGGCCATAGCTATGTCTCACCATGCCGCCTTAAAGTTCTGCGAATGGCTCAGTGCTCAAACAGGTCATTATTATCGTCTACCTACCGAAGCAGAATGGGAATACGCGTGCCGTGCAAAAGCAGATACAGCCTATTGCTATGGGGCAGATGAAGCCCGACTAAGCCAATATGCCTGGTTCTGGAATAACTCAAATGACAGATACCAGAAAGTTGCCTCCAAAAAACCCAATAATTGGGGTATTTATGATATGCACGGCAATGTGGCCGAGTGGGTCATGGATTCATATTCCCCTCAATCATACTCAGACACAAAATCCCTCACAGACCCTATCTTTATCAAACCTAATGCCCCCCACGTTGTGCGCGGTGGGTCTTGGGATGATGACCCGGATAAATTGCGTTCTGCGGCACGGCAAGCTAGTTCGCCGGAATGGAACCGCCAAGACCCCCAAAACCCCAAAAGCTTATGGTATCTCACCGACGGCGGGATGGTTGGCTTTCGCGTTGTTAGACCACTAGCCACGCCGGACCTTATGACCATGCACACCTACTGGAATTTTTCAAAAGGCCAACCGTAATCAAAAAAACTATTGCTCACACAGCTACTTTAATTCTGCTCGCAAAGCGGTAAAATTATTTACAGTAATATCCCCTATTCGTCCGTAAAATCGATGCTTAGGACAATCAAATAAAAGCCGCCCGTCTTTCTCCCTCATGGGAATACGGTGCAAAACCACACGCCCATCATCTGAGTCCGTCATGTAAATAGCGAGAATCTTAGGCACATCTGTATTTGATTTTTCAACGTCAATTCCCCATACATTTAGTGAATGCGTATATCTCTTGCCATCGCGTTTCAAATAACTCACCCCAATCCAAAAAGCATCACCACGGCTAAATCCCTCATATAGTGCTTTTGATAATACAGAAACAGGCATATTCACCCGTCTGTCACGATAATACAAAGAGCGGAAAAACTGCTCGCCTCTCTCCTTGTAATATCCGCCTAAAGTAGCGTTTTTAAGTACAGCACTAGGCAAGCCCAACGCAGACACTCTAGGAGTATATACCCCGGTAAACCACCACCGCAATCCTTCATCCGGGTCACTCCCGAGGTTTGTAAATGCAGTACGAAATGTATGCCAAACCGAATCCCCCCTAGGCACATCACCAGGCAAATTCATTTGTTGATTTTGCCACCATGAGATCAAATTTGATGCGGCAATAGCCCAACATAAATTTGAATCAGTCCTATTAGGTGATTTATTAAAATCAAACCACCCAGATTGCTCAGATACCCCCTTTGCCCATAGAGTTTCGTCGCTATGCGCAAAACCGGCAAGCGTCAACGAAAGGACAACACAAACAAAGCGGCTACACATCGCAAGCATACAACTTATTGCTGAGGAAGTGAATAATACAACTGCTCTAAAGCCAAGACACAATAACAAGTCACCAGCACGGGGTCAGCCTCCCACCAACGGTTATTTGTATTCACCCACGAGCCATCACCTTTCTGAATAGAAATAAGGCGGGTTGCTAAATCCTGACGCCAATCGACCTTTCGCCCATCATCTAAGTTCAACTCATCAATACCAAGTGCACTCAAAGCTTTTGCCATAGCTTGGTAATAATAATATAACCCCTGTGCCCCCTGACCGGGATTTTCTTCGAGAGTATAACTACGTTGCATCCATTTCAGAGCCAACTTCACACGCGGATCATTCCTATCTACATTTGCGTAAATCAACGACTGCATACCGGCATAAGTCATACTGCCATAGGCCTTCGGAGCTTCCACTTTTTCAAAAGTCGGGCTATTTTCATCCTTTGAGCGAGTAACAGCCGGACGATAAACAAAGCCCCCCAACTGACTCCCATCCTCAGAAACCCAAGTCTCTTTGTTCGTAGCCGGATTATGCTGACAACGGTTAATAAACTGCTCTGCGGCTTTCCAGTCCAATTCGGGTTGCTTGCCATATTTCCCATCCTGTGCCAATTTCTTGGAATAAAATAAAGCTTCTAGAGCAAGCGAGGTATTCGATAAATCTGCTATGGGGGCACCACTACCAGGTCCCCCCATACCGCCGCGTCCCGGCCCCCCCATGCCACCGCGTCCCCCTGCGAGCATAGCACCACCATTCCCAGACCCGGGCTTACCACTGAAACGAGGGCCACCGGCACTAGGGCCTTGACCGGACGGAGTTCCCCCATAGCCAATACCGCCATAATAGGGGCTATCCGGGGCAAAATGCTCTTGCTGTTTGATAAGATAAGCACGAGCTTTCAAAATTGCAGGTACATAGGCTTCATTATTAGCCGCCATAAGTGCCATCATACAAACAGAAGTATTATATGAAGCCAAGCCGCGATTATAAATAGCACCATTCGCCTTTTGGGCGTTCAGGATAATTTGGTAAGCTTTTTTAATGTTTTCCGGCAAAGCTTGCCCCTGTACAGCAGGGTCTCGCATATATGCAGTCACAGCCAATGCCGTCATGGCAGGGTAAGAAGGCTGAGCCCAATACCCTTCCGGGGATTGTTTACTCTTCAAATACTCATTCCCCTTTTCAATAGCCCGCAAAATTTCGTGGCTCAATGAAACATATTTATCAACCGGTGATACACTTAATGACGCACTCATAGTCGATTGAGCAGGAGCAACTCCGCCCATTAACAACCCCAACGAGACACACGCATAAATACACTTCATCATGACTATTGTTCCTTTTCTACTTTTTTTTGTGAAATTGTAATGGTGACTTTCGTCCCTGGCGTTAACTTTTTGGTCGGATTAATAATCCACCCTGTTTCATTAACACCATCATGAAAATCACCGATATAATTAATAGGCGAGGTTCGACTCGCAAAAATTGCTATCACCTCACCGGTAAAACTAGCTTGATAAGCCCCTTGATAAAAATAAGAATTCGTATAAAGCCAATGCTTTGTAGACAATCCTTTACGAGTCTGAGCATTGATAATTATTTCAGAAAAGTCATCATGTATGAGCTTTTTATCTTTCATATAGCTCATTTCTATTTGCAAGTGACTATCTGCATAATCTTCCGGCTTAGGTTCCTTAAACGGCAACCATTCAAAATCCTCGCCTCTCTCAGGGAAAAACTTTTCAAACCGATGAAACTTCAGCAATGTCATTCCCAAGCTAATGTGCAGAGGGTCAGCGTCTGTTAGCAATAATGCTTCATGCACTTTCCCGTTGGGCATACAGCAAATGTACTCCATAATCCCCCCTTCCATGTTAACTACGGCATCAAAACTTACTGTCCTAGTCGCATGATTCACAATAACTTTACCAATCCGAATTCTATTATCATCAACTTTTTCAAAAGGAGGCACACTTCGCCCATCCGGAATGTATCTTTCCTCTTCCCCTGATTGTGCCTCAGCCCCATCCGTACTTTCTGCCTGAGCATACCCAAGCTCCCCCATCAATAAACCTAGCAGCACTACTCCTACATTGTCCAAAATTCGCTTCATAGAATCTATATTCACCTTGCCAAATTTTCAGATGTTTGCAACCAAATTCCAAGCCAGTTAATCTACTTTACACTACAAGAAATACACCGCTCACACACAAATTCTTCCCACCATGCCAAAAAAATTCCCTTTTCCCGGCCAATTTTTTAGCACAGGAAAAGGGAGAAATAATAGAAAAACTAAACAGGATTAAACCAATTTTAGTCGAGCCAAATCCTGAAGGTCCACAATGCCCACAGGCTTCATATCGTTATTCAAAACAACTAAATCGTCGATATGGCGATGACTTACAGCCTTTACAGCTTCTGCCGCTAAATCATCCTCTTTCACATAAATAGGATTGCGGGTCATAAGTTCATTGACCGGCGTTTCGCCAATAAGAGGATTTGCACCATACGCACGTACAAAATCGCCATGCGTAAAGATACCTGCCAATTTCTCATCTGCACTTAGCAAAATACAAGCCCCGGCATGAGCCTCTGTCATCGCCTTTAGGCAATCATTAACCGTAACTGTATCCGGCAAAATCGCCATATCTGCACCTTGTCTCATGATGTCACCCACCTTTGTTAACAAAGCACGACCAAGTGAACCACCGGGGTGTCTCTTTGCAAAGTCACGTGCTGTGAAATTACGTGCTTCCAATAAAGCCATTGCCAAGGCATCACCCATGACCAACATGGCAGTCGTACTGGATGTAGGAGCCAAATTCAATGGGCAAGCTTCTCGAGATACTCCTGTGTCTAGCACAATGTCCGAATATTTCGCCAAAGAGGAATTAACATTCCCCGTCATAGAAATAATCGGTAATTCAAATCTCTTAATAAAGGGGAGTAATGTAAGAAGTTCTGAGGTCTCACCGGAAAATGACATGGCTATGCAAACATCTCCATCCTGCACAATGCCTAAGTCCCCGTGTAGAGCATTTAACGAATCCAACATTACTGTCGGTGTACCGGTAGAATTTAAGGTCGCAACAATTTTCTCACCTATATTCCCGGATTTACCAACCCCAACGATGACAATTTTATTACCACGGTCAAGAGCATCAGACATGAGGTCTACCGCCTTATTAAAACTATCATCTAGGCGAGATAAGACACCACGCAACTCCTCAATTTCCATTTCAAAAACGGATTTGGCACGAGTTAAATGATTCATAACTACCACGAATCATGCCAAAAATTTATGCTGTCGTCAATCACGCAATGTGTTACTTACGAGAACTCGATTGACAGTTGCAATTAGAATTTGATTGTAATGGTATTAAAGAAAACCTCAACCGTAGCGAATCTATCGATAGCATGGCACCGAGCAAAGGTGATTTAATACCTACGAGAGCCTTTATTGTCTCCATCGCTTGAATTGACCCAACAAGCCCGACGTGAGCACCTAATATGCCGTGAGCAGAGGCGGTATCTGATGACTGCATTTCTGAATTATCCGGGAACATACATTCATAACAAGCCGTACCCAAATGTGGAGCAAATACCGCAACCTGACCGGCAAATTTCATCACAGCTCCGTGAATCATCGGAATTTTCATCTCTCGAGTAATTCGAGCTAATAAAAATCTGGTAGCGTAATTATCTGACGCATCTACCACAGCATGACACCCATGAAAAATACGCTGTGCATTCTCTGTGTCTACCCTCTCTGAAATCGGGAATAATTTCACAAATGGATTTACATCAGAAAGCATTCTCTGAGCACTATCCGATTTTTTTTGACCTACTCGCGACGTAGTATGTAGGATTTGTCGTTGTAAATTTGACACACCAACACAATCCGGGTCAATTAATACCAATTCACCCACACCGGCAGCAGCTAAATATAAAGCCACAGGTGAACCAAGTCCACCTAAGCCAACAATGGCAACTCTGGATTTTTTTAATATCAGTTGCCCGTCAGCTCCCAATTCTTGTAATGAGAGTTGACGAGCGTACCTATCCAATTCTTCAGATGAAAGCTCTAACATTTAGATTCCTTTGTAGGACTACAATTAAATGCAAGTAGCATTAATGTCCAGCCGGAAAATATTAATTCCACTGCAACTAAGGTTCCGATAAACCAAACAGAACTATCTGGCCAACCTAATATAACCATTCCCCCCAATAGCAATGAAACAACGACATTAAACAATCGCCATGCTGCCATGGGAAGTTTTCTGCTTTTATACCAGATAATTGCCTGCGAAAACCCAATAATCACAAACACCCACCCAACTAATAAAGTGGTTATTGTCAGCGATACATTGGGGTCATTGAATAAGAAAAATCCCGTAAATCCATAAAGGATAAAACTAAGAAAATTCCACATCCTTTCATGAGCTATGGTAAATACTTGAACCAAGCGAACTACTGCCAAAACCATCAGGGCAATGCCCAAGGCCCACATAAATCCGGCACCAACTACCCAAGGGCTGGCAAGAGCCACAAAGCCTAGTATCAACTCCAGCACTCCCAAAAGAGCCAGCCACCATGGGGAATTGCTTATCCTGCATTTACACGTTTTTGATTCTGTCGTCATATACAGGATAAGACCACCTTCCTAGTAGCTTGTTTTATGGATGACGTTTTATTTTTTCTTAGCAGGTGTGGATTTTACCGGAATCATCGTCTTCAATAATTCAGGGGTAATGTTGATATTAACATTACCACTCTGTGGTAATTTATCTACCGGTACATAGTAATGCACGGCTCTAGCCGGCAAGTTACCCGGAGTTTCAGGCATAATGTAAATTTCTACTAACAAAGCACCTTTCTGTTCTTTAGTTGGACTGTCTTCAAATGTGATATACATCGAATTCATGCCCATGTGTAAGCCCCCGGAAATAACTTCTGCTTGACGAGTATTATCAAATTCATGGTCTGAAATACCATTGATTTTTGCTTTAACAAGCCGTCCGGGACAATCCACTAAAATTTTTGCAATGTACTGTGGAGCATTACAAGCCTTTGGAGTCGGTGGAATGACCCCTTGTGGGTGAAAGCCATCTTGTTCCAGCAAAACAGAAGAATCACCACGTTGCAAGCGTTCCTTAACACTGTTTAATTTTGACAAATTAAAAAACCTTGCTTGGTCATAACACCATTTACCTCGTTCGTAAGTAAATAATAAAACAAGGGCATTAGATTCTTTCGGCTCAACGCCTAAACCCAAATCGATTTTCCCATAATACGTCGCTGCCGCCGTTGGTCCATCAATTAAAGCACCAACAAACATCAACGGTGCTAATGCCGGAGGTGCCATGGGCTGACGAAATAAGGAGGCCGGAAAGGGTCGCTTTTCTGATACAGCCAAATTCCGCACTTTCATCTGACGATATGAAGAGGTAAGCGATTGCCACCCTTCATAATTGCCTCGCATCATGTGCAGCCGCCATGTATTATAGGTTACATCCAGTGCATTCCGTAATGCAGGAGAGCCTAGTTGCGGTGCGGCATCACTGAATGAAACCCCACTCAACACGGCACAACATAGTGAAATAATAAACGTTCGAACAGTCATTACACAAATATTTAGACATCAAACTTGCACTAAGTGCAACTCAAATGCAACATATCTGTGAGCCAATGGAAATTTTTACCGATGCAGAACACCTGGCAGAAGCCCGATACAGACGCCTCCTGAAAGAACAAAGTTCCTTTATTTGGAGACGTTTTTCTGATGGTGTAGAGTTGAGGGCTTATGTCTTTTTACCCCCAAATCATGACACATCAAAATCTGCACCATCGGTTCTGTTTTTCCATGGTGGTATGTGGGTTGGGAAAAGTTTAGGTGATTTCGTTCCCTGGGCCATTCACCTTGCTCAACAGGGCATCGTTGGCATTATTCCCATGTATAGGACCTTTAGCGAATACGATGTTTCGGCAGTCGAAATTCTCGACGATGCCAAAGAAGCTTGGCATTGGGTGTATGACAATTCTCAGGTTCTCGGATTAGACCCGACTCGCATCACTGTGGCCGGAAGTGATGCCGGTGGTCTCATGGCTCTTCATGTAGCCTTACCGGCAAAACCTAAATCATGGTCTATCAAAAACCTATTTAAACGAGAAAAAAAGACAGAACCGGCTCCGGCGGCAATTGCCCTATTTCGTGGGGTATGCGACATTCAGTCTGAATACGCTTATAAACTCACCGGTAAGCTTAATCACGAACAAAAATCTACCCTAAACCCCATTCACAGACTCCAAAAAGGCTTACCTCCGCTTTTTGCTAGTCATGGTGGTCGGGATAGACTTCTCCCTTGGCAATTAAGCGAAAAACTCGTCAAATATTGGAATAAAAAATCTAACCCTGCACAATTTGAATTACTAGATGTTGCTGACCATAACTATTATCACTTCAATGTGAATGCTGCTTACTTTGAGCAAGTTCTAAACTGTTGGAGTGCCTTTATGTTCGAACACTCTATTTGGGATTACAGCGAAAGCATGGATGCTGAATTACTTATATAACAAATACTTCCCTCGCTTTTGTTCCATACGTCTGTATATTCCTCGTTTAATGCGTCGAATATGTTAATTTTGTCTTGCTCGACCATTGTTGCTAAATAAATTACAAACAAACAATGTGACAATGAACCGAACATTTCAAGCTTTCATCAGGCGTGCCGATGTAAAACAATAAGCCTGCCTACATTCAATTCTGTGCAAGTCTCACCCACAGGGGCTCGTCCTGCACAGAATTAGGGCGGCAGATGAAAACGTAGTGCTCATTCGATTTTACAGAAAGAAGTTTACACTAAATGTCTGACTCCTAAACATACTACTAAACAAAATATATAAGTAGCTTATTTATAAAGAAAATAATCCAACTGCTTAGTCTCACTACCCACTTAAAATCATTTATACCTAAAGGCATCGATTATTCCTACTACTACGAACAGGAAGATTAATGACTTTTTAGCTACCTCTCTCAGAGAAGCGTCAGATACCCACGCTCAAAACACCCGGGGACGGCGAACATAGACGGCTGGCTCGCAAATCGCACATAGATTCGCCTAGATTTAGTGTCTATTTTCACAATTTCGCCCTCGCCTAGGGTGACGTGCACGACTTTCGCCCCTTTATGTACACCGGGGTAAATTTCCGTTTTTTTCGGGGCTTTTCTCATCGACTGGTATTCGGGTTCCGCTTCGGCATCATCCAATTTTTCAAAGTCTCTCGATGGCACAGATTTCGCATCTTCGGGCACTTCGCCCAGGGTACTTGCCTGCTGTTGTTGAGCCAGCATTTCATAATCTTCGCGAGTGATGGTGGTATTAAATAAGCCCACATCTTTCCCCTCAAATTTATTGATGCCGCTATAGCTCAGACTGGCATCTTCATAGCGTCTGAAATAGTATACAGACTCATTCATCAGCGATTCATTAAACACATTCAGGCTCACCAGTAGCTCAAAATCCTGCTGAGTCAGCCCCGTTACTTTTTTGAACAAATCCGATTCCAGTTTAGTGATAACATCTTTCAGAGAATTTTCTCGGAAGTCGGTGAGGTACATAAAGACCGGTATGCGTGTGGCAAACTTGATGAGTTTTTCCTGTATTTTTTTTCGCATACTCTTGTATTCTTTTTCCTCAGCACTCAGTTCTTTCTTTTCTTTATCGCTGAGGTTGGGCTTTTCCTTTCGTGTTTTTTTAACGCTTTCGGATTTATTGATGATAGTCTGAATGTCGTTATTAAGACTGCGAAAGCCCTCTATATTCATCAGCGCTTTCATCGCTTTTTCATCGTTCATCAAGCGTTGTAGGGTCACATTATCTACATTCACCAGCAGGGCACTTTCCCACTTTTTAGCCAGTAGGGTGGCACTGGTTCCGGCCATAGCTAGGTCGAGTATGTCCGTAGCACTTACTTGTTTCATGCTACTGCCATCGTAGGCCAGCACGGGCAGGAAGTTAATAAAATTCTGCACTTTATTCTCCGGATTATTATCATCGGCTACATTCAGCTTACAGCTATAATCGGCTATCTGCTTTAGGGCTCGGTCTAGGGCAAAGTCAAAAACGTAGCAATCTTGCTTCACGATTTCATTCGTTCCGTCCTCACCGTCTACCACCCATGGGCTCTGCACACGAAATGCCGACTGGAAGTAAGTTTCCGGGCTACTCAGATTCCGTAGCATAAAGATGCCTGTCCAGGGCTTCACCGTTACCCCGGTGGTGAGTTTACCACAGGTCAGCGTGATGGTTTTACTTTCCAGCGGATTATCACCCATAGCCTGCTGTACAGGTGGCAGGGCAGCGGCTCCGTTGCCTGTCTTTTTCCCGGCACAGACCACTACCTTGTAATCATGATAAAATTGGTTATTCCGAGCTTTGAGCAGATTTGCCATAGCCTCACATGAGGCGACATTCGGCAAAAACCACAGCGTATGATTCAGCAGAGATAATAGGCGTGTGTCCGAATACGGCATGGGGGGCTTTTTCGCCCCTAGTTTCAGTTCATCAACTGTCGTTTGTCTATGCTCGCCACGTATGAGGTTGAGCCACTTCTGCACATATTCCTCATACACAAATCGGGCATGTTCCCCTTCCCCCTCTGCAGAAAAAAACAAGTTGAGGTCAAATTCATTAAACTCGCCTTTCAGTGCCACTTCTTTAATATCATCGGGCATTTGGTAGGTGAGCATAACCATGCGTGGCAGAGAGATGTAGGGGTTATCCTCGCCTTTCCATTCTTGCTTGGCTTTTTGCTCGTCGCTATAGGTCCAGCTATACACCTGCTCTTCTATAAATTCGCCTGAGTTAAGTGCCTTAAAGGGGGTTCCGGAGAGGTACAAATACTGCTCAGCGGTGATGGGTAGCCAGCTTTCATCCAGTTCGTTGCCTTGATACTCGTTTATCGCTTCTTCTATGTCGTCATCATCCTCGGTACGAAAGAGGTCTTTGGCATTTTCTCGCCAGGCTCCAAAGTGGTATTCGTCAAAGACGATTAAATCCCAGTGTATCGAGTGTACCCATTCTTGGTGTACTTTGATGCCTTTCTTGTCAGCCGGGTTCACCCCCATAAAGTCTTGGAATGACCCAAAACACACGATGGGCTTCTCTTTGTCTGCCTTTTCGTATTGGGCATCAATGCCGGCTTCGCCACTCTGCTTCGGGCGACAAATAAATTGCCAGCCCTCAAAGTCAATGTGCGTGGCTAGGTCTTCTTCCCATGCAGTTTGCACGGCCGGCTTAAAGGTAAGTATGAGCACTCGCTTCGCCCCTAGCTTTTTGGCCAGTTGGTAGGTGGCAAAGGTTTTCCCAAATCGCATCTTCGCATTCCAGAGAAACTTAGGCGTGCGTTTTTCTTCCTCCCGTATTTTACGGAAATAATCGTGAGTTTTCTCTACTGCCGCTTCTTGCTCGGGTCGCATTCGGAAGCTTGCTGTCCGTTCTGCCGTGGTGATGATGCCTTCTTTGATTTCCAGCAGGGCAGCTTTTACATCATCCACCCCACAGCGGAACCATTCGCTTTTGGTTGTGCCATCTGTCTTTTGCTCTATCCCTTTCCGCCTCAGCACTCTATGCACAACTTTGTCGCTAAAGCTACTGCCATCTCGCTTCATCGCCGCTGCCGTATACAGTATCTTCGGCTTTAGCCCTACTCGCAGGGTTTGTATTTGCTCCGCTATGCGGGTCTTGGCATCTCGCTCTGTGTACCCTACTTTCACATACCCCTCCAGCCCTGCCACCCCCGGCAGACTATACACGTAAATCGTCGGCCGTGCCCCCGTTTTTTTCGCAAAATATACTTCTGTTCCCATCGCTCTCGTCTCCCTCTTTCTTACCTATTCCATCGGCCGTATCATGCTCTCAATAAAGCCTATCTCGTCCTCGTCCAACCCATATTTCGCATACAACTCTTCATCTGTCCACGGCTTGCTAAAGTCTTGCAGGGGAACGAATTGATAAACTCCACGAGGTCCATTTTGTGTTTTCTTCTTAATACTTACTAAATATCTAAAGAATTTTGTCTTAATATATGAAATGATATTTCGACACTCCGTTTTAGTAAAATTATGTTTCTCTGCATCATAACCTATCACCAAATACGTTTGAGAACATACACTGTTGGGTTCTCCTAAAAATGGTTTAGTTAAAACTAAGTCATCAGCACCTGTTCCTGCAGCCGCTGAAATATATATTTTATTTAAAGATATTGCCTTATGATTTTTAGGAATATCCTTTTTTGAAATCCAAGCATTTGAAATTTTATGAATGCTACGATTCAAATAATATTTGATAGAGCTATCAGAATTTTCTGATAGCGAAAAATCACACCAACTGGAAGTTAAATATTGCTTATTTGTAAAATAATCTTTAGGGCTAACCAACCCAGAAAAATTATTATCTAAACCCAACATGTAATTCCCTTCGACTGACTGTATTTTATTCAAAATATCTATAGCTTTTACATCTCTAATAACGATTCCTGCTCCTGTTGAATTAAGATAATTGATTATCTGAGTTACATCATTATCTACATGCAAATAATAATGACACTTACCATTATATAATTTATCTCGGAGAAAATAACTAACACCTCCTTTAATATCAACCCCAGGGAAACAATCTACGGAATTCACAAAATCATGAAGTTTTTTTATAGAATGGTCATTTATCATTGTATCCAACCATTCATCAGATATACCCTCAACTGAACGAGTCATCCACCTACTCGGAGTAATCATAATAAGATATCGAGGATCCAATTTTATAGCTTGAGAGATAAATTCATGGTATATAGCTCGTGCTTTTGATTTATTCCCATTAGTATTCCCGACACTCAACTGATACGGGGGATTGCCGATAATCACATCAAATTGCATATTAAAAAATTTTTCAGGGTTATTTGTATGAATGAACTCGTAGGCGTGAGATTCCAAAGATTCATCTCGTTTATATTCAGATTCAGCCGCCCCGCAGAAAGCACAGCGGCCGTTTTTCCAAGAATGCTCCAGACGTCTGAATCGCACACGCCCCTCTACATTATCCTTATCAAATTGAACGATAGAATATTCGGTATTCGGGTATTTCGAGCAGTAGAGAGAACGGCGAGAGAGCAGAGAAGTCATCTCTGTGATGGCAATGCCGAAAAGCTGATTTTTATAAATATGGTCCAGGCGAGTCTGTAGGTCGGGGATGCTTTTTTCCAGCCCTTTAATGAGGCGTTTGGCAATTTCTCTGAGGAAAACGCCGGACTTACAGCAGGGGTCCAGGAAAGTTGTCTGCGGATTCTCAAACAGCTCCTGTGGCAATAAATCCAGCATGGCATTGGCCACCTCCGGCGGTGTAAAAACCTCATCGTTAGAGAGATTAGCCAGACAATTCAGCACATCGGGATTGTAATTCTTTACCTCGCTCATAGAGAGACCTCCTCTTCTACAAGGCTAGGAATGCTCAAATAATGAATGGGCGGAAAGCTACGCACCACTTCTGCCCTAGGGCGAGGAGGGGGACTCGCTGCCGCAAACAAATCATCTTCTACAGGGGCTTCTTCCCCCAACTGCACCATGTGGTCGAATCGATAATCATTCCGCTTTACCTTACCCCCGCCAAAACCACTCAACTTGATACACATCCAGGACCACTCGGGGAGCACGATAGGCTCGTCTATATCCACGGCTTTATCATCTACCTTTTTCATGCTCAGGGCATTGCCAAGCACAATGTTTCTCTCCAGCACATAAGTGATGACATCTCTTAGAGCTTGCTCCGGATGGGAATCTGTAACTACTTCGTAGACAGCTAACCAAATCGTTGCCAGTCGTTCGCGACAAGCGAGCACGTTATCCTCCATGATGTCGATACCATAGAGAGACCACAGAGCCATGAGGGCGTTGTAAGTAAATTGATTTTTATTTCGTCCAAATTGCTTTTTGACTCTTCTCAATTTACGGATGAGGATAGGCACTAAAAAATTGCCATCACCACAGGCCGGTTCTAAAAAGCGAGAATCTATACGGAAGGTTTGCTCCTCGACGAGTTCAAGCATATCTTCCACCAGCCAATCCGGGGTAAAAACTTCCCCATGGTCAGCGACACGCTGCTTTGATTTAACAAGTTTTTTCTTTTTTTCTACTGACCTAAGTCCCCGGCGTCCCTCTTCTGTCATGAGGCGAGTTTATACGTCCTGCTAGACCGTATTCACTTCTCTGTAATGCTTATGATTCCTAGAAAGAGAAATCTATTCATACAATGTCAGACTTGCTTTAAGCCATATTTTATTCACATACTCATTGAGCTATTCCCTTTAGATTGCACAATTAGACGGCATTTGCCGTTTTAGCTTGCTACGTTCTAGCAGAACGCAGTGATATAAAAGGCATCATGAAAGACATCAAACTAAGAAACGAAGAAAAAGGAGCCATCGCCTTACTCAAGAGCCTACCCATTGAGCTTGGGGACATTTACGGACTGATGACAGAGCTAATAGAAGCGAGCAAAGGGAAAGGGAAGCGAGCCATCGTTGCGAGAGCACGGCAATGTATACGCAAGGGGAAAGAGGCGATGACAAATGAAGAAAAGAGCGACCATTTTGAAAATGTGGTGGGGATGATGCTGGAATCAAAAGCCCACTTACGCCCGCGGACACTGGCAGACATACGCTTTCATACGCGAAAACTGCTACGGCTCTGCCCGGAATTAAAGAAAAAAACCCTTAGGGACATCACAGCAGACGAATGGAAAGAATACCTAGACAGATGCTTCCGCACACCGAGCCAATTCAAAAAAGGCAGAAGCATCCTGAGTAGCGTGCTAAACTATGCAAAAAAAAGGAGGCTGGTAAGCGATAACTCAACCGAGCTCATCAGTAAGCCGAGAATTGTAGAAAAACACATCGCACCGCTCTCGCTGACAGAAGTAAAAAGACTCATAACCTCTGCACGGGAATGCTATAACGGAGAGGGCTTAGCCGCCTGTGCCATCATGCTCTATGCCGGAGTACGCCCGACGGAGGTACAGCGTTTAAGCTGGGAGTGCATTAACCTTAAATCCGAAAAAATTCTCATCAATCCCATACATTCAAAGACAGGGGGATGCCGACAAGTAACTATTCAAAAAGTACTTAAAGACATTCTAAGACCATTAGCCCCCAAAGGGAATAAAAACCAAAAAATATGCCCGGCCAACTGGCTTAATAAATGGCGAAACATCCGCCAACACGCCGGATTAAAAAAACACTGGGCCCAGGACGTACTACGCCATACTTTTGCCAGTTACCATCTGGCGAATTTTAGAAACAAGAACCTACTGGTAGAAGAAATGGGGCACAGCACTCCCGGACTCATCAATTCACGCTACGTCTCACTCAACAACATCACCCCCAAAACCACAAAGACCTTCTGGCACATAACTGCACAATAGTCTACCCCCCCTCCGCCATCACTGTCACTATCACCTGTGAGGGCGGAGGAGGATATGTTTTTTGGGAGGAGGAGCTATCTTTTCTTAGAACTTATAGGTAGCACCAATGTTGGCACTATGGCTAGTGGCTCGCTTCATCAGCTCTACATTGTAGCCGGCATTCAAGCTCCAATGTTCGCTTAGAGCGTGGTTGATACCTACACCCACATTCATCCCGACTCTGCCGGGGTTGGCACCGCCCTTTCTGAAGTCTGCTACACTTGCCGTCGGGTTATGGCGAACCATATCACCGATGAAGCTCAACTCACCATACAGAGCCGTGGTCTTATTGAAGTCCGTGCTTACGCCTACACCAATTTCACCACGCAGGTTCTGTACAGAGCCGGTTTCTACCCCCTCTGCTATTGTAGCAGAATCCGTTGCCAAATACTGCATAGCACCAAAGAAGTAGCCCTGTGTATCGTGGCTGATTTCAAAGTAACGACTTACTCGAACATCTGCCTGTACGCTATCCTGATTCCAATCAGCATCCGCTCCGGCGAGATTCCCCTCTGTTTCTGAGTTGCCATAGGCCAGCGACCACTCGAGATTCAGATTATCACTCAACTTGCTTGACCCATAAAGTGCTACATGGGCACTGTCTTGGTCCAGGGCGTATGCAGAGAACGTACTAATCTTGCCCCATGAATGCCCTAGGGCAAGCCCCAATGCCGTACTTTCCCCTGCCAGCACTTCCATCCCCATAGCCGCACCCGTGAGGTTATAATCAGACCCGGCATGACCATGACCGGAGCTAAGACGAGTTAAGCCACCAAAGGTGCTAAGCCATGCAGCCCCCTTACCCTGACCGAGCATCATGGCATTTTGACCGCGTTTATCCAGCACATTCACAAAGGCACGAGACGCATTGGCCACGCCCCATGTGCTCTGCACGAGCGAATCTGTCACAGGTTGCCAATCGGGTTCGGCGATTGAAGTGCCCAAGCCCATACCGGCAAGCATCTGCATCAGCTCTACTTGTGTCGTCGGAGTGCCGGATTCTTCCTCCTCCTCATCACCCTCCGCATTTCCGGCATCCTCGCCTTGTGGGGCTTCATCGGGAGCCGTAGCGGCTAATGCAGGTGTTCCCTCAGCGTTTTCATCGCTTTCGCCACTTATCACAACTTCTTCGCTAATGGCTTCCGGAGTGTAGGCACTTGTCACCATAGGCATGAGTTCATCATCCATGTCGGTGACAGAAGCCATCATCACATTACCTGTACCCATCATGCTTTCCCACAGGTCGGCATCGGTAACTGTCAAGGTGATAGCTGTTCCTTTCTTATTAAATGCCAGGTCACAGCATTCATCATCCAAGCCCAGTAAGCTATACAAATCGCTTGTATCACCCACGATTGACTTAAATGTGAAGAGCGTATAACTCTTACCAAGCACATAATCAAAATCCATATTCAAATCAATGGCATTATTGAAGCTCAGCGTGTACTTCGCGGCAATAGTCCCCAAACTTGAACCTGTCAAATTGAGAGTACCACCGTTAAAGGTGATATTCTTTGCTGATAACTTACCGCTAAGGCTCAGTATAGACCCACTATCCATGGTGAAATCACCGCTGAGGCTCAGCCCTTGGGCTTTGCCCTTATAGGGGTCTGTAAGTGTCAGCTTGGAGTTAATCAAGTTCAAATGACGACCACTAAATGCCCCATTGACCAGCACATCAGAGCCATTCAATGTCGTATCGTACTTCACCTTCAAGCTCTGGGCAGAGGTTTCGCCTAGGATAGATAGCGTACTGCCATCCACCATATTAAGGTTGTAGGCACTTACAGCACCTGTGGCGGTGATGCTTGAGCTATCCATAAACACATCGCCCTTAGCGGTCAGACCTTTTGCCTTTTGAGTCTTATTCGGATTTTCATCCTCCAGGTTGATGCTTGAATCTGCCATGCTCAGTCCGTAGGTAGACATCGTGCCATTGATATCCAAATGAGCCAGATTCATATTCGTCTGACCTTTCACAGTCAAACTTTGGGCAGAGTTGACGTTATCCAGTAGCATCTCGGCATTCGTCATGTCTAAGCCATAGGAACTTATCTTACCTGTTGTAGTAATCTTTGCCCCATTTTTCATGCTCAACAAGCCCTTGAGAGATAATCCTTGAGCCTTACCCTTATAGGGGTCTGATAAGGATAGAGTAGAATTATCCATGCTCAAAGCACGACCACTCATCGTACCATTCACAAAAATAGACGAATCTGTCAGACTAGAATCATACTTAATCGCCAAACTTTGAACACCGGTCGTACCAAGAACATTTAATGAGGAATCATCCATGGTCAAGTAATTGGCAGATAACTTACCGGTCACCGACAAAGCGGAAGCCTCTGACATTTCGAGAGCCCCCTTCAGCGTCAATTTTTGAGCTTTGTTCTTATATGGGTCGGTCAAATTCATCGCAGAATTCACCATATTCAAATGACGTCCGCTCATCGTACCATGAATATTCACAGTCGAAGATTCCAACAAGGAATCATACTTAATCGCCATACTTTGAACACCGGTCGTACCGGTCACATTGATGAGAGAATCCACCATTGATAAATTATTAGCAGACAATTTACCGGTAGCTCTGATTTCCGATAAAGAGTCCATGCTTAAATCCCCTTTAAGGGTAAAATTCTGAGCTTTATTCTTATATGGGTCAGCCAGATCAACATTTGCCCCCGTAAGTGCCATATTTCGCCCGGACACAGAACCATTAACAGATAGCCTAGAATTTACTAATTCCGAATCATACTTAACCGACAAACCCTGCACCGAAGAAATACCATAAACATCTAAATAGGAATCATGTATCAACAAATTACTTGCAGACACCTTCCCGGTAGAGCCAAGACTCGAACCATTCGTCAGTACCAAATCCGTCACCGTTACAGAACGAGCTTTGGTCCCTTCTGTATAGAAACAGCCATCATTCACCATTAACGAATAGGCACTTACAGCCCCCTGTGAATAAAGCACCCCTTTGTTGATTTCAATGGCAGATGCTTTTTTATTCATAGCCAAGCCACTACTATCAACCTCCAGGTTGGCATAGGTATCTAAGTACAATTTGTTTGTCGTTACTTTTGTACCAGAAGTAAATTGCCCCATCCCGGAAACATAAACCGTCCCGGCACCGCTTACAGACGTCCCTATCAGCAAAGAATCTGATAATGTTAAAGTCTCGCCCTCCTGAATAGTCAACGATGATTTTTTACCAAGAGAGCCTTCATTAACAGTCATCGAGCCCTGATACTTAGAGCCGTTTTTCACATACACATCACCATAGACGTAAACATCGTTAGCAACTGCTTTCTTTGCCAAATCAAGTGAACCGGCACTCAATACAATATCACCAACGCCAAATGAGCTTGCCCCACCAGCCTTTAAAGTTCCCCCGTTAAGATACGTACCACCACTGTAAGTATTCCCATCATTCATCGTTACCGAACCCGAACCGGAAACAAATACAGCACTACGCCCGGCTATAGCACCGGGAGATTTTTTGTTTGACTTAAACGTCACACTCTTGGTCGTTCTTACATCTAAATTCCCTAAAATGTCCCCCTCCAGAGTAATTGTTGATTTTGAGGTATCGATATAAACCGTATCACCTTCCCTAAAACCAAATTCAAAAGCTGTCGGATCGTACGAACTCATTGGAATAGATGCCACACTCCCCATCTTTAATACACCGGACTTCCCGGTATCCCAAATCCATTCATTAGCACCGGAAATTTCAGCAACAAGTGCTTGCAACTCTTGGTCATAAGCGACTTGGCATGACCAATGAGACGGCATAAACTCGGTAAAATTACTTGCATTAACAGAACCGGATAATCCGTCTGCTTTCAGTACTATCACAGAACCAGTCTGATAACGAACGAAATCAAACTTCACCTCGTTGTCTATTTCCAGAGTACCGTTAACTTGTAGCTCAGGCTCATCAGAATGGCCTCTACCCAATGTGAGCGATCCGGAGGTCAAATGCAAATTCCCGTCTATCGTTAACCCGGTCCCCTCCAAATTATCAGCAGATGACGTTAAATTACCTACAATTTTGCCATTCTCCGAATACAAGGTCTGCCCATCCTGTAAATTCAATCCTAGCCCTGTATTTAAGACACCTCTGTCTCTAATAACAATATCAGAGCTGAGTGAACCGGTTAATAACAACGTGCCATTGTTGATGATTGTGCTTCCTTGGTACGTATTCGTTCCGGCAAGCTCAACCTCATCATAAGTATCAATAACGACTCCACCCGCCCCAATTAAATTTGCATTAATTTGGCCACCTCGAAGAGTTGTTGTGTATGCTAAATTCAAAGCATCACCGGATAAACTACCGGACAGCATTCTCAATTGCCCCAAGAAGTTTTCACCCCCTAGAACGTTAACGTCACCATCAACCCTCATTGTGTTATTAACGGCATACCCATTCAAATTCAAGGTCCCCCCCCAAAGAGAAATTTCCCCGGACCCCAGGGCTCCTTCATGCCCAACAATTAAAGTACCGTCCTCAAGCATGGTTCCGCCACGGTAGTGGTTTTCCATATTGATTGTCAGAGAACCACTACCTCTCTTAATCAATGAAGAACTTCCTGCAAAATACGCATAATTCTCTGCATTCCCCTCGAAAATGTAGGAATGCATCGTATCATTATCAACCAAAATTTGCTTAGGTGTAATCAAACCACCTAACTGAACCGTGCCGCTACTCTGGTTGCCAAATATCAAATACCTCCCGGATGTATTTTCCCCGGTCAATGTCTCATTTGTCGTCCTACGATAAACATTAGCAAGATACATCAAGGAATCACCATCCCAGTACAAATCATCACCGGATAATGTATTCCCCCGGGCATCTTCCAATGTAACATTCAAATTATTCCATGTAGATGAAAAGTAATCATCCGCCTTGTCCGCTAAGGTAAGAATTTTATATATAGTACTTCCACCTTTAGTCGAATAGTCCAATGTAACGGTCAATGCTCCCTCAAAAATCATGTCTCCATGTAGAGAAAGGACAGCTTGTTCCATATTGTCTGCCGTTAGTTTTGCCTTTAATTGACTGCCATCCTCCATCACAACTTCATAGGCATCTAACACAGCTTGACCTTGAGCATCCAAACAAGTTCCCGACTCAAAAACGACATCTCCACCAACAATGGCAGTCGCATCTTTGATAAGTAAAGTAGGAGTCGATTGTCCGGAAGAGGATGTCCTTATCGTTACAGCATCCTCAGTACGGAAAATAGCCCCATCCTCAATCCTCAATCTCCCGTCGTGAATTTCAGCACCTTCTACAATGTAAAATTCACTCGAAGCTAAAACATCATCTGCTGAGGGAGTTTTCCCTTTTATCTTTGCAAGTCTCTCACCGACATTTTTTGCCGTAAATAAAATATCTCCGGTTTGGGCAATAGACTGATTATTCTCATCTGTAAAGGCCTCATTAAAATCAGCAAACCCTTGTACATATATACGGTCCTGAATTTCAATAATGCCGGAATCTACGGCAGAAAAATTAGCATCTCCCGCAACACCAACACCAAACAAAGCACATCTCGCATCATTGATATAAGCATTGCCTGATATAAAGACCTCTTTGTTATTTACAATCCTAACATCCCCAACGACATCCAATGCGGCACCGGCTTCTCCACTATCCTTAGTAGAAATACGAACTAAATTATTTTTAATCGAGATGATTCCGTCATTTGAAATAAACGCTAAATCACCAGAGGCAGTAATAGCACTACCACTACACACACCTTCCCCCTCTACATGATTATCAGAAATGGAAATATCTCCCAAATTCTGCGTAAATATAACATCTCCTTCTGCAAAAATCGCCCCACCATATACACCTACATCAGAGCCACTCGTTTTTGCCGAATTTTTTGAAAACTCAATCAATCCACTATTCCCGACAAACATGAGCCCCTCTCTTGCACAAATGGCACCGCCATACGTATAAGCATCCACAGAAATAGCCTTATTCCCAATAAACTGAATCGTTCCACTATTATCTGTAAAACCAATGTCCTCCCCATAAATGGCTCCACCATAGGCATGGGCATTCTTACTTTCCGCCACATTATTTTCTACAATAATATCACCATAGTTATTAGCGAAAAGAATTTCGGTAGGCGTATCAAATACATTTACTAAAGTAATCCCAATAGCTCCACCATAAGCCCCATAATTCAAGCCTATCGTAGAGTTATTGGCAATTGTGATGCTCCCGTTATTATTAAAATTTGCCCCGGCAGATAGAGAAATGGCTCCATAAGCACTGTCGCCTGTCGCTTTATTTTTACTGATAAGGACTTCCTCATTATCCCCCATAGTCAACGAATATGCCTTAAAGGCAGCCCCCATGACCTCTGTCTTTTTTGACTGGGCTGAATTCTCGATAAAGGCGACACTTGTATTATTTATAATAGATAGTGTACCCTCAGTATAAATAGCCCCCCCATCTGCAAAACTGCCATTACCTTTAACTATGTTTTTTTCAAATAAAACGCTCTTATTATTTTCAATGATAGCATCCTCGTCGGCATAAACAGCCCCACCCCTAGCAAACCAATCAACTTCGGTAGCGGAACTAGTTGATGAATTTGAACTAAACTTAACTGTATCATTAGCAAGAATAGCTAATGTATCTCCGGAATTAAAAATAGCCCCACCAAATACATTTTGGTACCCGACGGCAGAATTTGAACTAAAATCCAAAATATCGTTTTCGCTAATGGTCAGGGTACTTTCCATAGTAGCAATAGCCCCTCCCGCAGAATCATAATATGAACTCTGCACAGAATTCTTACTAAAAACAACACTCCCATTATTGCTTAATCCGGCATTTCCACTATGAATTGATACAGCTCCGCCATACGCGGAATCTGTAGATGTTACCTTGTTTGACGAAAAAGTGACTTTATCGTAATTATTCACCTTCAGGTTCATTGTGTAGATTGCCCCACCAAATGAAAAATAATTACCACCAAGGACCTGATTCTTTGAAAATGACAAACTCTTTACAAATGTAGAACTTCCACCATCAAATGTCACATTCCCCCCGAAAATTACACCACCACCATAACCGCCTTCTGCCATTGTGGCAGAATTTTCCGAAAACTCAGCTGTAAGAACATTGTTAAATACAAGCTCAGATGACGGGAAGCCGTATATCGTCGACCATGAATCTAGTGTTTTATTCTTCGTAAATTTAAGTGAGAATACAGCATCAAATGCCAATGAACCGTCCTCATTTAGATAAAACAACGGAGCATTAGCCTTATACCCGGTAAAAGTTATCGGTGGGGTATATAGTCTGTGCTCCCATTGTGATTCAATGGTTGTAAATATCGCTGATTGTACATCATACCCTAAAAGTGCATCTTGGGTTCTCGAATCAAATTTATAATAACCATCTTTTCGCTTACGATCACTATGGTCGTACATAATGAATACAACCTTCCCATCATAGCCGTAAAAATTAGCCACGTCTTGCTCGTGATCCACATGAATCCATTGATAGCCGGAGAGCATTTCTTCGGATATAATGGCAGAGGCTTGGGGTATGGAAACGAAAGCAACAGATGCGGCTATTATTGACTTCAAAAGCTTGATTGGAAGGTGCGGTTTCATGACTCTAAAGATGTTTTACGGGGAGGTTATGATGATTGATTTCTTTTCTGATTAAGGGCAAAACTCTTCCCTCTTCCACACCCATAGGATAAGCCCAAAGTCAATTCCATGTCAAACGAAAAAGAACTATGTTAAAAACATTTCTTTCTTAGCTTAATGATTCAAAATCATAGTATTTTAGTATGATATATCCTCACAAAATATATCATCTACACCGGTGTCAAAAAAAATCGCCCCGACAAAAGAACTGCCCCCGAAACAAATCAAGAAAAAATCTACTCACCAATGAATAGAGGAAAATACCTCATAAGGCTCTCTCAGAAACTAATCGATGAGAGAAATACTTTGTGTATCGAAATCAACAATTTTTACAATGATACTTTCGGCACTATCGGCATCATGATTACGAATAGCTGATAGCAAATGCTCATGAAGAAGCATGGCATGGGCATCGTATTGCTTCTCAACGAGTAGATTTTCCAGATTTTGGCGAACGTGATTAAGGATTACCTGATAAAGCTCCGCAAGGACGGAATTATGAGTAGCAGTAGCGACAGCTGCATGAAAAAGCATATCGTCCTCAATGCCCGGGCGAATTTTTGAACGACAATCACTAAGAGCTAACGCCAAACGCTCTAAATCCTCATCCGTTCGTTTTATGGCGGCAAGACGAGCAATTTCTTTCTCTAGTGCCAGGCGAGCTTCAAGTAACTGAGGCAAATCCGTTTCTCTAAGGCGATTACTCACTGCCACGGCAAATCTGTCTGAAGCCATGACGTATGTGCCGTCACCGGGACGAGCTTCGAGCATCCCCATGTGAATGAGAGATTGAAGAGCTTCGCGAATTGTATTGTGGCTTACAGAAAAGGCACGGGCAAGCTCCGGCTCAGCCGGAATGCGGTCGCCCACCTGCCACTCACCGGAGCGAATCATGGTTTCCATGGCATTGAGCACTTGGCGAGCCAATGAAAGTCTAACCGGTTTTTTTACCTCCATCGCCTTTGTCATATCATTAAGCAATCACAGACCAAAGTCTGCCTTTATCTGTACGAATGAGACGAATATCCAGCTCAAACGCATTTTTTAGATTTTCCTCGGTAAGTACCGAATCTCTATCCCCATAGGCCACAATATCCCCCGATTTGAGAATCATGCCACGGTCAAATACCGGCAAAATGTCCTCAATTCGCTGGGTGATAAAAATCATGGTCAGTTCCGGTCGAGCGAGGGCGAGCTCCTCGATGGTTTTCAGTAGAAATTCCCTGCCTGCAATGTCGAGATACACGCTGGGTTCATCCAATATCATGAGCTGTGGGTCTGTCATCAAGGCACGAGCAATGAGAACTTTCACTTGTTCGCCGGATGACATAGCGGCTACGGGACGAGTCATCAGATGTTCGGCTTTCAAAGACTGCATGATAGAATCTGCACGCTCCAGCTCTGCCTGTGTAGGCTCGCGAAGCAACCCTATTGAAGCATCAGGCCCGGAAAGCACTACATCACTCCCCAACCACTCCCCCTGCTCCAGCCACTTGTGCATAAAAGGGCTGACCCAGGCGATAGATTTACGTAACTCCATGAGGTTCACTCGCCCAAATGTAGCACCCAAGACCTGCACCTTTGCCCCGAAGAGCGGCCAAGCATAGCCCATAAGCATTTTTACCAGTGTGGTTTTTCCCGCACCGTTTGCCCCTAAGATAAAACACCGCTCACCTTTGCGAACCTGCCATGAAATATCATGCAACACCTCATGACCGCCCAGATAAACCCGTGCGTTTTCTACATTGATGGCTAATGCTGACTCGTCCATAAAAGCTCTAAAAAAAGGGAATAGGAGAAGAAAAGGAGGCTCCCATAGAGAAGCCTCCTGCTTTGAGAAAAAGACATCGTGGGCATCACTCGCCAATCATCACAAGCAATGCCACGAAAAAAACAAGCTAGTGCTTCTTACTTGCGTTCAAACAAGCTACGAATCTTAGCACCCACGATTTCTACCGGGTGTTCGCCAAGAGCTTCGCGCTTAGCCTTCAAGTTAGGAGCACCTGCGGCGGCTTCTGCAAGCCATACGCGAGCAAATTCACCGGACTCAATACGCTTGAGGGATTCCTTCATCTTATCCTTCACTTCCGGACCAAGAATTTGCGGGCCATTGTAGTATTCACCAAATTCAGCGGTGTTGGAAATCACACCGTTCATTGCCTGAATACCCTTGTTGTAAATAATATCAACGATGAGCTTAGCTTCGTGTACGCATTCGAAGTAAGCCATTTCTGCCGGATAACCAGCTTCAATGAGGGTTTCGAAACCGTACTTCATGAGGTCTACCAAACCACCGCAAAGTACGTTTTGTTCACCAAAGAGGTCTTCGTATGTTTCCTGCTGCATGGTGCATTCAAGCACACCACCACGGGTAAGGCCTTCTGCCTTTGCCATACCAAGGGCTACGTTACGAGCATTGCCGGAAGGATTCTGCCAAACAGCAATCAAACCGGGGCAACCAAAGCCTTCTTCAAACACGCGACGTACTTCTGTACCCGGTCCCTTTGGAGCGACCATAATCACATCAACGTCTGCAGGTGGCACGATGGTCTTGAATACATAAGCAAAACCGTGTGAGCAGCAAAGGGTCTTACCGGCGGCAAGGTTTGGCTTAATTTCGTTTTCGTACACAGCACCATGGTTTTCGTCAGGCAAA
The DNA here is from genome assembly GCA_030525455.1 of Akkermansia sp. GTDB lineage: Bacteria > Verrucomicrobiota > Verrucomicrobiia > Verrucomicrobiales > Akkermansiaceae > Akkermansia. The sequence goes on along the minus strand of JAUNER010000001.1, from coordinate 45,489 downwards.
AGAATGTGAATGATGTCAGCAGCGGCGGATGCTTCTGCTACGGTCATTACTTGGAATCCATCCTGTGTTGCGGCGTCAAATGACTTACCGGGGCGTACACCAATGATGACGTTTACACCGGAGTCTCTCATGCAAAGAGCCTGTGCTCTACCCTGTGCACCATAACCAATAACGGCTACTGTCTTACCATTCAATACGCTCAAATCTGCGTCGTTGTCGTGAATAATGTCCATCTTTATTCCTTGTTCAAATTGAGAATTTTCCCAAACACCCAATGTTTGGATGTCCTCACCATACTCCGCCGGATGGCTTTGGCAAGTGCTATTTCCGTTCTAGTGTCATGCAAAAGAACACCATGCTACCATGAGGGTTCACTTAAATGGCAAGTCATAGCTTAATATAGTATTTAATCCGCCTGCTTCATCGACATTTGAGAAGATGAGGCAATAATTTTCACCCCAAGTTTTTTTGCTAATAACTCAGCTTGATTTTCCGGGAGAAGAGAAAAAGCCGTGGCACAGGCATCTGCCAAGGTCGCAGACGAAGCTCTCACCGTCACCTGTCGTACCGAAGTATGGCCCAGTCCCGTTGTCGGGTCGATGATATGAGCATAGCTTCTCCCCTGAATAGTTACTTTCTGATGCAGTTCACCCGATGTAGAAATCATGGCATTGGAAAGAGTTAAAGTAGCCGCACCCTGCCCCGGGAGACCGACACGCCACCCCTTTGCCCCAGGCGGGGCAGCCCCCAGAGCAATGTCGCTTGTGGTATCTATACAATAAGACACAATGCCTTTTGATTTCACATATCTAACCATACCGTCAACAGCCACCCCCTTGGCAATTCCCCCTAAATCCAGACGCATACCCGGGACGGTTTTGCATACTCCCTCAGGGGATAAGTGTAGCTTTTGCCAACCCGATGCGGCACGAGCCGTACAAAGACGGTCTGCGGCAGGTAATTGCCCCGTGCGTTTGGCTTTTCGCCACAGGCGAATGCAAGGTCCCAGAGTTGGGTCAAATGCACCATCCGATAGCTTAGCTAAAGACAAAGCAAGCGTCAAAACTTCTCTCATCATGGGAGAGATAGGAATCACGCGACCATGTGGAGCATCATTGATGTAGGAAAGTTCACTATCGGGGTCGAATGCCGAAAAACGTTTTTCTACCTCACGGGCACACGCCACAGCCCCCTCCACTATCGCTCGCATTTCCGCTTGAGTCTTCTCCTGCGGTGCATATAGTCGCAGAGTCACTAATGTACCCATCATCGGTACTTGCTTCTCTACATAAATAGGAGAACTACATTCACCGACCGAGGGGAAAACTTCTGCCCATGAATAAACCATAGTCCCAAACCACAGAAAAAGACCAATGAAAATACAAAATCGCCTTTTCATGACCGCTTCAATAACGTTATCATTTCTTTTTCCGCCTCATTTACCTGCCTAGACTCGCGAATTTTACGAATGGCACGGTTTATGGTAATTGTTGGTAGCTTTGAATTTTTAACATACTCAAACGTTACAGACGGATATTTAATATAGCAGATAGAAATAGCCCATGCCACGGCCATAGAAACATAATAGTGCTCTGAAGACACCTTCTCCATCAGCTCCAAAACCGCATCTCTATACGAATCTATCAGATAATGATTCAGCATCATCACCACAGCAAATCGCTGTGACCAGGGGGATGATGCACAACTTTGTTCACAAAGCCAAGGCCAATACTCAGACCTCTGCTTTCTAACATACTTCAAACTCGCACAGCAAGTGTCGCATAGTGCCCAGTTATTCAGCAAAGGCACAAGTTTTTCTAAATACTGCATCTGGTTTTTATATGGCATAGAAGCGGCCACTTGTGCATAGAGAAAGGAATCAACCATGATTTCTTCCATAAAATGAGGATTACCCATCGTAGCAAGCAATTCTAACTCACGACCACGATACGCTTTAGCCAACTCTCGAAGTAATGGTACTCGCACTCCGATAATGCGGGTTTCTTCGGGGATGAGCTTTTGACTAAAAGCCCGATATTTCTCATCGGCTAGTGCCCGGAGTTTTTCTCTAAGCTCTGCTCGTAATAAATCCATCATCTTTAATGTAGCCCCTCGATTCGCTCGAAGCAATGCCAAAACTGCTCCTATCTACGCTTTTATCTAAAGCAATTATGCCAACAATACAACAAATCATAAAAAAACTGATAGTTTTTTTGTCAATGACAAATTTTAGTATGGACATTTTATATATTTTTGCTCAATCATGTCTTGTTATATTAAACATAATGCTCTGGCGTCCTCGATATTATCACCGATTTACTCTTGCGGAACGTGAAGCCCGCGAAGAGAAGAGTGCTTGTGTCGTGCAGAATGCGTCACGCCTGTTGGCATTGGTGCTAATGATTTGCCTGATGCTGGCCATGTCTATGGCATGCTTTAAACCGTGGAAAGAATTACGCCAGCTAGAGCATAAAAAAACAACTCAGCTTGCCAAGCTGGAAAGGACCAAGCTCCACATGGAGCAAGCTCAAAATAACTACCTCTGGCTCACCCAAGACCCTCAATATTTTGAGACGATCTCAAGAGATAAAGGGAATTTGGCTCTTCCTGGTGAAACCATTTACCGAATTGAAGAACCTCAGCGGTTAAAATAATTGAATTCAAAAAAATTTTCCCCACTTAATAAAAAGGACTCCTTTGTGCAAGGAGTCCTTTTTTCTTGTGTCACAAAAAATGTTGTAAAATTTACACCCGCATACTTCTAAGTACAGCAGCGAAGTATTCTTGAGCAGGTTCGCCATGCAGTGCTGTTCCGAAGCAAAACGAATCACCCTCCGGTTGTTCCACTTCAATCATTTTCAAAACACGGTGATCTTGGCTGATATTGCTATCGACAACAGCAATTTCTTTATCCTTACTCAGCAAGAACTTCTGACGACGACCGATAGGCCCAACCCCACGAAACAACTCAGCATGACCGGGACGAACGGTTAATTTAATAGCACCAAATAGTTGATAAAAAGCCGCACATAACATACCAATGCCGCCTAATACAAATGGCAAAAGAAAAAGCAACGTCATCGTATCAACGCCGCTTTTTTCCACACCATTAAACGTATATGATTCACCGGAAAAAATCTCGGTTACAAAAGTGCCGATAAAGCTACTCCAAACAAGCCCGAATACACCTATGGCAATCCCTGCCGCTTTAGGACGTTTGTAGACTAGCTCAACCCCATTAATTCCCTGGGTGACAGTGACTCGATTGGGAATCGTATCTAATATAGAATCATCTTGATGCTGTGAACGTAACTTTGCAAACGAATGAACAGTCTGACATTGCCGACAAAGTGCCACATCCGTAGATACATTAACATCTTCAAGTCCTATAACAGCCCCACAATGAGGGCAATTCAATGGCTGAGACTGAGTCATAAACAAACAATACAGCCCCAGCCATCAAAGTCAAGTGCGTAAGTTTCAACAAAACAGGGCAAAGGGATTTAATCAACCCAACGAACTCTATCATCTAAACGATAAATTTTCTCTTTGCCACTCGCTTTGTACAAAATCTCGTAATATTCCTTTCGGCCCTCACTTACCTTATAAGCTTCTTTGATTTTATGAACCCCATCGAGAGAATCCTTAAAATACTGTCGAATTTTATAAGGCAAGGAATAAGCAGAAATAGGCTTTAACTCACGAAGAATACGTCCGGATTTATTTAGCTCAAGGATAACTTTCCCATGGTTTGGTACTTGGCAATGGGCTCGATATATCCCCTCGCGATAAACATGTTCCCATGAAACGTTTCTGAGCCACTGTTCCGGGTGGTTATCATTAAAGGCCATGCGAACCGAAGTTTCTACCGGACCGGGGACAGATGAACGTGAAATATGACCTGCTTCTGATACATGAAGTACCAGTCCAAATGCTAAAATAACTAGTGCGTGATTTCTCATTTTTCTTTTGGTTAATGGTAATAAAAAAAGGGAGCAATTTTCACTGCTCCCTTGGAAATTTATGGTAATAGAAAGATGCTTATTTCACTTTCAAAACCTTGCCATCCGCGGAGAGCACAACGTCTACGTCTTTTTCGCCCTGCTCGACTTCAACCTTATAGGTTACAACGTTGCCCACAGTGCGTTTTTCTGCATCAGTAATTCTACCCTGCGGCAATTGCTTAAGAGCAGCAGCAGCAACGACTTCCGGCAAAGAAGCAATGGTAATATCTTCCTTTACCTGAATAATTTGCCCTGCCGGGGAAAGCTTCACTTCAACGTCACGTCCATTGACGTCAAAATCAGCTTCATAAACATTTACTGCTTGCTTATAATCCCACTCTACATGGCTAACTCCGGCGTATGCTGCCTTAAGAGCATCACGTACGGTTGCAGGCACAGAGCTTTCAGGCACATCGGCGGAAACAACTCCGGCAGAAAGGACTCCGGCAAACAATAGTGCTAGTGTTTTTGATATCATGAAGCATTAGACTTTTTTTGCGGCATTTCCGTTGAAAAAAATTTTGCAAATTTTTAGCTAACTTATAAGATAGATGTATACACTTACTAACGTAATCAATTCATGACTGCAAATAAGAGAATTACCAGCATTGATGCGTTGCGGGGATTTGATATGCTGATGCTTTGTGGCGGAGCACTTGTGCTACGGTTGCTTTTACAAGCGATTTGGGGTGCAGATTTACCAAAAGAAGTGGAGTCTCAGTTTTTCCATGCCAACTGGGGGGGAGATTTCACCTGCTGGGATTTGGTGATGCCACTCTTTATTTTCACCACCGGTGCCAGTATGCCCTTTGCCTTTAGCAAATACAGAGAGCTAGGCGGTAACCACTGGCGATTAGCAACGACATGGCGAGTCGCTCGGAGAGTGCTTATTCTTTTCTTACTAGGGATGCTAGTGCAAGGAAACTTAGCCAGTGCCGACGCAGATAAAATGAGCCTTTTTTGCAACACACTCCAAGCCATTGCAGAGGGATATTTCATTGCGGCTATAGTCCTAATGTTTTTCAAGCTACGTGGGCAACTTATTATGTGTCTCACTAGCCTAGTAGTCTACTGGGCATTACTGCGATTTGTGCCTTTTAACAATCACGAGGGGGGGACATTTGAAGCTCAACATAACCTCGCTCTGTATATTGATTGCCTCATTCAAGGCAAATGGCAGGATGGCACCCCCTACACGTGGATTTTAACAGCACTATCTTTCGGGGCACTAACTCTCATGGGGAGTATTTGCGGCACCATCATAAAGGAACACCAAGGAATAAAAACAGCCCTTTATTTAACGATAGCCGGAGGGGCTTGTCTAGGTGCGGCTTGTCTCTTAGAGTTTGATACCCCTCTCATCAAACACATCTATACAACGACCTGTGTACTCTGGGCAGGGGGCTGGTGCGTGATATTACTGGCTCTCTTTCATTTGATATTTGATTATTATCAGCATCTGTCATCATACTTAGCTATACCGCTACAAATTTTCGGTTGTAATGCAATTCTAGCCTATTTGCTAACCAATGTTTATGCTCCCAATGGGGGGAGTATGTGGAATGGACTCATCAATCCGCTCATTTATGGCTTGGCACGAGAATCCGCTCCCTATTCCGCTCTGACACACAGTTTTTTATCTCTCTGTTTATTATCATTATTGCTCTATTTTCTATTTAGAAAAAAAATCTTTCTCAAAGTGTAATTCTTGTACCAAAGATACTCAAATGCAGGCTTATTTTTCTTTTTCTATCTGATAAACGTGCTAGTATTATCAGCGAAATTCTATTAATTTCACCATTAACAAATTTTTAAGCTTATGCACATGTCAGATGGTTTAATCTCAGTAGAAGTAGGTTGCACAATGTGGGCCATTAGTGCCGCCCTTGCCTATTTTAGTACAAGAAAACTATCTGCGGCTCAGCAATCAAAATTATTACCCATGATGGGAGTTTTGGGCGCATTTATTTTTTCTGCACAAATGCTCAATTTCACCATTCCTATGACCGGGTCTAGCGGGCATTTAGGCGGTGGCTTGATTTTGGCGTGTTTATTGGGTCCATGGGCCGGTTTTTTGGTCATGGCATGCGTGTTACTGGTGCAAGCTTTATTTTTTGCAGATGGGGGAATTTTAGCCCTAGGATGTAATCTATTTAATTTAGGTTTTTTCAGTTGTTTTATTGCCTACCCTCTTATCTATTCCCCCATTGCTCAGCAACATCTTAGCACCGGTAGAATTTGTCTGGCGTCTATACTAGCCGCTGTGGTGGGTTTACAACTAGGCTCACTGGGGGTGGTGTGCCAGACAACGGCTTCCGGCATTAGTGCTCTACCCCTGACTGATTTTCTGTGCTTTATGCAACCCATTCACTTAGCCATTGGGTTAGTAGAAGGGTTCGCTACGGCGACAGTTCTGCTGTATGTAAAAAAATCACAACCATCTCTGCTTTTTGATGCAAAAAACTTTACACAATCCAACAATCATTCTTTCGCCTCACTCATTGGGGCTTTTGCCATCGTGGCTTTACTCTGTGGCACGACGATTTCATGGTTTGCTTCGAGCTATCCCGATGGATTGGAATGGTCTATCGCTTCTGTGCTGGGACATGAAGAAGCGGAGCTTTCTGCTGGTTCTGCCTTACATCATCAATTAGCTACTGCTCAGGAATCTACTAGCCTTATGCCCGACTACGCACTGAGATCTTCTGCCGGGGAAACAGAAGAGGGCTCTCTTATCAACCTAGAAACCAGCCTTGCAGGCTTACTGGGGAGTGTATTAGTGCTGTTAACGGTTTGTATCATTGGGTTCGGCATTGGGCAGTTTAACAAACGTGCTAGGCAATCATAATTAACATGAAGCTTTTTGCTAACTCAGCACGACAATTTACTCAATTTGACAAATTGGCTCAGGGCCGTAGTTTTGTCCACCGTACTGATGCTCGGCTAAAACTTATTGTTTTTATAATCTACTTAGCTTGTGTTATATCCACACCCATAGGAGAAGTAAGTGCTCTGCTGCCTTATTTTTGTTTTCCATTGTTTATCATTCTTTCGGCTAATTTACCATTGGGGTATTTAATAACAAGAATGCTTGTCTTTTTACCATTCACTCTCATGGTAGGTGTGTTTAATCCTCTTATAGAGACGACTCCTGTGTTTGATTACCATGGTATTACGATTACAGAAGGAATGCTCTCATTTACTTCTATCGTGCTAAGGAGTATCTTATCTATCCTAGGTGCATTTGTCCTCATAACGACCACGCCCATTCCGGCTCTGTGCCATGCTTTAACGAAGTTAAGATTGCCTAGACTTTTAGTGAATTTGTTGATGTTTTTCTACCGATACTCATTTATTTTTCTTGAAGAATTACAGAGCAGCTACCGAGCCTATCAGCTTCGTCGTGGGAGGCAATCTAGGCTTCGTGTAGCTACTTGGTCATCTATTATCGGACATTTACTAGTTTCTTCTATCATTCGAGCAAAATCGATTCATTATGCTATTCAATGTCGAGGTGGGGAGGCTCCTGTATTTTTTAAGGACGATGGCTCATTGCTGACACCCTCTAGTTGCATTACTTGTACTTTCTTTATCGTTCTGCTTCTCTTATGTAGAATGTATCACCTGCCTAAGCTCATTGATTCTCACCTTTACTTTCTTTTATCATGAATAATCTAAGCATTGATATTCAGAATGTATCATTTTCGTACCCGAACAGTACTCCTATTTTATCAGATATTTCGCTGAAAATAAAAAATGGGGAGTCTGTGGCTATCATTGGTGCGAATGGAGCTGGTAAATCTACTCTTCTTTACTTGCTGGCCGGGCTTTTAACTGCCAATTCCGGAGTAATTTACATCAATGGGCGAGAACTCACTGAAGATTCAATAATAGATATTAGAAGCGAACTTGGCTTAATTTTTCAATATTCGGATAACCAGTTATTTTTACCAACTGTGCGAGAAGATGTTTCTTTTGGTCCTCTAAACCAAGGGCTCTCCCCCCACATGGTTAGGGAGCGAATCTGTAATGCCCTAAAGTCGGTTCGAGCCATTCATCTGATAGATAAAATGACACACGAGTTATCTGGCGGTGAAAAACGCAGTGTAGCTATTGCAGGAGTGCTTGCTATGGCTCCTAATATCTTACTATTAGATGAACCTAGTTCTGATTTAGACCCATCCGCTAGACGCTCTCTTATCACCATTCTAGCTCATTCTCCACACACAAAAATCATAACTACTCACGATTTGGACTTAGCCATGGAGCTTTGCCCTCGTATCATCGTTCTGCATGAAGGGAAAATCTTAGCTGATGGCTCAAGCGAGGAAATTTTTAATAATACCCCTCTCCTATCCAAAGCCAGATTAGAACAACCCCTAAGTTTTTTGCTCAAACAGATGCAAAAAAAATTTAACTAGAATCCGCCTCTAGTATCTACTCCTGCCCCTGTTTACTGGGTAATACAGCGATAGTAATAATCTACACGAGAGATAAACCATGCCCACTTAAAGCCAGGCTTGCCATTGTCTAACAAATGACGAGGACACTTCTTACCTGTCCAATAATAATGCGGTACTACATTCCTTAAAGGAATATCCTCTGCATACATAGTATAGGCGGCTAGCTTAGCTGCACGGTCAAATGTGCGTGCCAAACTTTGCCCACGCTTTTCGCACATTTCAATCCCAATGGAATACATATCTCCGGGACCACCGCGGTCTGCGTGCTTACCGGTCTCATCTAATGGTATATGCTGAATAGCAACAAAGGGGTCTACTGTATAGTGCCAGTTACAGGGCAAGCGACCACTATTTAAGGCTCGTGCATGTTGCATAGCATCGGCATTTTTGTTCGCCGTATTATGCATGGTAATAAAGCGTGGATTCATGCTCGATGAACGTCGACGTAAACGAGAATTCTTCGGCATATACATCTTTTGTACATTGCACTCGGCTAGTAATTGACGCGGTGAGCACCTTACCAATGGCAAGCGTGATGGTTTAAAAGCTATCATCGGTGCAGGACCGGTCTTCCCCCCTGTACAACTACTTAATGCTAATACCGCTGCCGCCTCTGCTAAAAATGTACGACGATCCACCCCCTTTAACCTATCTAACATAGGCTGAAGCTTTTCCGAAAAGCGAGCTAAATACGTATCGATGGATGAATAGTCGTCCATTTTATAGTAAGTGTTTGATTTACCAAGCAAAAAAAATGCTTAACCAGAATTAAGCATTTACAAGCTCACTTGGCAACAAAAAAATTTGGAATCAATGTAATTTTTTTGTCTACATGGGTATTCCAAACAGCAAATACCGCTAATTTTCTCCTTTTGTGACGTTTCTCCACACGGCCTACAACCATCGCTCGCTTTCAACCCCTCGCCGAGGGGGCTCATCCCTCATCCGGAGTATTTAGGCACAAAAAAACTCACTCGAACTGAGTGAGTTTAGGAAAATTGATGGCGGACAGGGAGGGATTCGAACCCTCGGTACGCTTTTGACGTACACACGATTTCCAATCGTGCTCATTCGACCACTCTGACACCTGCCCATTCGTAAGGTGAAGTGATGTGCAGAAATAATACTAGCAAAAACTAAGATGTCAACTCTTTTTTTGATAAAATTTAAAGTTAAAAACTCAGATTAAAAAAAGAAATTGGAGAATGGTTCAGACGCAAGAAAGATGAGTTTATGGAAGCATTGGGACTACCGACAAGCAGAAGACAAAATCGTGGGCTGAAACTCTAAGATGCTCACCAAGTCGTAATAATTTGCCCATACAAGGCTTATTATTACAACTTTTTTGTAAATTTGCAGTTGGTTAGGGGCGACTCTATCCAAGACATAAGAGAAAAAGAAGAAGCGTTATGCTTATCTTGTACTTGAAAACGTAGGAAATTTTCAATTAGGATACAAGGATGGCATAGTGGTTCTCACGCTATAGCGTGGGCTGCTATTGTTACATCTGTATCCGAGGTTTCCTACGGCCTTCAAGTAAGAGTGTGGCATTGTGGTTCACGCTTTTTATAGAGTGTAAGAATCTTATAACTAAATAATATTATATATGAGAATTTATTAACGATATTAACAATTTTGATAGGTAGTTCCATCTATTCTAATGCCCAAATAAGCATCAGAACAGAATCCTATACAAAACAAATACAACAATTTGAGACCTATGATAGTTTGTCTAATCTCAATTTAAATTATGATATTATTGCGAATGAATATCAAACGGAAAATTTGGCCTTAACCAATATCAATGGGCAATTCAAACAGTTCATAGGACAAAATATCTATATTTTACCTTTGACACAAAAAGAAACTAGTTTTAATAGCAAATGGGAAAGAATGGTTATGTACTAATATACAACTTGTAGATGATGAAATAACGATGAAACTATATGCCATTTTTACTAATTCTGATGGGCACGAAATAAAAGCTCGTATCGAAAATCGTTTTCTTACAAAAGGGGAAACACATGCAGCTTTTTTCTCTTGCTTTATGGGGAAAAACGAATATATAGATTGGAAATAATCCATAGTGCAAAATATGGGTTGGAGAATGCTCTACTTATTATTGAGAAGAAAGTTAAGATAGGAATGTCTGACACTATGTGCTTAGAGTCATGGGGAGAGCCTGATTCTAAAAATAGAACTGATCTAAATGGAGTAGAAACAGAGCAATGGCTATATAAAACAAAATCCTACCTTTATTTTGATAATGGAATTTTGACCGCAATCCAAAATTAATCATATTATAAGGATACAATACTATGAGTGATTCAAAACTACAATCATTGTCGGAGATATTCAACAATAAGATATTTCGCATACCAGATTTCCAACGTGGTTATTCATGGAATGAACGTCAACTTGATGACTTTTGGGAAGACATACAGAATTTGAGTTCAGATAAAATCCATTACATAGGTCTTTTGACTGTTGAACCTATTAAAAGTTGTGATATACAAAATGTGGAAAAATGGAAAGATGATTTGTGGCTTTTGAAAAAAGGAATGTCCGCTTATTATGTCATTGATGGACAGCAAAGATTAACAACCCTTATTATTTTGCTACATGAGATATTACAAACATTTGATAATAATGAGGGCATAAATTATGGAGCAAAAAGCGAATGGATTGATAGATTTTTGTATCGCTCATACAATCAGATATATAAATCCTTTGTTTTTGGATATGAAAAAGATAATCTAAGTGATGAGTTCTTTAAAACAAAAATTTTAGAACAAGATTCGTCGGCTGCAGACAAATATCCTGAGACTTTATATACAGCAAACCTAATGTTTGCAAAGAACTATTTTGCCGAGAAGCTTAAAATGCTGAATAAAGAAGATAAAGAGGAAATATTTGATAAAGCTGTTAATCGTTTAAAATTCAATTATTATGAAATAGATGATTCTTTGGATGTCTATGTAACATTTGAAACAATGAATAATAGGGGCAAGGACTTGTCTCATTTGGAATTGCTCAAAAATCGCTTGATATATCTAACTACCCTTCTACGTGAAGATGATGAAACTAAAGGTCGTTTAAGGAGAGACATCAATGAAACTTGGAAAACGATATATGAATATCTTGGTAAAAATAAAGAGAACCCATTGGACGATGATGTTTTTTTGTTCAATCATTGGATTATGTATTACAAATATGACAGAAGTCAATCAGATGCGTATGCAGACTTCTTGTTAAAAAGGGAATTTACATCTAAGAATGTAATAAGTGGACGTATATCTGTTAAGGATATTAAAGATTACATTGATAGTCTTGCTAAATGTGTGAAACAATGGTTCTTTATTTACAACATTCAATATTCTAAATATTCAGATAGAATAAAGGAGCATATACAAAAACTAGAGCGTGTAGGAATGGGTGCTTTCCCTCCAATGATAATGGCAGTCTTTACAAAAGAATCGCAAGAAGATTATATTTGGAATTTCTTAGCTGCTTGTGAAAGATTTAATTTTCTTGTCTTTGCAATATCACACCGTTCTTCGAATACACAAAATAGCAATTTATATAGAAAGGCGAGAGAATATTACATAGGCAATACAGACATTGAAACGATTACTGCAGAAATAGATTTCTTTACAGATGGTAAAGATGAAAGCTATTATCGTGGTTGGTTTGATTTGGAAAGATTTAAGAACCATATTCAAGAACTCTTTTTTAAAAATGACAAGAATGGCTTTTACTCTTGGAATGGTTTAAGGTATTTTCTATATGAGTATGAACTATACTTACAAGATAATGCTAACCCCAAAGTAAGATGGGAGGATTTTAGTAAGAGGACTAAAGAGGACACCATTGAGCATATATATCCTCAAACGGCAACAGACATGTATTGGGAAGACCGTTTTGGGCATCTTAACCCAACAGAAAAGCGTGTATATCTAAACTCTTTAGGAAATTTGTTGCTTCTAAGCCGTTCTAAAAATTCCAAGTTGCAAAATTATGATTTTGATAAAAAGAAATGTCTTAAAAATAAAGATGGAAAAGATATAGGTTATTATAACGGTTCATATAGTGAGATAGAGGTTTCCAAACAAAATGAGTGGACTACAGAAACAATAAAGGAACGAGGATTGTCTATGTTGCAATTTATGGAAGAACGTTGGAGGTTCAAATTCAAGGATTGGGAAATAAATAAAGAGGAAATACTATTCCCCTCTAATAAATAGTAGTGCTGACGAAAGAAAATAATGTATTATTTTCTTTCGTCAGCGATTCTTTTTGTACCTTTGTCGCATCAAGAGTTATCACATTGGAGCATAACAATGAAGAACTCAGAAATACGAACGGTTGCTATCTCATTACCCAATTTTCAAGCAATCCAACCAATCGATTTATTCTAAGCGAATTATCTTTTCTTGCAAAAGTTACTGAAAAAAAACGCCGCCCTAATTAAGGACGGCGTTGGAAAAATAATGAGAAGCGAATTAAAGCACTTCCGGAGCAAGGGACACGATACGCATGAACTTCTTTTCACGAAGTTCACGAGCCACCGGCCCGAAGATACGAGTACCACGTGGGTTATTATCCTTATCGATAATAACAACAGCGTTGCTATCGAAACGAAGCACAGAACCGTCATCGCGACGGATAGGAGCTGCGGTACGAACGACAACAGCCTTTACCACAGAACCCTTCTTAACAGAAGCTGTAGGGATAGATTCGCGGATGTGGCAGGTGATGATATCACCAATGTGTGCCTGACGAGTACGCTTGCCGATAACGCCAATCATCTTGGCAGAACGAGCGCCTGTATTGTCAGCCACCTGCACTAAGGATTCCATCTGTAACATAGTAAGTAATATCCTTTCTGTAAATGATTGATTCCTATATTAGTGACTGAGCACTTCAGCCAATTCCCAACGCTTAAGCTTGGAAAGAGGACGGGTTTCTACGATGCGAACCTTATCACCAACCTTAGCGGCGGAGTTTTCGTCGTGAGCGTAGAACTTCTTGCTCTTCTTAACGATCTTCTTAAATTTCGGATGAGGAACGCGAGCGACGTATTCCACAACGATGGTCTTTTCCATCTTGGTGGAGGTCACCACGCCCACGCGAGACTTACGGAGGCCGGGCTTCTTGGTATCAGTTTGTTCGGACATTTGATTCTAAAAATAGGTTAGAATGTTCTAGTTCCTGAATCCTATCGGCTTAGGCTTCCCCCGTTTCGCCCTGAATTGTCAGAGCACGGGCAAGATCCTTACGTACGGTGCGGATTCGCTGGTTATTTTCCAACTGGCCGGTAGCCTGCTGGAGACGGAGATTGAAGAGTTCTTCACGAAGGCTACGAACCAGAGCAGCGAGCTCCTTAGCGGACATAGCGCGAAGATCTTTAGCGGAGTTCTTATCAGACATGGTATTTAGTAGCAATTAGTGTTGAACGCCTTGACGGTATACGAAACGAGTAGAAACACCAAGCTTATTGGAAGCCAAACGAAGAGCTTCACGAGCTTGAGATTCTGTTACACCACCTACTTCGAAGAGGATGTTACCAGGACGAACCACGGCAACCCAACCTTCCACAGCACCCTTACCTTTACCCATACGAGTATCCGGTGGACGAGATGTGAAAGACTTCTGAGGGAAGATACGGATAAATACCTTACCCTTACGCTTGAGGTAACGGTTAATAGCAATACGGCATGCTTCAATCTGGTTGTTGGTAATCCAACCACGATCAAGCACCTGAAGACCGAAGTCACCAAAGGCAACATAGGTACCGCTCGTGGCATTGCCGGAACGGCTGCCGCGGTGCATCTTGCGGTGCTTCACTCTTTTGGGCATTAAAGGCATATTTTATTCCTCCTTATGTTTAAGTTGTGAATAGGTTGTTTTTGATGACAATTAGTTATTACGTGAACGACGAGGACCACGACCACCAGCCTGACGGAATGGCTGTTTGATGGCGTCTTCGCGCTTGTTCACCCAGCACTTCACACCAATGATACCATAGAGTGTGCTGGCTTCAGCAAAACCATAGTCAATTGGTGCACGGAGTGTCTGCAACGGTACTTTACCTTCGCGGTATTGTTCAGCACGAGCAATGTCAGCACCCCCTAAACGGCCTGCACAACGAATACGAATACCATCAGCACCACGTTCCATGGCAACTTGAACAGCACGCTTCATTGCACGACGGAAAGAAACACGACGTTCTAACTGAGTAGCAACGTTTTCAGCAATAAGCTGAGCATCTGTTTCCGGAGAATGAACTTCAACGATATCGATATTTACCTGGGTATTTGCACCGCAAAGACCCTGTAAGTACTGACGAATCTTTTCAATTTCTTCACCCTTACGACCGATTACCAAACCCGGACGAGCGGTGTTAACAGTAATGCGAACGCTGTTCCAAGCACGTTCAATAACAATCTTGGAAACGGCTGCGCTTGCTAACTGCTTCTTGATGTATTTACGCATTTCCAAGTCTTCATGTAACTTGGTAGCGTAATCCTGACCCGTAGCGTACCACTTAGAGCGCCAGTCCTTGTTGACGGCGAGGCGGAACCCAATTGGATTTACTTTCTGACCCATGATGTTAGTTCAGGTTATGTGTGTAAATGTTGAGACAATCTTAGCCTTCTTGATCGGCCAGTACAACAGTAATGTGAGACGTACGCTTGCGAATCATGTTAGCAGATCCACGAGCACGGGGCATGG
Source organism: Akkermansia sp. (assembly GCA_030525455.1). Taxonomy (GTDB): domain Bacteria; phylum Verrucomicrobiota; class Verrucomicrobiia; order Verrucomicrobiales; family Akkermansiaceae; genus Akkermansia. Next base: position 30,287 of record JAUNER010000001.1, on the reverse strand, counting down.
TGCGACGCATGGTCGGACCTTCGTCAACCATTACAGACTTAACGACGAGGGTATCGACGGAAAGTTCTGCGTTATTTTCAGCGTTAGCCACAGCGGACTTCAGCGTCTTATTTAGCAGATAAGCACCCTTCTTGGGGGTATAAGAGAGGATGTCAGTAGCCTGGGAAACAGGCATACCCTGGATCTCTTGTGCAATATCACGCATCTTCTTTGCGGAGATACGAGCATATTTGTAAACAGCTTTTACTTCCATGGTTTTTCCTAGTAAACAGGTTTCTAATGTTGATTTTTAATCGTTTGTTTTTACTGAGGCAGAATCTCCTACTCGTACCGGATCTTCCGGCTGCATGAGCTTCTGGACGAGCGCACCACAAACTTCCTTCCGGACATCTGTGACAACGGCATCTGCGATGGTCTGTGCACCGCGAGTCACCACAATGGGCATTCCCACTTGCACCCCCGCTGCTCTACCGGCATTTAGCACAAGCACCCCGGATTCGGAGTCAATGCTAATCACTTTCGATTCAGCTAAGGTTCCCGCACCATCACGCACGGGGGTTTGGCGATAACCGAGGACGGAATCTAGATTCCTCAATGAGCTTTCAACTGCACTACGTGCATCAGCATCCTCAGATATGGCTTGTTTCATGTAGGCGAGGACAGCACCTGAGAGTTTCACAGAAGCTTGCTCTAATCGTTGAACCCGATCTGTGAGCGATTCTATATCTGCGATAGCCTGAATCAGGCGTTCCTCACTATTACCTAGCGCTGCGCCCCCTAGAGCTTCCAGCCGTGTGCGTATTTCCAATAATTGGGAATTCGCTTTTTCGGCGTCAATGCGAGCCTGTGCATAGGATGACGATAAGGCCGCATTTTGCTTTTCGAGACGCTCGATTCTGCGCGTCAGTGCTGCCGTTCCCTCTTCCTGCCCTTGAACCAACCCGCCTAGACTTACTAAAGTCATCAGTAAATAGGCAAGGGAGGAAAAAGAAACCGGCATGTTTGATTGTTAAACTTACTGATTACCTCTTACCAATACCACCGTGTGCCTTGAAGACACGAGTCGGGGCAAATTCACCTAGCTTGTGGCCAACCATGTTTTCTGTTACATACACAGTAGCAAATGCCTTACCGGTATGTACAAGAAAGGTCAAACCAACAAAGTCAGGAGTAATCATGGATGCACGGCTCCAGGTCTTAATCGGCTTACGATCACCGGATTCAAGCTGGGCGTCGATCTTGGCGAGAAGCTTCTGACTGACAAATGGTCCTTTTTTGAGAGAACGTCCCATGTTATTAGTTCCTTGTTAAATTTGTTCTACGATTACTTGGCGTTGCGGCGCTGAACGATCACAGAGTCGCTAGGCTTACGAAGACGACGTGTCTTCTGACCCTTAACGTGACCCCATGGGGACTTCAGGTGCTGACGACCACCACCGGACTTAGACTTACCTTCACCACCACCGTTCGGGTGGTCAACCGGGTTCATGGTCATACCACGAACAGTCGGACGAATACCTAACCAGCGAGTACGACCTGCCTTACCAGACATTTCGTTCATGTGCTGAGTATTGCCAACCTGACCGATAGTGCAGAAGCAATCTTCGTTAAACTTACGAATTTCACCGGATGGCATCTTGATGAGAGCATAACCAGCTTCACGGTTAGAAACGATAGCCTGCTGACCTGCAGCACGAGCAACCTTACCACCTGAACCAGGGCGAATTTCGATATTGTGAACAGAAGTACCTAAAGGAACGTTCTTCAAAGGCATAGCATTACCAACCTTTGGAGCAACCTTCAGACCACTTTCAACCTTCATACCAACTTGAAGACCATTAGGGGCAAGGATGTATGCCTTTTCACCATCGCTGTATTCAATCAATGCAATACGGCAAGTACGGTTCGGGTCATATTCAATGGTAAGAACTGTAGCAGGCACGTCGTACTTATTACGCTTGAAGTCCACCATGCGGTATTTACGCTTGTGACCACCACCAATGTGACGAGTAGTGATGCGACCGTTGTTATTACGGCCACCGGACTTCTTAAGAGGACGGCAGAGACTCTTTTCCGGAGTTGAGGTCGTGATTTCGTCGAATGCAGACCAAACTTTGTAACGGTTAGAGGGAGTAACTGGCTTGTAAGACTTGAGGGACATGATAGCTTTCCTTCCTGTTAGAGATTAAACGAGGTCGAGGGTTTCACCGTTAGCCAGCTTAACGTAAGCCTTTTTCCAATGAGCGGTACGACCGGCATCGGAACGACGCTGACGCTTCAGCTTACCATCGTAATTGGCGGTACGAACGGAAGCAACCTTCTTACCGAAAGCAACTTCGACAGCCTTCTTAATTTCAATCTTGTTAGCGTAACGATCAACTTCAAAGACGAGTTCACCGGAAGCTTCTTGAAGCATGGTGGCCTTTTCACTGATGCGCACCTTCTTAATGACTTGATAAATGTCTTTCATGGCGATTAAGCAGTACGGCTGGCGAGGGTTTCAAATGCGTTTTCAACGAGAATTACTGCACCTGCATTCATGAGCTGTTCAATGTTCACTTCAGCGGCAGTCATCAACAATACTTCCTGAACGTTACGTCCAGCAAGGTAGGTCTTATCATCAAAAGAAGATGCTACGATAAGTACCTTCTTAGCGTCTGTCAGTTCCTTAACAGCCTTGACAAATGACTTGGTCTTGCCATCCTCGATAGAGAAATTAGCAACAGTGCTAATCTTAGAAGCAGCAATCAAGTCACCAAGAACGCGACGAAGTGCCAAACGACGAGTAGACTTGTTTACCTTCTTAGAATAATCGCAAGGACGCGGACCAAAAACAACACCACCACCTACAAAGATAGGAGCACGCTTGTCACCGTGACGAGCATTACCAGTACCCTTCTGGCGGAAGATCTTTTTATTGTTACCGCTAACTTCAGCACGAGTCTTGGAGTTAGCAGAACCGGTACGACGATTTGCCTGATAGGCAACAATCAAATCGTGTACAGCCTGTGAGCCTTTATCGCTACCTACCACCTGAATGTTGGCAGCAGCGGCGGCTTCTAATGTAAAGATATTTGCGGACATAGATAGGTTTTCCTATATTCAATATGTTACACTTAGCCAGAATTATTTCTTCTTGGCTGGGCGAATGACGAGGTAAGAACCACGAGCACCCGGAACAGCACCGGAAATCAAGATAACATTATCTTCCGGGCGTACGGCTACTACTTTCAAATTCTGAACGGTTCTCTTGGCATTACCCATTTGACCTGGCATCTTCTGATTCTTCCAAACACGACCAGGAGTAGAGCAACCACCCACACCACCAGTACGACGGTGCATCATGGAACCGTGAGTCATTGGAGAACCATGGAAATTGTGACGGCGCATTGCACCTTGGAACCCCTTACCCTTGGAAGTACCAATTACGTCTACCCACTGACCATCTGCGAAAAGACCAACACCAGGGTGTTCTGCACCTTCTGCAGGAAGTTCAGATGCGTCTACACGGAACTCCTTGAGCAACTTTGTGGGCTGTACACCCAACTTCTTAAAGTGACCAGCCTGAGGCTTTGCCACGCGGCTTTCCTTTTGAGTATCAAAAGCAATCTGAACAGCATTGTAGCCATCCTTAGCTTCTGTCTTAATCTGAGCAAAAGTATTCCCCTTAACGTCGATGACTGTTACGGGAATCATAGCACCGGATTCCTGATCAAATAGGCGGGTCATCCCAACCTTCTTACCGATAAGTCCTAGAGCCATTGTATTTTATCTTTCTGTGTTAATTACTATCCGAGTTGTCTCTAAACTAGATGCGAATCGTAATATCCACACCTGCCGGTAAGTTGAGCTTCTTGAGCTCATCAATTGTGCGAGCTGTCGGGTCGACGATGTCGAGCAGACGCTTGTGTGTGCGGATTTCGAACTGTTCTGCAGACTTCTTGTTCACGTGAACGGAACGGTTCACAGAGAACTTTTCAATGCGAGTCGGCAACGGAATCGGGCCGTGAACTTTAGCCCCGGTGCGCTTTGCTGTTTCAACAATCTCCTGAGAGGAGCGGTCGATAGCGCGGGAGTCAAAAGCGCGGAGTCGAATGCGGATTTTTGGACTTTGCATGGACGTGCGTTCTATTTGTTTTCGTCAAAGTTAATTATTTGCCACGTTCGCTGACGATTTGGTCAACGAGGTTCTGAGGCACCTGTTCAAAGTGGGAGGGTTCCATGGAGTAGGAAGCACGACCACTGGAAAGGGTACGGATTGCAGTTGAATAACCAAACATTTCAGCCAATGGTACCATAGCCTTAAGGATACAAGCATTTGCCTTGTTTTCCATATTGCTAATCTGACCACGACGACGATTAAGGTCACCCATGATGTCACCTTGGTAGTCAGTCGGAGTAGATGCTTCAACAGACATGATAGGTTCAAGCATGATTGGCTTAGCCTTCTTGAATGCATCCTTCATAGCGAAGATAGCAGCCATCTTGAAAGCATTTTCGTTGGAGTCCACTTCGTGATAGGAACCGTCAACAACGTCAACGTGAACGTCTACAACCGGATAACCGGCAACTACACCGGTAGTCATAGCTTCATTTAGACCGGCATATACAGCGTTCATGTATTCCTTAGGAATAGCACCACCAACAATCTTGTTTTCAATGGTAAGACCCTTACCGCGTTCGTTTGGCTTCACGTCGATGACAACGTGACCGTACTGACCACGACCACCGGACTGCTTAACCAACTTACCATCACCATGAGCGGCAGTTGTGATTGTTTCACGATAAGCAATCTGAGGCTTACCAATGTCTGCTTCAACCTTGAATTCGCGAAGAAGACGGTCGATAATAATTTCGAGGTGAAGTTCACCCATACCGGAAATGAGAGTCTGACCGGTTTCTTCGTCAGTCTTAACGCGGAAGGTCGGGTCTTCTTCAGAAAGACGGCCAAGAGCGTTAGACATCTTTTCTTGGTCAGCCTTTGTCTTCGGTTCCACAGCCATGGAAATCACGGTTTCCGGGAAGGTCGGAGGTTCAAGGCAGATGTCATTGTCCGGACAGGTAATAGTGTCACCTGTAGTTACATTACGAAGGCCTACAACAGCAGCAATGTCACCGGAGTAAACAGCATCAATGTCTGTGTGCTGGTCAGCCTGAATCTGAATGATACGACCAACGCGTTCGCTCTTACGTGTACGAGGATTATAAACTGTGTCACCCTTTCTCAATACACCGGAGTATACGCGGATAAATACAAGCTTACCTACGAACTTGTCTGCCCAGAGCTTGAATGCAAGCACCATTGGCTTAGCATCGTCTGTTGCAGTAATTTCATAAGTTTGTTCCGGGTCAAGTGTGCTTTCTGCATGAGCAGGCTTAGATTCAACCGGAGATGGAAGATAGTCGATAACGGCGTCAAGCAGGAACTGAACACCCTTATTCTTGAATGCAGAACCACCGGCAACCGGAATAAACTTATTAGCGATTGTAGCACGGCGAATAGCCTGCTTCAATTCTTGTGTAGTAAATGGTTCTTCCATGAGAACCTTTTCAGCCAATTCATCATCAACGTCGGCAACACGGCTTACAAGTTCATGATAGGCTAATTCTGCTTCTTCCTTTAATTCAGCAGGAATTTCTTCCACTGTGTAAGTAGAACCTAAACGGTCGTTGTCAGCGTAGATAACGGCACGCTGGTTAACAACGTCAATCTGACCGCGAAGTAAATCTTCAGAGCCAATCGGAATCAAAATGGCAGCTGCGTTTGCCCCCAACTTGTTGTGGATGTCATCCATCACATTGTTGAAGTTTGCACCTGTACGGTCCATCTTGTTCACAAAGCACATGCGAGGAACGCTGTACTTGGTAGCCTGGCGCCATACTGTTTCTGTCTGAGGCTGTACACCGGCCACACCACAGAATACCACGATAGCACCATCGAGTACTCGAAGAGAACGTTCCACTTCAGCAGTGAAGTCAACGTGCCCAGGAGTGTCAATAATGTTCAGCTGGAAATTTTCACCTTCGAACAACTTAGCAACACCTTCGTTAGGGATCTGCTTCCAGTTCGTGGTAACAGCGGCAGAAGTAATCGTAATACCGCGTTCGCGTTCCTGCTCCATCCAGTCGGTGGTTGTAGAACCATCGTGTGTGTCACCGATCTTGTGAATCATACCGGTGTAGAAAAGAATACGCTCGGATAGAGTGGTTTTACCGGCGTCGATGTGAGCGGAGATACCGATGTTACGGTAACGCTCGAGCTTAGCCTTGCGATTTGGATTATTTACGTGATTGGACATATTGTCTAAAATCTTATCTAGTGATCGTAAGTGAGTAATTCAGCTGAGTATGAAAATTACCAGCGGAAGTGAGCAAAGGCACGGTTTGCCTGAGCCATCTTGTGAACGTCATCGCGCTTGCGAACAGATGAGCCCTGATTGTTAGCTGCATCCTTAATTTCGTTTGCCAAAGCCTTGTGCATTGGCACACCCTTGCGGTTACGAGCAAAGTTCACAATCCAACGCATTGCAAGAGACTCTGAACGAGCAGGGTCTACTTCCAACGGTACTTGATAGGTAGCACCACCAACGCGGCGGCTCTTAACTTCTACACGTGGTTTTGCATTTTCAATAGCACGTGTGATAACTTCTAATGGATCGATGCTGTCTGTACCTTCGTTTGCAAGGTCGATTGCAGCATATACAATGCGTTCAGCAAGAGAACGCTTACCATCCAACATTACCTTGCTGATTAACTTACCAACAAGAGCACTATCGTAACGTGAGTCACGACGTTCGACTTTTCTATAGACGCGTTTACGGCGAGCCATGGTATCTAATTAAGTTAAGATGTTGATTTTAATTACTTAGCAGCCTTTGGACGCTTAGCACCATACTTAGAACGACCTTGACGGCGCTTATCAACACCGAGGCAGTCAAGAGCACCGCGAACGATGTGATAACGAACACCTGGCAAGTCCTTTACACGACCGCCACGAACAAGAACGATGGAGTGTTCCTGAAGGTTGTGACCTTCACCACCGATATAGGCGATCACTTCTTCACCATTGGTAAGACGCACCTTAGCGACTTTACGCATAGCGGAGTTAGGCTTCTTGGGCGTACGAGTCATCACTTGAAGACATACACCGCGGCGCTGCGGGCAGCTATGAAGAGCACGTGACTTTGACTTCTCTTCCGGATTAATACGTCCCTTGCGGACGAGCTGATTAATGGTCGGCATGTTTTCCTGCTTTGGTTTTGGTTCGTCGGTATACATCCGATAATCAAGGCGAACATTCCTTATTTTCAGCAGGAAGCGCGCCTTTTTTCCGGAGGCAAACCCGATAGAAAACTTATTTCTTGGCACCTTTGTGGTGCTCTTGGGGCATTTAGTATAGCTTTTTTTTTCAGTCTGGCAAGACTTTTGTTTATCTTTTTTGTATTTTTTTCGATATTTTAGAAAAATTTTTCTAATGTCATACAAACAAATTGGGAGGAATATGGTCAAATACCCCTCCCCCCCAAAAAAAACCTCGGGAGTATTCCTCCCGAGGTGATTTTTTCTTCTAAAAAGATAAACTCCGGAATTATGCCTTTGGAGTTACGAGGGAATGACCAGACATTTCAGCCGGTTTTTCTAGCCCCATAAGGCTAAGAAGAGTTGGAGCCACATCGGCCAAAATACCATTAGAGAGGTTAATTTTGTCCTTATCGTCACCCACATAAATAAGGTCTACCAAATTCGTCGTATGTGCTGTATTTGGTGAACCATCTACATTTCGCATATGCTCAGCATTACCATGGTCAGCAGTGATAAGAAGCTTACCACCTAGAGCAAGAACCTTCTTTACACACTTCTCCAGAGCAGCATCCACAGCTTCACAAGCGGCGATACCTGCTTCCAGATAACCAGTATGCCCTACCATATCACCATTAGCAAAATTCATAATAATGACATCGTATTTTTCAGCGGCTTCCACAAATTTATCAGCCACTTCACCAGCACTCATCTGTGGTTTCAAATCGTATGTTGCCACTTCACGAGGTGATGGCACGAGGATGCGGTCTTCACCATCGTACTGAGTTTCCACCCCTCCATTGAAGAAGAAAGTAACGTGAGCATATTTTTCTGTTTCAGCAATACGGAGCTGAGTTTTCCCAGCTTCAGCTACGATTTGTCCGAAGATATTATTCAACTGCTCTTGTTCAAAAACAATCGGAGATGGATACTTCGCATCGTATTCTGTCAAGGTCACATAGTGAACCTTTGGCTGAACCTCACGATCAAAACCATCAAACTCAGGATACAAGAATGCTTCACTAATTTGGCGAGCACGGTCAGCACGGAAATTAAAGAAGAATACAACGTCGTTATCACGTACGCGTTGTTCATTGCCATAAGCAAAAATCCCCGGCATGAGAAATTCGTCTGTCACATCTTTTGCGTATGATTCTTCTACATATTCAGCCGGTGTGCACGTGCATTGTTCACCACGACCAAGCACAATGGCATCCCATGCCAACTTATTTCTATCCCAGCGTTTATCACGGTCCATGGCATAGAATCGACCGATAACAGTAGCAATCTTTGCACCATACGGAGCCACAGCTTCCTCTAGCTCACGCATAAATCCGGCACCACTTGTCGGCGAACAGTCACGCCCGTCTGTAATAGCATGAATGCAAATATCTCGCACACCTGCTTCATAAGCATATTTTACAATACCTACTAAGTGATTGATATGGCTATGCACGCCACCATCACTCACCAAACCTAACAAGTGCAAACGAGCTGAGGCTGCTTGTGCAAATGCTGTTTTGAGTACAGCGTTTTCACCCAAGGAACCATCTTTAATAGCATTATCCACACGGCAAAGGTCTTGGTAAACCACACGACCTGCACCTAAATTTAAGTGACCAACTTCAGAATTACCCATCTGACCATCTGGCAAACCTACATCTTCACCGGATGCCCCAAGCAAGCTATGGGGATAATTTTCAAGAAGGTAATCTGTAAATGGTGTTTTTGCTAATACTGTAGCATCACCGTACTCATTCGCAACTTCTGGACCTAATGGATTACGGCCCCAACCATCACGAATAACAAGAACAACTGGTTTCTTCGGAGTCATGGCTATTTTTTACAATGATTTTAGTTTTTTGTGAAGCCTGAATTGAGGCATTCCCGCTCTTCTTGCGAAATTGTTGCGGCTCGTCCCCCTTTCCCTACTCGTACTACCACCCATTTACCTCGTAAAATTTCACGTTCTCCGCAATACATCACAAATCCCCATTCCAACGACGACTCACCTATTTCTTCTGGTGCTACTTCTATACTCACCACTTCCCCGGCCCACGCTGGTGACCGGAAATCAACCTCTATATGTACTCGAGGCCACCCACAGTCCTCACCTAGAATAGCCAGCCCATGTGTCCTCAAAAACTCATGCTCCGCTTCTTCTACCATGCAGAGAAGTTTACTAAAGTGTGCTATTCCGGCGGCATCTGTTTCATGAAATGCCACTTTCCTGCTATATATATATAGTGCAGTCTCACTATTCATACCTGCATTCTACCATGTCACTCCTCTCCATTGCGAGCAATTATTCTGCAATTCCATACGGTAGACTAAAAACAGCCCTTGAAACTGCGACAAATTGACACATCAACTTGCTTTTTCCAAAATAACTCATATAATAAGTGCGGCAGGGCAGGAATACGATGAAGAAAAACACACTCCACAAACTACTCGATCATATCGACCATATCGATGGTGAGGACTTGCAACGATTTTTCGTAAAGCTAGCGGAAAAGCAAGGCTTCTTCCAACAAGTGTTTGAAGCCATCCGCGACGGATTAATACTTTTAGACGATAAAAGCAACATTCAATTTGTCAACCAAACCGCCCGAAAACTCCTCAACATCGATCCGGCACATACAATAACCACACAGGATTTCAGTTTATTCCTAGGTAAAGACTGCCCATGGTCATCCATACAAGAAAGCAAAACTGCCATATCTCGAGATGTAGAAATTTCCTACCCCGAACATAAATATCTCAATATATTTATTTCTCCCATCGGAGAATCCGTACAGGGGCACCTCATTCTCATTAGAGACGAAACTCCACGATACAAAGAAAATGAAGAAAATCTAGAAGCAGAGAAACTCAATGCCCTTACTTTACTTGCCGCAGGTGTAGCTCATGAAATAGGGAATCCTCTTAACTCTATTGGCCTTCACCTTCAACTCCTCAATAGAAAAACCCGTAAATTAGCACCAGAACAACGCCAGGAATTTGAAGAACTCATCAAGACTGCCGAAAATGAAACAAAACGTCTGGACGTCATTCTCAAACAATTTCTACAAGCCATTCGCCCCAGCAAACCACAACGTGAGCCTCACGACCTGAAACTCATCCTCGCAGAAATCATTCAACTTCTCACCCCTGAATTAGAACAACGAGAAATCCAGCTCACCATCGAAATCCCCGATAGACTTCCTCTTCTGAGCCTAGACCCGGTTCAAATCAAACAAGTATTTTATAATTTACTTAAAAATGCCTACCAAGCAATCCCCCCAGATGGTGGCACAATACTGCTAAAAAGCGACTACACCGACGACAGTGTCTACGTCACCGTTGCTGACACGGGCTGTGGTATATCACCGGAAATCATGGGAAGTATATACGAACCATTTCTCACAACGAAATCCAATGGTTCCGGATTAGGTTTACTCATCGTCCGTCGCATTATCAAAGAACATGGCGGCTCTCTTACACTAGCCAGCCAACCCGGTGAAGGTACCACAATCACGGTTTTCCTTCCTCGTGTTGAAAAGAACATTAGATTATTACCCGACGCCCAATCATGAAGCTCCCTATTCTACTCATCGTTGACGACGAAAAACCCACCCGCGATGCCCTTCGCATGGGGTTTCAAGATGATTATGAAGTTTACACCGCCGCCAACCTTACTCAGGCAATGACCCTGATGAAAGAGGAATCCCCAGACCTCATCCTTACCGACCTCAGACTCGGAGGAGAAAGCGGCATGGACGTACTCAAAGCCGCCGCGGCATTACCCCAGCCACCACTAAGCATTATGATGACGGCATACGGCTCCGTAGATGTCGCCGTTGAGGCCATGAAACAAGGAGCATACGACTTCGTTACCAAACCCCTTAATCTCGATGAAGTAGAGCTAGTACTTAAAAGAGCTCTCCACACCCGCCAACTAGAAAACGCCAATCACGAGCTAACTACACGCATCCAAGCTGACGCCGGCATCGAAAAGCTCATAGGCCGCACACCGGCTATGGAAAACCTCTACTCTATCATCAAACAAGTAGCCCCCGGAAAAGCGACCGTACTCATAGAGGGCGAAAGCGGCACCGGGAAGGAGCTGGTCGCTCAGGCACTACACTCACTATCTGGTAGGCCGGAACATAAATTTGTGGTTGTAAACTGTGCTGCTCTGTCTCCGCAACTATTAGAAAGCGAACTTTTCGGCCACGAAAAAGGTGCTTTTACCGGGGCTATTAACCGCAGAATTGGGCGATTTGAACAAGCCGATGGCGGCACGATTTTCCTAGATGAAATCGGTGAAATTGACCCAAGTACTCAAGTACGACTTCTGCGAGTACTTTCCGAAAGAACTATTGAACGCGTTGGCTCCAACACTCCTATTCAAGTCAATGTGCGAGTGCTTGCTGCCACAAACAAATCCCTTGCAAACCTCGTTGAAAAAGGAACTTTCCGCGAAGATTTATTTTTCCGATTAAATGTCGTCCACATTCAAATGCCACCACTACGCGAGCGCATAGACGACATTCCCATCCTAGCCAGCTCATTCCTCAAAGAATTTGCCAAAGAAAATAATAGAGAAATAAAACCTCTCTCTACAGAAGCTCTTCACGCCATTCTCTCTTACTCATGGCCAGGGAATGTGCGTGAACTCCGAACTGCTATGGAACATGGAGTCATTATGAGCAATTCTGCTAAAATTGAACTCGCTCACCTCCCCAGAGGCTTGCAAAATACAGAAATTGTCAGTACAAAACTAAAAAATACCCAGAATAATGCTCAAAACACGAAAATTGAGCTTGCTGAAATGGGGTGTTTGAATTTAGACTTACTGGAAAGAACAGCCATCGAAAAAGCACTCTGCGTTGCTAAAGGAAATAAAACAGTAGCCGCCGGTCTACTAGGCATTAGTCGCCGCACCCTTCAACGTAAATTGCAAAGTTCTCCTCTCACATGAACACATCTAAGTCAAAAATCTTCTCATTTATACTTGTTGTCGTACTTTTGCTTTCTATTACCTGCGTTCAATTCTTCTTTAATTTCCGTGGGTTAAAATCAGAAGTTGCTATGGACCAGGCACAAATTGCCCGAAACATAGCACGCGGTGAGGGAAACACCACACATGTATTGCGTCCCATTCAGTTGATGACGGATAGTAATAGGGCAGGCATTAACCCGTCGCTTTCTCTAGAAGAACTTCAAGAACGTGCTACTATCAAAGCCGCCCAAGGAGACCAACTCATCGATCCGGAAAAATTCTCACCATTTAAACTAACAAACACCAGATACGCACCACTCTATCCATTAGTAGAAGCCGGAATTTTCCGTTTAGCAGGTATCCATCGATTTGATTTATGGAAAATGGATGGGAGCAACATGATTTATCTACCGGATAGAATCGTTGCCGCAATTTCTTGTCTATTCTTTATAGGTGCTGTACTAAGTGCCTATTTTGTACTCTATAAGATATTTGATTCCACCATTGCCTGTTTTTCATGTTCTTCGCTTATATTAAGTGACATGTTTTTACAGTACGCCACGAGTGGGCTTCCATGCATGATGATGTTGTTCTTCTTCATTTGGGGCATTTACTTCCTTTATCTGGCACTTCAAAAAAACGATGTCGAACTTGGTCAACCCAAACACATATTACTCCCCATCATCCTTAGTTCCATTTGCTTTACGACAGTATGTTTATCAGGCTGGATTGGGCTATGGCCTATGGTTGGCTTTATCCTCTTTGTGGCACTTAAATTCCGCCCGAATGGTCTCTATGCTATACCTCCGCTCGTCATTCTAGGTCTGGCTCTCCTTATACCTGTATACATGAATAGAGCCGCCTCTGGGTCCATAGCGGGTACAGCATTTTACTCTATTTGTACAGGCTTTATCGGCACAGAAGACACCGCGATGAGAGAGCTCTTTTTCGGGGAAGTTTCCTTGGGTAGCAAACAAGACCTCATCATCAACATCATCAAAAACATCCTTGCTCAGGGGGACTTACTTTACGAAAATCTCGGCAATCTCCCCCTCGCACTTATTTTCATCATATCCACCCTACACCGATTCAAAAACCCCTCTGCAAATTACATCAAGTGGGCCATTTTTGGGATGTGGGTATTTTCTCTAATAGGTATGGCTCTCTACGTTGGGCAATCTACCAAAGATTCCCTATCAGCAGGTCAGCTCATGCTATTATTTGCACCATTCTTTACAGCATTTGGTGCCGCCATGACTCTAAACATTATTGCTCGCCACTCAAAAGAACTAACTCCTATTTTGAGAGCTAGCGTTATGATGATTGCTCTACTTGTCACCTCGCTCCCTCTTATTCTAACTTTACCACACATTGTAAAAGTGGGCATCCTTACTTCGCATCGCGGCATCCCGGCATGGCCTCCTTATTATCCTCTTGGCATTAATCAGGAAATTCATTCACAAATCCCGGCAAATGAAGTCGTCATGACCGACCAACCTGCCGCAGTAAGCTGGTACGCTGACCGCAAGACCCTTGCCATGCCCAAGCTAGTATCTCACTTTGGTGTACTAGAACGCTTGCTTAACATTTACGACGGCAAGGTGGGCGGCATCTTGATTTCTCCTAAATCCAGAGAAAAAAGGAACCCCTCTGATGTATCTCGCACTTATGGGGACTTTGCACCACTTGTGCTAGAAGGCGAATTCCTATTACAAACAAAAGACAAACAACCGATTTATCTCATGGAGCATTCTCGTGCCCTAGCCCCTCTGCTGCCTCGCTTTGGCACACCTGAATCTCGTCAATTTATCATGGGGGCAAACCTCATTCTCTATAAAGACGCCTCTTCATCTATCTCTAACAACTAAACATCCCTACACTATGGCTAAACAAGCAAAACAAGAACTCAGCTTTGAATCTGCCATCACTCGGTTAGAGGAAATCATCCAACTAACCGAAACTCCTCAAACAGAGCTGGAAGAAATGATTTCTCTTGTTGAGGAAGGGAATAAACTTATTCGTCACTGCCGAAATATCCTACAAAAAGCAGAGCTTCGCATTGAAGAACTGAATAATCCGAATAGCAAGCCATCCCAGCAAATAACTGACAATTCAACCGCCGATGAATTCACCCTCTCCTGAATTACCAGAGCTATTAAGCCGCATTCATTCCCCGGCGGATTTAAAACAGCTCCCAGAAGACCAACTTCCTCGTTTAGCAGAAGAAATTCGCTCTACGCTCATTCACAGTCTATCTTTGACCGGTGGGCATTTAGGGCCAAATCTTGGTGTTGTTGAGCTCACTATTGCTCTGCATCGTGTCTTTGATACACCTCGAGATAAGTTTCTTTTCGATGTCTCTCATCAGGCTTATGTACATAAAATCCTAACGGGACGTGCCGAAAAAATCCACACAATTCGCCAGCATGGTGGATTGTCCGGCTTTTCCAAAATTGCCGAATCCCCACACGATGCTTATGGAGCGGGGCATGCCGGTACGGCACTTTCTGCGGCTTTGGGAATTTGTGCCGCTCGCGACCTAAAAGGTGAGAATTTTCATGTTATTTCTATCGCTGGAGATGCGGCATTTACATGTGGAACCACGCTGGAAGCCCTCAACAATATAGCTTTAACGACCAAAAGGTCCATCACCATTCTCAATGATAACAACTGGGCTATTGATAAAAACGTAGGTGCTCTCGCTAAATATTTTAATTCTCTCCAAACTTCAGAAACATACTCCTGGGTACGAGAAAAAACCTCCGCTTTCTTAGAACACCTAGGTGGTATCCAAGCAAAGGAATTTGCACTGAAACTGGAAGGAACTACAAAAGACTTGGTATTCCCATCTTTACTATTCAATAAATTTGGTGTTCGTTATTTTGGTCCCATTGATGGTCATGATATTTCTCTACTTATAAAAACACTTTCATATATCAAGACCATCAAGGAACCCGTTGTTCTTCATGTTGTCACACAAAAAGGCAAAGGATACCAACCTGCCATGGATAACCCATCAAAGTTTCATGGCGTAGGTTGTTACAAAATCAAAAATGGTGAAACATCATCATCCACCAATCCCACCTTCTCTGAAGTATTTGGTTCTACTCTCGTTGACATGGCACAAAACGACCCATCCATCGTTGCCATTACAGCCGCTATGCCAAATGGGACAAAATTGGATATGTTTAAACAAGCGTTCCCATCACGATACTTCGATGTTGGCATTGCAGAAGAACACGGTGCGCTATTTGCGTGTGGCATAGCAACTCAGGGATTAAAACCCTACTTAGCCATTTACTCAACATTCATGCAGCGTTGCATCGATATGATTCAACACGATGCCGCACTTCAAAAACTCCCCGTACGCTTCTGCATGGATAGAGCAGGCTTATCTCCGGAGGATGGACCTACTCATCATGGCTTGTTTGACATTGCCATGATTAGAACCATTCCTAGCCTTATCTTTATGCAACCTAAGGATGAAGCTGAATTTGTTCACATGCTTCATACTATGAATGCCTACGAAGAAGGACCAAGCATCATCCGATACCCAAGAGGCTGTGGTGTGGGTGCAGAATTACCTACTACTCCGGAACTTCTTCCTATCGGTAAGGCAGAAGTCACCCAAACAGGCTCAGACGTCGTGCTAATTTCTCTAGGCACTATGTACTCAATTGCGGAAGAAACTGCTCGTATGCTCGAAACAAAAGGCATGAGCGTCACCATTATCAATGCTCGATTTATCAAGCCATTAGACTCAGAAACAATTTGTAAATATGTATCTACAGCAAAGGTTGCCTGTACTTTCGAAGACCACTCTATCGTAGGTGGCTTCTACTCGGCTGTACTAGAAAGTCTAGAAAATCAAGGCATCAGTACACCAGTCACTGCCATTGCATGGCCAGATAAATTCATCGAACATGGCTCAGAACAAATACTGCGTGAAAAATACGGACTAACAGCCACAAACGCCACGAATAAAATCTTAACGATTCTCAACCAATAGCACATCATCTTTTCACTATGAAATTTGCAAGCATCATCCTTTCTTTCCTTAGTTTTACCGCATTGACCTTTGCTCAAAGTGATAATGATAATAAAACACTTTCAGAAAACACAAGCATGGGAAAAGCTCCGGAGTGGATTAAAGAATTCAATGCTCTACCAAAAGAGCAAAGGATGGAATATATCACCAAGTTCCGAGAGGCTCAAACTAAGTTTACTGAAAAAAGACCCGTCGAAGGGCTATTTATTCTCCAAGAGATAGAAAAAATCTTTTCCAAATCACCCTCGTTCTATAACTTAAAAGGGGCTTGTTACGTTGAAATACGCGACATTCCCAAAGCTATCGAATGCTTTACTAAAGCACTCAGCTTCGACCCAAACAACATTTCTATTCAGTTTAATTTGGCCGAGTCTCACTATGTAAATCACGATTACAAAATTGCTTTAGAAAACTTCAGCCGTTTACTTGAACGCATTACACAAGCCAACCCCAAAGCAGCAAAAGAAGTTTCTCCATTACTTAATTTCAAACGTCTGATTTGTGCTTATAAGCTTGGAGACCAAAAGATGTTTGATGAATTAAAAACTCTTTATGGGCCGATGGATGATACTCCGTATTATTATTGTACTGAATCCATCGTTCACTTTGCCAAAAACGACAAAACTGCAGCGGCTCAAAGTTTAATGTCTGCTCTACGCATCTTTGGTGGCACAAACAGCTTACAGGCCTTTACCGATGCTATGTCTGAAGCTGGCATCATGCCTGCCCTTTCAACCCAAAGTGTTCAGGAAGATAAATCAAAAATCAACCCGCTAAAATTTAATTAGCTATTATTTATCCTCCCATGCAATCATCTGATGGAGTCATTCTCAAGCTTAACCCACTAGGCGAGAATGGCTTCATTGTTACTTGGTGCACCCCTTTAGGCATCATTCAGACTGCCGCCAAAAGTGCCAGAAAATCAACAAGTCCGTTTGCCGGCAGACTAGACCTTTTCTATCAATGCTACCTTCATTGGAAACCCTCTACTCGCTCTAGCTTACACACACTAACGGCTGTTGATGTAATTTCTCCTCGTTTATCTCTCCGCCAAAATTTCTTTAATCTCAAATTAGCCGGCTACTTTTCTCGTCTCTGTTTACAGGTTTTGGAAAAAGATACTCCTATCCCGGAATTTTATGACCTTCTCCAACGTGCTCTTCTGTATTTAGAGCAAAGTGAAGCAACTCAAAAAGCCCTAATTCACTTTGAAAACGAACTAGTCCGATTGCATGGGATGTCACATCCCAACATTCCCGCACACGTTTTACTAAAATCTCATTTTGGAAAACTCCCATCACAACGCGATAAACTTTTACTAGCCCTGCCCCCTGAAAAGCAAAAATAGAAATACGGTGAAGCAATCGCAGATTGACTTAAGTAAACGAATTTGGCACAATGGCTAAGCATTTCATAGATAGATGAGGATTCTTGATAGATACATCGCTCGACAATTACTAGGTGTTACCTTTCTCGGGGTAATGTCTCTTAGTGCTTTGTTCCTATTAGGAAACTTATTTAAAGAACTTAGACATTTGCTTGTAGACAGCGGTGCTCCGTTTAGCATCGTTATGGAATTCATTTTCCAAGTCATTCCATTTTCTCTAATGTTCTCCATACCATGGGGGTTCTTAACGGCGGTATTACTTGTATATGGCCGATTAGCCTCTGATAATGAATTAACATCCATGCGTATGGCTGGACAAAGTTTATGGCGACTTAGTGCACCGGCCATAACGATTGGTCTATTACTTTCCGGAGTATGCTATTGGATAAATATCGACATTGCTCCCCGTTCAAAACAAGCAATCACAGAACTCATTGCTAAGGCCGCAGCAAGCAATCCTAAAGGCTTACTAAAAGAAGGCCAGGCTATTACAAAGTTCAACGACCAAGAAATTTACATTGATAAACGCATTGAGGACAATATCTATGGAATGCACGTCTACCAAAAAGCATCCAAAAAAGCTCCAGCCATTGCTATGCACGCAGAAAAAGTGAGCATAGATTTCAATGAAACAGAAAAAGAACTTAACCTTCAGCTTTTCAAAACAGTCCTCACTCTCGAAGACAAAGATGAGACAGTTCAAAGTATTCTTGTCGATGAAATGCCATGGCGCATTAACATGGATAAGCTCAACAAACGTCAGAAAAAAATAAAAGCAAACCGATTTTCTAACAGCGAAATTCAAGAAGCTCTCAATACCCCTGGATATCTCAACAAACGACAAACCATCGAATTTGCCACAGAGCCAACCAGACGGATCTCCTTTTCCATGGCTTGTTTTGTTTTCTCTCTTATAGGCGTGCCTTTAGCCATCAATACTCGCCGCAAAGATACCTCTACGGGCTTTGCTATGGGCTTGCTTATCGCTTCTGCATACTTTGTAGCACTTATTTTTGCAGACCTTTCTCGCAAGAGTGATTCCCTCCTGCCATATATTCTTCTTTGGCTACCCAACATCCTTACCATAGGCATTGCTCTACGATTACATTCCAAAGCAAAAAATAAAGGTTAATCATTTCTAATGAAATCAAAGATTGACATTGCCACATGGGCTAGACGTTCTCACTTTGCGTATTTTAGTGGCTATGACTGTCCTATGTTTTCTATGGCATTCCAGATAGAAGCGGAAAGACTCTATCACTATGCAAAAGACCATGGCATTTCCTTTTTTGCCATTTGTCTTCATGCTATGATGAAAGCCACCAATAGCGTCCCCCAACTTTGCCAACGGGTAGAAAACAATGAAGTTTGGCAATATGAGAAAACAGATGCCCTTACACCTATATTGGCTGCCAATGGCGAATTTACACATGTCGTTTTACCCTATCATCCACAGTTAGAAACATTTTTAGATTCGGCTCTTCCTATCATCGAAACAGCAAAATCCGCACCGGCTCAGGCAAAAGCTTCTAACGAACATAGACAAGACTTAGCCGTTTACAGCTGTATCCCTTGGATTCCATTTACCCAAGTAGCTAGTGCTTACAGTAATTTTCATCAACAATTTTACCCCTTAATTCACTGGGGAAAAATTCAACAAGACAACTCGTCTCGTCTGAGTATGCCCGTCTCTATCCAAGCGAATCATGTGTTGGTAGATGGAGTGCACATCGGCAAATTCTACGAAGCTTTAAACCAATACTGTACCTCATTATGAACACGCCTAATATTTATCAAAAAGCTTACAATACCTATAAGTATCTCTTTGGCATAAATATTATTTATATCATCTATTGTTGCTATACTCTCATTAATGAGAGTATCATTTACGATAATGTTGCGGCATTAGCTGTACCCAATGAATTGGATGACATCGCTTCTTTAAATTTCGTCTACGAGCTTACAAATATATGCGAAGCTTCTCTTTTCAACTTCCATTTTGAAATGAGCATGATATTCGTCATTTGGGTATCATACACAATTTTGTTTTATGTTTGGTGGTTCCGTATGGCACAAGCCGCAAAAGAATATGCTCCCTCAACGACAAGCAATATAAAACCGGGATTTTTCATTGGGTCATTCTTTGTCCCCATTTTATCTTGGTTTTACCCATACACATACATTAAACGCATCTTCAATATCTTTTGCCGGCCCTCGGATTCTCAGCACAATTTCTCTTTACTTGTTATCATTTTCTGGATTACTTATGCCATCACTACTGCCATAACTTCCCATCAAATACGTAATGGATTAAAAGAAATACTCCGACCTAGTTCAGAATCGCTCACTCTGGCAGAAGTTAAGTCTGAAATTTTACGCGAATCTCAAATATCTATCATCAATCAATCTATTGACCTTATCTCTAGTATCGCTTTTGCTTTTATTCTCTACTACATAGCTCAATCACTCATTTCTATTATCGACAAGCATAAAAACACCGCATCTCACAACTCTGAAATCCCTACCCCCGAATAAACATGCCGCCCTATCCCCACCTCACATACGACCGCATCATTATCACCGGTGCTTCCTCCGGTTTTGGTAAATCTTTTGCAGAAGTCCTTGCTCCTTGTACAAAGGAACTCATCCTAATTGCCCGCTCTAAGGAAACCTTACAAAAAATGGCCACCGAGCTGACCATTCAGCATAAAACACTACAAGCTAGAGCCATTGCCTGTGACCTCACAGACAGTACGGCAAGAAGTGAACTTATTTCAACATTACTCCATCTGGAAGGGGGGAATACACTACTCATCAACAATGCCGGTGTAGGTGACTATGGCGAGTTTAGTGATGGGGAGTGGTTCCGAACCCATCAAATGTTACGCCTAAACATTGAAGCTCTCACACATTTGAGCCATGCACTCATCCCTAGCATGAAGTCACATGGTGGTGATATAATCAATATCAGCTCATTAGCGGCACTGCTTCCTATTCCGGATTTTGCCGTTTATGCGGCTTCAAAAGCTTATGTATCTAGCTTCTCAGAAGCACTGCGGCTCGAATTAAAAGAACACGACATTCGCGTACTTGCAGTTTGCCCGGGACCGGTGTCTACCGGCTTCGGTAAGGCGGCTCGCCGTGAAGGCTTCACAGGGAATATGATGCCAGCTAGAAACGCATTCGATACTAGTGTCGCCACCGTTATCAACGATGCCTTAAAGGCTCTTAAACGTCGCAAAGCTACTATTTACCCTGGTCTCAAAATTCGGATTGTTTCGAGATTTCTAAGAATCATACCGCTTTGTCTTCTTCGTTGGTTCATGGGTAAACGCCCTCGCCGTGTGAAATCTACCTCAAACACACCTCAATGAAAAAAGTTAGTTGGTTCCAAATAACCATTTGTGTAGGGATAATAGGGGGGCTTCTTTCTTTATTAACCCCCTATCCTGCTTCATTTATTCGAGCCCTTCGTGGCATTCCGGAAACTAAAACCATTACCATAAGCGTACCGACACCTTCCCCCAGCACAGAGCCAAAGCCACAGCCAATTTCACCGCCGCCACCGCCGCCTATTCCTCAACAGGATTTACGCTCATTTGTTCCCTTAGACCCAATTCGCACCCTATCTCTTCCGGAGGTTCAATATCCTCCATTCCCGCCTGTTTTACCGCATCGTCCATCTATCGGTGCTATGCTCAATATCACCGAACTTGCTCGAGGACTAAATCTAAAAACTGTCGTCAATTTTGAACAGGGCACTACTGCCTCGCATGATAGAAAGCTGAAAAGCAACTATCAAATGACA
Source organism: Akkermansia sp. (assembly GCA_030525455.1). Classification (GTDB taxonomy): domain Bacteria; phylum Verrucomicrobiota; class Verrucomicrobiia; order Verrucomicrobiales; family Akkermansiaceae; genus Akkermansia. The sequence continues at coordinate 8,761 of JAUNER010000001.1, read as the reverse complement.
CTAACCCTCAATATAAAACAACCACAAGCTCTAACAGAAAAAAAAGACCTCATAAAAATAAACCCATATCTTGAAAAAATATTCCCTCACTTAGATTCACTTCTCAAGGCCGCGAAAGTCTCGCCCTATTACGGCTTGCTTTACACTCGCAAACAAACGGAAATTCGGAAAAAACTTACTTCTGTTCAAAAAATCCTAGACCGTCATAACTACTACGATACAGAAACCATTCTGGAAATCACACATCCACAATCACAACGCAAGCTCCTATGGTTGCAAAGCGAAATGGATGTTGTTTCTGATGGCTCTGATGGTGATAGATTAGCCACCATGCCGGAAAAAATCCTCAACAGTTCTTTCTACCAACCAAGTACTTCATATCGCTGGGAAAAGAAAACTAATACCCCAAACCCATTGCTCAAACCATGGGAAAACCGTCTCGCTTCTTATAAAGAATCTCTAAAAAAAGCAAAAAAGGAGGAAAAAAATTCTCTCCATTCTAAAATTGACCACGCTCAGAGAGTCATCACCGAACTTAAGCGATATAGCTTTTTAATTTCAGAATACGATCCATTCATTGTCGTTCCTCTTGGTATCGTCAACCAACGTGGCAATTTTTCTCCGCAATTTGGCGACTATGCCGTCGTGATTGTAGGCGACAAGCTCTACCCGGCCATTGTGGGAGATGCAGGGCCACGCTACAAGGCAGGTGAAGCTTCTATTCGTTTGGCAAAAACCATCAATCCTCGCTCAGGTATTTATAGCCGCCCTGTTTCAGACCTCTCCGTGAGCTACCTTATTTTTCCCGGCTCTGCTGAACCAACGCCGGGACCACCAAACTACACGCAATTAAGCTCACGTTGCCAAGAACTACTCAAAGAAATCGGTGGTATTGCCCCAAATTACAAACTTCATCAGTGGACAGATTTACTGGCTCCCAAACCACCTCCGGCTCCCACTCAACTCAAGACTCCGGCTACATCGCCTTCTTCCAAGCAAACAGAAAAGCCTGCCACATCTGAGCATACACCTGCTTCCGAGCCACCTTTACCTTCTGTCCCTGTTCGTCCGGTGTCTGCTTGAGCAAAGCCAAGGTATCTAACCCTAACTGTGCCGGAAGGAGTGTTGAAAACCGCAATCTACCTAATTGCAAAGAATCAGCATAGTATACCCCCTCTCTAAGACCGGCTTCGGCTTTTTGAAACCATGTCTCTATATCTCCATCCGGCAAATATGAACGCCCTCGTGATAAATCTTCTTCCCTGTCACGTAATATATTTACCAGTTGCAACGCCATCCCATAATGACGCCCCCAACTCAATAATTGACCTTCGGGTTTTGTACTAAATTTTTCACCTATCGTAAGTATTCCTAAGCGAGTCCAAAACTCTCCCACACATCCGGCAACCATGTATGTATAACGCTCCAGTTGCTCCGGATACATGACAGCAGACTCTGTTTCAAAATACTCTAAATCCCAAGTCTGCCCAGAAACAATCACCCTCAGCACCTCACGCACTAAATCCTGCTGATCTTGGGGTAAGGCTTCTAACTGTGCTATACATTCAGGGAATCTACACAGTAATTCACCTTCTCCACGATGCTTTTGCTCACCGCCTAAACTACCAAGTCTACCAAAACATACAGTTGCGTCATCTCTATTCATCTGGCCTTCTATGATTTCACTCATCATCTTTAACAAGACCAATCGCTCATTCATCGGCATATCAACAGAATCTGCTACCGTATCTGTCGCTCGTGCCAACAAATAAGCCACAGAAACCCCTGCACGCATTTCTACTGGTAAAAAACGCATACTCAAATAAAATGACCGCGAAACCGCCGCCAATAATTTGTTGAGGCTCTTCATAGATTCAGCACCATTGTATTTAGGCACCTCAGAAGTGTACAGCTAGTTCTCTAACTAAACCATCTATTTTTCAGACATTAAACTAACTAACTTTGTTCAAGCTTTACTCTTCCTTTGCTAATAATTCTCAACATCCACAAATAAACAAATAAACAAAGGGGGTAAAAGAACACTTGACCACAGCAATGTTCTTTGCTGAAATCGGGGCGTATGGTTAGTGTTTCTGCCCCATGTAAAATTAATATATCTCTGCAAGTCCTCGGTAAACGCGATGACGGATTCCACGAGATTGAAACTATCATGGCTCCCCTTGAGCTTTGTGATACATTAGAGTTTTCCCCGGCAAAAAAACTATCCATGAGTTGCGACACCCCTGGAGTACCAGTAGATGAAAGCAACCTTGTCATGAAAGCAGGTAGATTAATGGAGCGAGAATTAGGGCGCCCTATGCCATGGCACATTCACTTAATAAAACACGTTCCCCATGGGGCAGGTTTAGGTGGGGGCAGTAGTGATGCGGCTTGTGTGTTGCGTACTCTAAATGAGCTAGAAAAAGCTGGTTTCAGTAATGAACACCTGGCAGAATTAGCCGGAGAAATTGGCTCAGACATAGGATTTTTCATCTATAATCAAGTTTGTCAGTGTTCCGGCAGAGGTGAAAAAATCACCCCACTCAATGACTGGGAAGGATGGTCGCCCCACATAGTTCTGTTAAAACCCTCATTTGGAGTTTCCACACCAGATGCCTACAAACGCTGGCAAAACTCTAAAGAATTACCCCATATCCCCTACACAACTCAATGCGTCGATGGTCACATTCTTCTGAATGACTTAGAGCGACCTGTGTTTGAAAAACACCTCTTCCTTGCTGAAATAAAATGCTGGCTCTTAAATCAAGATGGTGTTCGTGTGGCCATGATGTCTGGTTCAGGCTCTACGATGTTTGCTATTGTCGATAATGCCCAAACTGCAGAAAAAATTATTGCTAAAGCTTTAGATGAACTAGACCCCACATTTTGGAGCTGGCACGGCAAAGTAAAAGCTTAATCCCCCAATGCGATAACAGTCGCCGCAGCGGCATTTTGCGAGTGCGTCAAAGATATTTGCCATGCAGAAATTCCCCGGGCTTGGGCTGTTTGTGCGGCATTACCATGCAATTTCAGTGCAGGGGCTCCACTCTCACTACGGATAACTTCTATCTCTGTAAACGACGCATATTCTCCAATACCGGTGCCCAAAGCTTTGGCCGTTGCTTCCTTTGCAGAAAACCGAGCGGCTAATGAAGCAATAGGGTCTGTATGTCGGGCACAATATGCCCACTCATCTACGGTGCAAATGCGTAGAGCAAAAGTCGCACCGTGTCGTTCATACGCCTTGCGTATACGTTCTAAATCAACAATATCTATACCGAGCCCAAGGATATTTGCCATAGTATTACTATGCCTTCGTAAGCTCAGACATTGCACACTTCATATCTCTCACAGATTGTTCCAACCCAACAAATATAGCGTGAGATATTAGTGTATGCCCGATATTTAGCTCATATAGAAATGGAATTCCTTCTACAAGCTGAGCTAAGTTCTGAAAATTAATACCATGTCCGGCGTTAACTTGTATGCCTAATTCCACGGCTCGCTCAGCGGCCATACGCAATCGTTCCAATTCCTTGGCTCTAAGCTCGCCTTCATGGTTAGCATAACATCCCGTATGCAATTCAATCATAGGGGCTTTTAAGCGTGCAGCTGCTTCTACTTGGACAATTTCCGGGTCAATAAACAAACTTACCTTAATTCCGGCGGCTGTCATTTTTTCGATTGATGGTGCTAGTTCTTTTTCATAAAAAACAGCATCTAGCCCACCCTCAGTTGTGATTTCTTCACGCTTTTCCGGAACCATACATACATAGTCCGGTTTCAGCTTTAATGCGAAGTTCACCATCTCAGGAGTATTTCCCATCTCTAAATTCAAGGGTAACTGCACCTTTTCGCGGATTAATAGAGCATCCGCATCTTGCATATGGCGTCTATCACCACGCACATGCAAGGTTATTGAATCAGCTCCACCCCGCTGTGCAGCATATGCCGCTTCTAAAACACTTGGTTCTGCATTAAACGAATCTAACATCGTTGCATAACGCGCCTGTCTAAGAGTGGCAACATGATCTATATTTACACCTAATAGCATAACAATTAGATTACAGAGTGGAGCTGATGATTCAAATTAATGTAAGAAATGACGGTGTCCGGTAAATACCATTGCGATACCAGCGGCATCTGCAGCAGCAATGACTTCTTCGTCACGAATAGAACCACCTGGCTGAATGCATGCTGTGGCACCGGCATCAATAGCTACTTGCAAACCATCTGCAAATGGGAACATCGCGTCAGAGGCTACTACGGAACCCTTGAGGTTTAATCCTGCCTGACCTGCCTTCCAAACGGCAATTCTTGCAGAGTCTACACGGCTCATTTGACCGGCACCAATACCTAGGGTTCTATCTGCTCCACCAAATACAATAGCATTTGAGTGAACCTGCTTCACAACACGCCAGTTAAAACGCATGGCTGTAAGTTCTTCTTCTGTCGGCGGTCGCTTTGTAACAACCTTTGCTTCAAGGTTATCAAGCCCCATAACATCTGTATCTCTCTGCATCGTCATGAAGCCACCCGGTGCAGAACGAATAATCGGAGCCTTGCGACAGTTTAACCAGGCTTCTGTATTCATGCGGATAATTCGGCAATTTTTCTTCTTCTGCAAAATGGCACGAGCTTCTGCATCATACTCAGGAGCAATAATCACATCTGTGAAAATCCCACTCAATACACGGGCCAATGCTTCGGTCAGTGGGCGGTTGACAACGATGACACCACCAAATGGAGCTTGGGTGTCTGTTTCAAATGCCTTTTGCCATGCACTGCAAAGGTCTTCATCATCCTGCCCCACACCACATGGATTTGTATGCTTCAAGATACCTACTGTTGGTCGACGGAACTGTGTAATAAGTTCTGCAGCACCTTCGATATCAAGAACGTTTGTATAGGAAAGTTCCTTACCCTGAAGCTGATTAAAGATGTCACCAAAGTTACCGTAGAGAGTTGACTTCTGATGTGGGTTATCACCATAACGCAATTCTTGATACAGAGGGGAACAAATGCAGAATTTATCCTCTGTGCGTACTTCACCTTGGCTGCTTAAGTAGTTCGTAATGGCGTTATCGTAGTTAGATGTACGCATAAACACCTTCACTGCTAAATTCTTACGTGTCGCAAGAGTTGTATCATTGCCGTTTGTTCGCATTTCAGAAAGAATGCGACCATAATCGGCAGGATCAGATACAACTGTAACTGCTACATAATTCTTTGCGGCAGAACGTAGCATAGAAGGACCACCAATATCAATTTTTTCGATAGCTTCCTCGAGTGTAACATCAGGACGAGCTACTGTTTCTTCGAACGGATACAAGTTTACGCATACTAAATCAATTGGCTTAATGCCATTTTCCTTTGCTTGGCGTAGGTGTTCTTCGTTATCGCGACGATGCAATAACCCACCATGAACCATCGGATGCAATGTCTTTAGACGTCCTTCGAATAATTCAGGTTCCCCTGTATAATCTGAAATTTCAATCACTGGTAGCCCTAAATTCTTTAGGTAAATTGCTGTACCACCGGTGGAAATAAGCTCTACTCCTAACTCGTGCAAGCCTTTTGCGAACTCTTCTAGGCCAGTCTTGTCAGAAACGGATATCAGTGCACGTTGAATTGCCATAATGTAATATCTGTTGTGATACGCATCTCGAATTATCTCATCGTTTCAATGAAAATTCAAAATTGCGGTCAACATCCCTACAAAACCCTGACCTTTGAAGCAAGCGTAATGTCACTTTTCTGTCATTTTTTCGCGTTTTTTTGAGAAAAATCCAAAAAAATTACACTTTTTAACTCTCTATGCTTGACAAATCTCCCAATAAAGACTAAACACTCCGCTCACGAAACAGATTCTCAAAAGCCATGGCAACGATGGAAGTTATTCTCGCAACAAAAATTGAAGGTCTCGGTGCAGAAGCCGACCTGGTGACAGTAAAGGCTGGCTATGGCCGCAACTATCTCATCCCTCAGGGTCTCGCACACGAAGCAACTGCTTCTAATCGTCGATTCATCGCAAGTCTCAAGGCAAAGCGTGAAGAGCGTGAAGCTAAAGAACTCGCTGCTGCTCAGGAAGTAGCCGCTAAAATCAACGGTCTTTCTGTTGAACTCGTTCTTGAAGTTGGTCAAGGTGGCAAGGCATTCGGTGCTATCACCAACCAAAACATTCACGACGCTTTGGTTGCTCAGGGTGTAGAAGTTGATCGTCACTCTATCGAACTTGAAAAGCCAATCAAGGCAGAAGGTGAACACTCCGTAATCGTTAAGGTTCATCCTCAGGTTGAAGCAACACTCAAAGTAGTTGTTAAGGAAAACGCCTAATTGGTTCTTCAATTACTACAATCTTTTACAAAGACTCGATTCCTTTGAATCGGGTCTTTTTTTTGTCTAATTTGCCGTTTTTGCTTTTCATTACAGCAAAAAAAAGGCATCATCCGTCCCGTACGGGTGTCACTCGACATCATGCAGGGCTTCATTCGCACCCCCTAAAATCTAATCAAGAGCATGATTCGACTATATTGTCAAACACCAGATGGCGTAGAACGCACCACTCAAGTGGATGCGGAAGGATTGGATTTGGATACCATTTTCTGGATTGACCTCTTCACTCCTACTGATGAAGACGTCCAATTTGTAGAAAAACTCTGTGGCATTGAAATTCCGACTTATGATGAAATTCGAGAGATTGAGGCCACTTCTCGATTATACACAGAGGACGGGGCTCGTTTCATGACGACGACTGTACTCAGTCGAGCAGACACAGAATCGCCCATATTATCGGAAATTTCTTTCATTCTGACAAAGAACTTGGTTATCACCATTCGTCGTACTGACTCCTATTCATTCCGCGTATTCTCACATCAATTATTGCGTAGTAGCAAGATTTCTCGCGACCAAGCGTTTATTGGCTTGCTAGAAACTATTGTCGACCGACAAGCTGACGTTTTGGAAAAATTCGGAGCAGAACTTGACCGAATTTCCAAAAATATTTTCCGAAGAGACGAGCATGACCTAGCCGCTAGAAAGAAATCTCATGCCTCACACGCACTAAAAGCGACCCTCCAGGATTTAGGGCGAGTAGGTGACCTTTTATCTCGTCAACGCGACTGTTTGGTCAACTTACTACGATTATTGACTTATGCTAGTAATGAAATTGCCCAGGGAGAAGATGGTGCTACTCTTTACAGCAAACTTCGCCCGGTAAACCGAGACGTAACGTCACTCTCGGAATATGCAAATTTCCTATCTAGCAACGTCAACTTCATGCTGGATGCCGTGCTTGGGTTAATCAACATTGAGCAAAACGAAACAGTAAAAATCTTTACCGTTGCATCCGTGATATTCATGCCGGCGACTTTAATTGCAAGCATTTATGGTATGAATTTTACTAATATGCCTGGTCTTCAATCAGACTACGGGTACTATATTTCACTAGGCCTAATGCTTATCACCATCATTTTACCTCTTGCCTACTTCAGAAGTCGTCGACTTCTCTGATTTCTATCCCCTTTTTCATACAACCACATCTCACATCATGGACTCCAAAATCGAACGCCTTATCGAACAAGCCTCTGTTATCGTTGGTGCTTTGCCCTACTTACAAGCTTATCGTGATAAAACTTTCCTCATCAAATTTGGGGGCAGTGCCATGGACGACCCCAAATTAGTCAAAAAGCTCATGCGAGACATCGTGCTTCTTGAAGTTCTGGGGTTCAACCCTGTTATTGTTCATGGCGGTGGCAAGGCTATTTCTAAAGCTATGCTCGAAGCTGGCCTTGAGGCTCGCTTTGTCAACGGTTTACGCGTCACTACACCAGAGGCCATTTCTATCGTTGAACGCACTCTTTCCGGCACTATCAACCCTGGCTTGGTCGATATGTTCCGCCACTTCGGTGGGAAGGGCATCGGCATCCCTGGTACTGAAATTTTTGTAGGCGAAAGAATTCGCGAAAAAGATGCAGAAGGCAACCCCGTTGACATCGGTGAAGTAGGCAATGTCATTGGTTGCTTAACAAACAGAATCACTGAAGCACTAGAGTTACAAATTACACCTATTGTATCCCCTCTCGCCAAAGAAATCGGCACTCATAAACCACTTAATGTAAATGCTGACTTAGCTGCCGCCGCACTTGCTCGCGAATTAAAACCAGTAAAACTCATTTACATTTCTGATGTTCCCGGCATCATGAAAGATCCGTCAGACCCAAGTTCTCTCATCCGCTCTATCACAAGAACGGAAGCACTAGGACTTATTAAAGATGGTACTGTATCCGGTGGTATGATTCCAAAAATTAAGTCTGCCATCGATGCCCTCAATGCAGGTGTTCGCAAAGTTCACTTCATTGATGGCAGATTGCCCCACACTCTTTTGCTGGAAATTTTTACTCCCGATGGTATTGGGACCGAAATTATTCGGGAACAGCGCTAGTTTTTTACCATATTCTCATCTTTCATAGCTGCTTTTCGAATTACGAAGAGCAGCTTTTTTTACTTAATTTACCCCTTTTTTATACTCTCTAACCACGGATTTGGCTAAAATGGTCAATGATGCTCCTTTCTCATTATTTCTGAAAATTTCTTAATTTTTTTGTCTTAGTGACTGGGGTTGGTTGGGGTGGTTTTTTTGCCGTGTTTTTTGGTCGTGGAACGTCCGTGGAATGGGGATTTTCTGCATGATAAAAATTTTTTTGACTCTACTCATGCCACCGGTGGCAGGTGTTGAGGGAGTTTTTTCTTCATTTGACGA
>JAUNER010000026.1 GCA_030525455.1 Akkermansia sp. | reverse complement strand
TATTTAATATATAATTATTATTATTAATTTAATACATTGAAATAATTAGTCAGCTCGATAGAGTAGTAGGCGTTAGCTTTTCAGTATAATCGTGTTCGTTGAGCAGGATTCATATGCAGTGTAAGTTATGTAGCCGAATTTGGGAGCTGAGGTAAGATGCATTGAGTGCATCTGCTACTAAGTGAAGCTTCTTCGATAAGTTTGCGAAGCATAAGAGTAAGTATGTATTATATTCACATGAATTTTGAGGGATACGACAAATTCAATTTCTGTGAGTATTCATAAGTTTGATTGCACAAGGGTAGAGAAAATGGTAGGCTGGCGAGAGAAATTCATGAAGCAAAAACTTTCATCAAAGAAAATCAATTTATCGCTACCGGCTATTTTGGTGCTGGCTCTTATTTTGGTTGCTAATTATTGGCTAAACCAAGAGCCTGAAAAAGAACCTTATCAAGTCCATGATTATGAGGAAGAGATAGTAGAATCGCCTTATACCGGGATGGTTGAACAAGTAAGTGTTCCTAAATCCGGGGATGCGGTTCGACTACTGACCATGAATGCTTGTAATTATTTTGTTCAAGATGATGTGCGAAGGAGTAATTTCAAGGTAAAATATAAATCATTAGAGTCTAGAGAAGCCCTTGTAAAAGTTATTAAGCAGTCCGGTGCAGAGATGATTGGTTTATCTGAAATGGGTGGAGAGAAAGCTGTTGAGGATTTGCAAACACGTTTAAAGCGAGAGGGTCTGCAATTTCCGCATCAGGTGATGGTGATGCGACAAGGAGAAGACAGAGGCTTAGCCTTTCTATCCAAACATCCGATTGTGTGCAACAATTCCGTCAAAGATGTGCCGGTCAAAGGGGGGAAAAAGAAAAGCAGAATGTTGCGTGGTATTTTGGATGTTACTGTACAAGTAGCAGATGGTCGTAAATTCCGCTGTATAGGGCTACATTTGAAATCTCGTTTAGATCGTGCAACAGGGACAGATGCCGATGTGGTGAGAAATCGCGAAGCGGTAGCTGTTCGTAAATATCTTAATAAAGTGATGCAATCTCAGGAGGGGATGCCTTTGCTAGTCTATGGGGATTTTAATGATGGCCCCGCTGATAAAAGTGTGCAAAAAATTCTGGGCCCATCAAAAACGGATATGCGACTAAATAGAGTAAAGGCCAAAGATAGCAGAGATTGTGAATGGACTTTGTATTTTGATGATTTTGCTACGTACTACACATTTGACCTAATTTTGGTAAATAAAGTGTTGAAGTCTAGATTAGGGAGAAAGGCAAAAAATGGTGTGATGGATTGTCCGGAGATGGGCATCGCCAGCGACCACCGTGCTGTATGGGTTGATTTGCATTAGTTTTTTTATGCAAGTGACAATTACTTGTGTGCAATGCGGAAAAAATGATTGCCGTGAGGCCTAAAAATAGGTAGCATAAAGAAAATCGTATTCATCCATTTTACCTATATGCGAGTATCCTTTAGACAAATCGGTTCTAACCTGCGTAAGTCCCCCGTGATAGGAAAGGGGTTTACCCTTGTAGAATTAATTGTGGTTATTACCATTATGGTTGCTATGATGGCATTGGCCGCTAATATGTTGCGTGGCGGTGGCAAGGGGCAGGGCTTGCAGTCTGCTGTAGAAATGGTAGATGGATTGCTGAAAGAAGCTCAATTAGAAGCCATGGGGAAGGGGACTTGGGCTCGCCTAATAGTTATTAGCACGCCGGACGATCCGGACAGTAATATGAGAACTTTGGCTATTTTAACAAAATCCAATAAAAAGAGCCGTAAGGCTTGGGATCGTGCCGGAGAACTTTATACTTTACCTACCGGATTTTATATCAGCCCACAGTACAGTACGGCACTCGATGCAGCTACCGGGAAAAAAACGAAACGCGATAGTTTTGCCGGTATTGAGTGTCAGGATACAACGGAAATTCGTGGTTTAGGTTCTTTGGATTACTATTTTATTGAGTTTGATGAAGAGGGGCGTATGTCTTTACCCGGTGCTGCTACTCGATTGGTGGTTGTCGCAGGTTCTGCCGGTGATGGTAAGGATGAAAGACCTATGCCTATGGTTGATGGGCGTCCCGGTATGGCCGGAGGTGTTGTGATTTATCCTAAAGGGAATATCAGCCGTTTAAGAACAGAAGAGCAGGTCTTTTCAAATTAATCGAAATAAACATTTATCGAAGAAAGTTTTTTCATGAAGAAATTACATGCAAAGGGGTTTACCTTAACGGAAGTTGTGCTTGCTATTGGCGTAGTGGGCGTTTTAGTTGTCGTCTTTATGGCGATGTTTATCCCGGCTAGAAAGACAGTTGCCGCGGCTCTTACTATTCGTGAAGCAGATCGCATTGTAAGCACTCTTTCTACGGAACTTAGTAAATTACGCAATACGGAACGTGCCGAGGCATCGGCTCGTCAGTCCTCATCTTCTAAGTATATTTCGTCTTTTGATAAGGCTTTTTACTGGATGAAAAATACGGCAAAACCGGAAACAACGATACTTATTTATAGCTATCGTGCAGATTTAGGAAAGCCGGTACGAAAAGACGGTACTCCTAGCCCATACCTAGAGGGGGATGGCAGTGTGCCCGGTAAAAATACCATAGTGTTCACAGGGTGTTGCCTTGCTTCTAATAAGGAGCGATATGAGGATTTTCAGGCATTGACGAGTCCTGTTTTTGCCGTCAGAATGACTCAGCTTGTTGTTCAGCGGTCAAAAACTGCCGGGTATATGTATAAATTGGCAAATGAGCCCGGAGTTATTTATAACCCATATAGTTCCGGTAAAGAAATCGCAGAGCCATCTCAGTATGTGTATTCATCGGAAAGGAGCTCCGGTATTAATTTGCCATGGGGTGCTGAAGTGCTGTATCAGGCAGAGTTTTTCCAGTTGCCTCATTCAGAGCCGGAACGATTGAAGGGTATGAGGTGGTCTCAGTTGAAAGACCCTGTCTTTTCCAGAAATATGGCATTCCGTCGATAATAAGTCCAAACGATATTTAGCGTATGAAAGCAATTCTTAAAGCGAAGCAAGCAGGGTTTACCTTGATTGAGCTTATGGCGGCAATGGCTATTACCGCAGTTCTTGTAACTGTCATTGTCAGCCTTACTTCCAGGGGGGTGGATATTTGGCGTTGGGTTATTCAAGATGTGCGTACGACTAATTTAGCTCGTACGGCAATGGATACCATGACCAAGGATTTTGAAAGTATGCAGTTCCGTTCCGGTAATCAATTCCAGTGGATGTTGGTAGAACGCGATAGCGATTTGGTTTCAAAAGCTAAGAAACAAAGACGCTCAAAAGCCAATCGTAGGAAGTCTTCTTCATTAACTCAAAAAGCCCCAAGCGGAATGCTCATGGGCCCTGAAGGGGCAAAGGTGACGAATGCTTCTCAGCTTCTTTTCTTTACTTCTGCTACAGATAGAAATCCTGCTAAATCTAGCCAAGAAATGCGTCGAGACCGCATTATTGGGGATATTAACTGTGTGGGATATAAGTTGGTTTATCGTGACCAAATTTTGAATGAAGATGCTTCTAAGGAATCCAGTGGGTTCCCGGTGTATTCTTTATATAGAAATCTCATTTCTGCAGATGATACGGTGCGTGATATGCTCGGGCAGGTTGACTTGGGCCAGGCATATACTTCACATCGCGATAATGAAACTTCTACCGAAAACTTTTTGGTTGAAAATATCGTAGAGATGAGCCTTATTTTTGAAGTGGATTCGTTGAAGCATGCCAATAGTTCTGATACCAAAAAGTCGACTACAAGTGAAACTCGACGTGAGACTACTCTAGTGCCGATGATGGTGACAGGGAAGCGTATGGGGGCTTGTTCCAAGCTTGAAGTCTTTGGGAATAGACTCGACCTCATGGGGAGTGGTGAGGATGTTTCTGACTTAAATTCCGGTCGTGTAGTGGCAGTTACAATTTCTATGACTGTGGTAACTGATGAGGGGATGAACGTGGTTGACCAGATTCGTCAGGATTTGAGATTTGCCCCACCTCAGGAAGAGTTCTTTGAAAAATACACGAGGTCCTTTACTCAGAGAATTGCTTTGCCAACGGCTTATTAGGTGTTTTACGTTTTTGTTTAAATTCACGAGAGGGTGAGGTGGTTTGAGATGCTACCTTACCCTTTTTTTAAGAGAGGATTAAAAATGATGTTTACTCCGACCATTCCAGGGAATTTGCCACCTTTGCCTAAACTTATTTTATGGAAAGACCCCATTGCCCGTATCGGTGCAGAGTGTATGGCGGTGGATGAAGTTTTACTTGAATGGGGAAAAATTCCCGTGCTTCGGGAATATCATTGGCTAGAGCCGACGGTGACTTATGGCTACTTTGATAGCGAAGAGACTGCCCGAATGATTTTTCCGGATAAGGAACTCATTTTTGTTCGTCGTTGGACGGGTGGGGGCATTGTGGACCATCGTGCGGATATTCCTTTTACGTTAGCTATGCACCGCACTGATGTGCCGGCTCGTCCTACAAGTGCTGCCTTATATAGATGGATTCATGGTGCATTGGCAAAGGTGTTACGTGAGTGTGGTGTGGAGTGTGAGATGCTAAGTGGTGATGCTCCAAATGGCGGGAGAGCTTGTTTTTCCAGCCCGGTAACTAGTGATTTGGTGCACCCGAATGGCGATAAACTAGCCGGTGGCGGACAGCGGCGTGTACGTGATGGTGTGCTTCATCAGGGGAGTATTCAGAATTGCGTGCTCCCGGAGGGCTGGTGCGATTTGTTGGCCAATCGCTTGGCTGAGTTTGTGACGGTTTCTTCTTCGTGTGAGTTGTTTGAGGGGATGAATGACAGAGTGGCCGAACTCTTGGCAGCAAAGTATCAAACCAACGCATGGAAAATCGGACCTAAGCATAAGGCAAAATAGTTTGTTTGTGGCTTTTGTAGGGCATAGTGTTTTTTCTTTCTTTTGTTTCATGACAAATTAAAGTGATTGTGGACTGATTTTAGGCTTTCCAAATGGTGTCGGAAGGAGTAGAATTTTCCGAACCGGTTATGAAAAGAATTTTTGCGTTTATTTTGGCACTGGCATGTGCGTTGCCATTAATGACTCAGGCACAGCAGAGTCGGCCGAGTTATATAGCTATTGAAGCTAATTCTGGGAAGTTGCTGTATAGTTCAAATGCAGAAGAACGACGCCCAGTAGCAAGTTTGGCCCAAGTCGCCACGGCTATGGTGACTTTGGATTGGGTATCAAGAACGAGAGTTCCTTTGGATACACAAATCACAGTTCCTCAGGAAGCCTATGGTTTTCGAGCCGGAAATCCGATGGATTTACAACCGGGAGATTCTTTAACACTGAGAGATGCTCTCTATTCTATACTTTTAGGTTCAGATAACGTATCTGCTTTAACAGTAGCATCGTTTGTGGGACGCGACCTGGTATCTCGTCGAGGTAGTGGTATGCCTATACCAACCTTTGTCAATGAGATGAACAATTTGGCTCGCTCCTTAAAAATGGAAAAAACTCGCTTTGTTGCTCCACATGGGCAGGATTTTGGTTCAAGTGTGAATGAATCATGTGCCTTGGATATGGCCTTATTAGGTGCATATAGTATGCAAAATGCGGCTTTTTGTTATATTGTTACCCAAGCAAGCCGTCGAATTGCCGTTAATTCTGCGACAAGAGGGATACAGATGTACGATATTACAAACAGCAACAAAATGATGACTGTTGTTGGTGTTGATGGTATCAAAGCCGGCTCTTCCAGAGCCGCAGGACCATGTCTAATGGTAAGTGCAACGAGAAATGCCGTATCTCGTCGAAATCCTCGTACCGGGGTGCAGGGGATTTATGCACAGAGAATGTTGATAGTCATTTTAGGTACATCTGAGCGATACAACATTGCCCAAAGAATGGTAAAAGAAGGGTGGAGTGTTTGGGAAAGCTGGATGGCAAACGGGATGGATATTAAAGACCCGAAAGAATTTGTTCAGCTGCCAAGTAAAGCAGCAAAAAAATAAACATTTAACGATAACAATATAAATAAAGAAAGATATGATTATTGGTGTGTTAAACAGCGGTGGTGACTGTCCTGGCTTGAATGCTGTAATCGAAGGTGTTGTTGGTGCAGCAACTCGTCGCGGCTGGAAGGTTATTGGGTTTTATGATGGCTTTGAAGGCTTATTGTCTGAGGAAGGGAATGATAAATTCGAGTACTTAACTCCGGCAAAGTGCCGTGGTCTTCGTGCTAAGGGTGGTACAATTCTCGGAACGGTTAATAAAGGCAACTTTGCTATTAAGGTAGGTGTTGGTCAAAAAGGTGAAATTGAGCCGGCTGTACTAGAAAAAACCAAGCAGACAGTAAAACGCTTAGGTTTGGATGCCCTTATCGTGGTGGGGGGAGACGGTTCTCAGTCTACTGCCTTGCTTCTTTCTGAAATTGGTTTACCTGTGGTAGGGGTACCAAAGACTATTGATAATGACCTTGGTGCTACAGATGTAACATTTGGTTTCAATAGTGCTGTAGAGGTTGTATCAGAATCTCTCGACCGCTTAGAAACAACTGCAAATGCACACCAACGTATGATGGTGGTGGAAGTAATGGGGCGTCATGCAGGGTGGATTGCTCTGCAAGGGGGTATCGCTGGTAGTGCAGATGTTATTCTTTTGCCGGAAATTCCATTTACATTGGAAAATGTGGTTAAGAGCATTGAAGAACGCAAGGCTGCTGGGCAGCGTGAAATTTTAGTTGTCGTATCAGAAGGGGCACGATTGGCTGATGAGCTTATTTTGCTAGACGAAAAGACTCAGGGTGAAGTTCGTCTGGGTGGTATTGGTAAGGTTATTGCCAAGAAGCTGGAAGACGCAACTGGTATTGAAACTCGTGCATGTGTGCTTGGGCACACACAGCGTGGTGGGTCTCCATGTTCTTATGACCGCATCCTAGGTGTTCGTTTTGGTAGTTATGCTGTGCAGTTAGTAGCTGAGGAAAAATTCAGTTACATGGTAGCCTTGAGAGGGGGCGAGATGGTTCCTGTTTCTATTGAGGAAGCTGTAGAAACACTGAAGTTGGTTGACCCGGATTGTCAGTTAGTACAGACAGCCCGCGATTTAGGTGTCTGTTTTGGCGACTAAAAACTAGCCGATTCTTAGAATATTTAAACGGTGAGCACTCACATGGGGTGTTCACCGTTTTTTTATGCTGAATAGTAAAAGATAAAGAAGAGAGCAATCATTGTTACTCCTAAAAAGAATTCAACGATAATGCCCGATAATAAGCCAAGAACTGTGCCACTCCCGGCTTTCAGAGCATTGACGAATGGCTGCTTCCCCCAAATAAGTTCTGCACCCAATGCACATAAAAAAGGAATAACAAAAATCCCAACAAATGGTGAAAATAATATAGAACCAATTATAAGTCCGATAATTGAGGCGATGACCCCTGCTTTTGTGCTACCAAATTGCTTAGCCCCGTACGCCGCACAAATTTTGTCGATAAAAAATCCCAAAGCTGCTAAAAGTGCTAAAATTAGCCACTCCCACCAGACGATGTGTGAATCCCCCAAAAGCCCTTGCCATAAACAAGCCAGAGAAATAAGTAAAATCCCCGGCAGTAGTGGAACTATCGTTCCGGCAATGCCTAAAGCAAATAAAAGTCCACTAACGGAGTAGATGAGAATATCAATTAGGGTGTCTGATAACATTTCCGGCATGGCTAACTTTTATTACTTTATAGCTCAGTTGGCAAGTTTTTATCGGTGAATAGAAAAGTTAAATGTGACACTAAAAAGAAATTTGGAGTTTAAGAAGCAATTTTGTTACTTCCTCTCTCCGGCTAGATGTACGTACATATAGCAGGCGTATGAATTTCGAGCAGGTATTGGAAAAGCTGGGCGAGAGCGGTGGAAGCGATTTTGGCTTTTCTAAGGGAGAAAGCTTTGGTAGAATGCATCTCACGATGGAAGATGTATCATCATCTAAGAGCAAAACCCCAACAAAAAAAGAATGGCGTGGGTTTTATTCGCTGGTTTTCATACAGGCACAAAATGCTTTTAATGAAAAAGCAGCGCAGTTTTTATTGATTCCTTTGGGTGTATGGTTAGCCGTGAATCATCAAGAATATGGTGCAGATTCATGGGTAAATTCATTGAAATACATATTGGGGTGCATATTTGTTTTGCCGTACATATTATTTTCGCCATTGGTGGGATGGTTAGCGGATTGTTTTTGTAAGGCGAGGATTATTCAATTTATGTCGTTTTTGCAAATTCTCGTGCTAGGCATTATGTATTTTTGCTTTAAGTATGAGAATATTGAGATGGCATTTTTCTGGTTTTGTATTTTTGCGATACAGGCCACGGTACTAAGTCCTGCTAAAAAGGGCGTGGTGAAAGACATGATCGGGTCGCGGCAGTTGGGCTATGCTTCCGGCATATTGGAAATGTCGTACACATTGTCAATGTTGGTGGCACAGATTGGTATCTTTATTTGGTTCCACCATATTTTAGTAGACACAGGTAATGGTTGGGAAGCTGCCGCCTTTCCCACAATGGTGCTTACTGCTCTGGCAGTACCTGTGGCGATAGCCGCGATGTTTTTGCCACGCTATCCTTCGCATCAGACACGTAAATTTGAGTGGAAGTTATTTTATGAGCACTTTGTGCAGGTGAAGTACTTATGGAGCAAGCGAGATTTACGTTTGAGCGAGATAGGTATATCTTATTTTTACTTTTTAGCTGGGGCGTTGGTACTTATTACCCTGCAGATAGCACAGGAAAATTCACATGGGAATGATGATGAATTTAGTTTGATAGCGGCAATTTTGATGGCTTGGCTATGTGGGGGGACGGTAGTTGGTGGGGGGATTGCCTCTATGATTTGCCGAAAGAAAATCGAGCTCGGGCTTATACCGCTTGGGGCAATTGGTTTTACTGCTGGGTGTGTAGCGATGTCTTTTTTTGAGCCTGGTTCGTTGGCTAGTAATATTGGGTTTGGTGTGACTGGGGCATTTGCCGCTGCTTACTTAGTACCATTAAATGCTCATTTACAAGACAACTGTGACCCTGCACATCGCAGTTCTGTGATAGCCGCAGGGAATATGCTAGACTGTGTGATGGGATTGGTGGCAGTGGGCTTCCAGCTTTTACTTGCTAATATACTTTGTGTGCAGGATCAATTCTGGGCTTTGTCTGTTTTGAGTTTTGCTATTACTATTATTGCCTTTCGTTTGATTCCTCGTGAGTTTATTCGCATGATGGGCTTATGGATTATGCGTATATTTTATCGTTCACGCGTTATTCACCAAGAAAGAATACCAGATGATGGTGGGGCGATTATCGTTGCAAACCATGTGACCTATGCCGATGCCTTGTTCCTTTCCTTGATATGTCCGCGACCTATTCGTTTTATTGTGGCAGAGGAATTTGTGGCTATTCGTTGGCTGGGGTGGATATTGGAATTATTTAACTGTTTGCCTATTTCATCGAGAAATCCGCGAGAAGCTTTATCAAAAGCCATTCAGGCACTAAAATCTGGTGAAATTATTTGTATATTCCCGGAAGGGCAACTTACCAGAACCGGCACGCTGTGTGCGGCACGTCGAGGCTTAGAGCTATTGGCAAAGAAATCGAGTGCTCCTGTTGTTCCTATTTATATGGATGAGCTGTGGGGGAGTATTTTCTCTTATTACGATAATAGATTCTTCTCTAAAATGCCAAAGAGTTGTTGCTATCGCTTTACTGCGGCAGTAGGTCAACCTCTAGAGCCTTGTGATGTTTCTACGACAAATATTATCAATATGTTGCGTCAGTTGTCGTCTACGACCCTAGACATTTCTGCCAGCATTGGGCGAGATGCTATTTTGTCGCAGTTAGAGCGTATAGGTAAAAAGCCGCTCGTTTTTACAAAGAAAGGCAAATTAACCGGATATGAAATAGCTAGATGCCTGATGAATGATTCCGTTAATACTGCAGACCCTGAGTTAGCTAAGTGGCAGGAATGTTTCTTGGCGGCCACCGAGTCGCAGAGTAAGCTCTGTGATTTATGGATGAATGCTCAGCAGTTATCCCGTGTGAATGCCTTGCAAGCGGGGCAAATGTTACTCTCTAGTGTGGGGCAGGGAGAAGTGCATGAGACTGTGGTTGCTGTATTGTGGCCTATTTTGACGGCAAGTCCTGTTTACTTAATCAGTCAGAGTGATACAGAGATGCCGGATGGAATCAAGCAAATAGCCGGGGCTGAATTCCTTCGTAAAGAATTATATCGCTTGGTGGCTACGGTAAGAACTCCGTTCTATGATTTTAGTGGAGGTACGGATTTGGTTCTCCCAAACATTGCTTGGAGACCTTGCTATGCTATGGATAAAGGCATAGTCATAGCCATGTCCATGAAGCGTAGCGTGTACAAGCTGGATGATGGTACGGTTCAGCTTGGCATGAGAGCTCGTACGTGTGGGCGTTTATTGCCTGGTTTCTATTTGAAGACAGATTCTTCTGCAACTGTAATTGATGGGGCTACATTGCCAAACCCTGTCGCTTTACCTCCGAATCATTATTTAGATGAATCCGGCTTTTTAGCCGAATTACAAATTGCTAGTCATGAATGATAATTCTAGTCAGAGATTGCCCTTTCCTCAGTATGTGATGACCCTTGCCCATGCGGCAGCATTGAGGTCTGAGGACCCTTATCGTAAAGTTGGTGCGGCCGCTCTTGATGCAGATAACCGCGTGATTGGGACGGCTTATAATGGGTTAATGCCGGGATTTAAGGCAGATGAGGCTTTTTGGAGTAGTCGCGAGGGTCGCCAAAAGTATATGCTTCATGCAGAAATCAATCTTTGTAGCTTATTTCGTAGGGGTGAAGCAAAGGTGGTAGCTTGTACGACAATGCCCTGTACTTCCTGTATGCAGGCTCTTTGTGCACATGGGGTAAAAACGATTTATTATGCTGTGGGGTATGATAAATCTGAAGCTCCTGCCATTGCCGCCATGTATGGGGTAGAGCTTATTCAGGTGTCTGATTATCCGCTTAGTGAACATTTTCCGTTGGTGGCTCATTGTTAGATATGACTAATTTTGTCATACAGATGCTTGTTTGACAATAGATTAGTGCTTTTTATTTTGACAAGGTTGTAGATTTTTGGGTAAATGAATTTGTATGAATTCGTTTACGGAAGTGTATATACGTCTTGCTCTGATAGTGGGGAGTTTTATTGCGGGTGGTCAAATAGGCTATGCCGAGATGAATCCAGAAGCTACGGGTATAGAAGAGATGCCTGAGCGAGAAATGATTATCAAAACAAAATCTTTGCGGGCAGAAACAGTAAGCAGTGCTACCCTCACTAATATGAAAAGTGAGGAAGTGCCACAAACAGTAAACGTCATTACTAGTGAATTAATAGAAACTCAAGGGGCAAAATCACTGATAGAAGCCTTGCGTATGGATTCCTCTGTGGAAACCGGAGGTGACATGCTCTTATCCCGAACGAATGACCAGTACAGCATACGAGGATTTTCCGGGAGTGATGTGCAGCTGGGGAATATGATATTGCCCAAAGGACTGGGGTATAATTTAGACACCGCACTTATAGAAAATGTAGAGGTCGTCAAAGGGCCAATTGGTTCGATTTCCGGTGGTTCCGGGTCGGTTAATAACGCCTATGGAGCAGGTGGTTCTATTAGTCTTAACTTAAAGAAACCGGAATTTGTAGAAGAAACGACAAATGATGCACTGATGAGGTTTTCGCACCATGGTCAGATGTATCGTCTAAGTATAGACGCTCAGGGGTGTTGCGGTACGGAAAACGATGGGGTAGCGTATAGAACGATTTTCACTGGGCAATATGACCGTCCATTTTGGCTCTCAAATAATGCTAACGGCGGGCAAAGATATAGTGTTGCCCCGATTTTTCGCTGGCAGCATGATGCCAGAACCAAAACAATTTGGACGACAATTTTTCAGTACGAAAATAGTCCAACGACCATGGGTGTCCCTGTGCTGGGTGGACACATCATTGGGCATTATGATGCTTGGTATGGCTCGCCCAGTGGACGATTAAATGCAAAATCACTATTGACAGCAGTTGATTTTGAACGCAAATTGGAAAAAGTCTGGACTCTTCGTACAGGGGCAAGTTTTGGTTACTCTGATAGGGATTACAATGTCTGGGGGATTTCATCATCAGATGGACGAGGATTGCCAACTGCATACTACGATAAAATGATAGAATCCGGTAGAGCCAGATACGAAGCAGCCTGGAGTGATATGGAAACGTTCACCTGGGGGGGCTATGCCAATGCTCTGGCTGAGTATAAAATCGGGCAGATGGAACATGAAACCCTGATAGGAGTCTCATACACAGGACAAAAGAGAACGGGGAATGGTGCGAGTTTAGTATCAACTCAGGCACAAAATTCAAAGGATTACTTGGATTTATATGATCCGGTACCGATTTTCCCCGCACCACGTGAATATTCACGCGATACTGCTACGGATGTGACAAATATTCGTTTGGGGGTACTTTTACAAGACATCATATCTTATGGTAACTGGCGATTTTTGGCCGGTGTGCGAGCAGATGCCCAATTTTACGAAAACATCATCGACGACGTTGATGACGAGGGAATGTCTTGGAGCCCTCGTCTGGGGGTAACGCGTATGCTTTGGAATAACCGTATGGCTTTATTTAGTAACTGGTCGCGTACTTCATCTCCGAATTTTGGGTATTTAGATGAATTTGGCGAGCCGCTGACGAATTCATGGCGAGCAGACCAAATGGAATTTGGGTTCCGTATCAACCCTGTAGATAAAGTTTGGTTTACCGCAGCATGGTTTAACATTCGTCAGGATAATACCCCTATGGCGATAGATGGGTATACAGATCGTTACTATACAGATGGCTCAAAGCGTGTAGAGGGGCTTGAGTTATCCTTAGTAGGGGAAGTAACAGAAAATTGGACCTCTTATATTTCTTATACCTATAAACGCACCAAAAACCGCAACACAGGCTCGGTAGATGCGACATCTGCACCGAATTCCTTGGCATTGTGGCAGAAATATCGCATTCCCGGTGGGGCACTAGAAGGGACTGTTGTCGGTCTTGGTTTCCGTTGGAAAGATAAGTATTACAGTACTTTTAGAGGTAATAAACTAGCAGATAATTACACAATTCCATCCTACTGTGTCTTTGATTTAACAGCCGAGATTCCTTTGCCGGAAACTCGTTGGTTAAAAGATGCCACATTGCGACTTGGTGTTTATAATTTATTTGACCGAGAATATATCCAATCGACCCGCCATGCCGTACAGAGTACTGTTGGTGAGCCACGTACATTTGAAATTGGGTTAAGGACGACATTTTAACGATTAAACATTTATGAGTACCCCCATTATATCAATAAAGGGCTTGAGGAAAGAATTCCTTTCTGCGGCCGGGAGGCTTCCGGTGTTGAAAGATCTGAATTTTGAGGTTGTCCCAGGAGAGTTTGTTGCTATTATGGGGGCAAGTGGGTCTGGTAAAAGTACCTTGCTTAATATATTGGGGGGGCTTTTGCCTATTTCCTCTGGTGAAGTGCGGGTAGATGGTGCGGATTTAACTCAATTATCTGATGATAAATTGACAGTTTATCGACGTGATAAGGTGGGGTTTATCTTCCAAATGTTTAATTTGATTAGCACGCTTAATGTGGAAGAAAATATACTTCTTCCATCCCTTGCCGGTGGGAAGAAAGTTCCGGAGTCTGCGCTGACGGCGATGATAGAAAAAGTTGGTATGACTCATCGTCGCACGGCTATGCCTACCCATTTAAGCGGAGGAGAACAACAAAGAGTTGCCATCGCCCGTGCCTTGATTTCTGAGCCTGTGCTGGTCTTGGCAGATGAGCCGACAGGTAATCTGGATTCTGAAAATACGAGATTGATTGGCAGACTTTTCCATGAGTTGCACCATGAGAGAAAGAGCGTTTTTGTGCTTGTTACACATGCTCCTGATGTGGCTATGTGGGCAGAGCGAGTTGTTATTTTGAAAGATGGTCAAATTGTAGATGATGTGCCTACATCCCGTTTTTCTTGTCCGGCAGATTTGTCTGCTCATTATGAACGCGTATTAGCTACTACCATATGAGCTTATCAGCGAAATTAATTTGGCGAGATATTTGCTCAAATAAAGGTAGAATGGCAGTAAGTGTGTTTGCCATTTTTGTTTCTATCAGTCTTATCGTATGGACGATGGGAAGCTATGATACGCTAGTAGAAGAGTTTGATAATGATGCAGAAGCGTACATGGGGTACTATGATGTGTGCATTGTTCCAGAAACTCGCCCCGGTCCCCCGGCACCACAAGTGGCTACATTTGCTCATCAGCAATTAACCGTTCAGCTGGGGAATTTAGCTACGGTAGAGCAGGTGAATCCCGTTTGGCAGGTTCCCAGATTACAGATAGGCTGTGATAATGAACGAGGAACATTTGAGGAGCAAGTCCGCGATAGAATGGGGATTCCCCCACAGAGCCCTGTTCTTGTAGGAGGATGTGCAGAGGAATGTCCGTATGAACTTGAGGAGGGTGTATGGCCAAATATGGCTACTTCGTCAGCTTTGGAGGGGGTGCTGGGCAGTGCCGCAGCTGAGTTATTTCAAGCCCGGGTGGGTACGATGATGAAAATTCGTGTGGGTGATAAAATACACGAGGTAAAAGTTGTCGGCATTGTTAAACAAGCTAAATCTACCCCGGGTATTGTGAGAGGAGTAAAAGTGGGTGGACCTGCCTTGTCGTCGTTTTTTGTTCCGGTGAATGTATGTGAATCGTTGATGGGGGGAACTTTTCGCCCTAATTTGATTTATATTCGTTTAAAGGAAGGTGTAGAGAAACAAGTTTTTGTCCGTTCCATCCAACCATTGTTAACTGAGGCAAAAGCCGTGGTTTCAGATACGGATGCTATCATTCAGAGATTGACCAATGATAGGTCTGTAAAGTCACAGAAAGATAGTGCTGAGATGTCTGTGTGGCTTGTGCTATTTTCCTGTGTTTTTATTATATTTACTTCTTTAAGTATAGGGGTGAATGAAAAAACTCATCGATTGGCTCTATTGCGTGTATTAGGTTTAAGTCGGCGACAGATAGCATTATTGATAATAGGAGAGGGGCTTATTCTTTGTATTCCTGCTTTATTGGGTGGTTTATTGGCTGGTACAGCACTGGTATATTTGGATAATGAGTCTGCGGTGATGCCTACCTTATCATGGCAAACAGTTGGTTTGGCCACAGTGTGTGCTATTGGTGGGGCCTTTCTGGCTTCTTTGATTCCTGCGTGGCGTGCATCTCGTCAATTGCCTATAGAAGCGGCATCGCCGGGGGTGGGGGTAGTGGAACGAGTGGGCCACGTTCCGATGTGGTCTCTTTTTTTGGGGGTGCTGTGTTTGACTTTACAACCGCTTTCGTTGTTATTACCTGGGCTTGAGGTAGAGTGGCGTAAGTGGATGTTTTTCTGGTTGGGCTATCCGGGGTTGGTGTGTGGGGCTTTGTTGTTGGCTCCCATTTGCGTACGGGTGACAGAATGGGTTTTTGGTCGTTTTTTGGGGTGTTTGATGCGTGTGCCTTATGCTTTCCTCAAGTTGCAATTAAGTCGTCATTTGATGCGTACAGTTGGTACGACAGTATCGATGGCATTGGGGCTTTCCTTGTTTGTAGCGATTCAGACGTGGGGGTATTCTATGCTGGTGCCATTCACCCCGTCAGACACGACGCCTAGCACACTTGTTTCTTTTTTGTATGTTAAGTTTCAAGAATCTGATACAGATGAGTTAATGGCTCGCTCATCATTACAAGGAGCTAAGATGTATCCTATTTATGTAGACGAGCCGGATATTGTATCTCAGCAGTTTAAGGAGTTTGCTAAATCCGGTTTGCAAAACAAATCTGTGGTGTTGACTGGCATCCCTGTAGCAGAAATGACCGGGGGTAATGTGTCTTTATTCAAACCAGAGTTTGTTGAGGGAACTGCTGAATCTGCGTATCAAATGCTTGTCTCAGAGCCCTCCGTGATTATTCCGGATACTTTTGCCCGACAAGTGGGGTTAAAGGTCGGGGATGTTTTATATTTAGAAAACCCTAGGACGACTAAAAGAACGGCATGGATGAAGAAAAAGAACACTGCCCCTCGTCCATCATCGATTCAGTCTGAATGTAGAAATAACGAGCTGATAGCTAAGCAACGAGGGGGGACTATGGGGACGGGGAATTCTGGTGAATCGTGGAAAGTTGCAGGTATTATTTCTTTTCCCGGGTGGCATTGGTTAACTAAAACGAGCGGTATGCGTGTGCGGCGCGGTGGTCAGGTTGCTTCCATGGCCATTACAGATGCCAGATGGGTAAAGGAAAAGTACGGTCACGATTCTTATCAATTTATCTGGGGCGAAACTCCCAAGTCTGTTACCAGTGAACAGTTACAATTTGATTTAGGTGAGTTTGCTCAAAAAAAAGCTGTTGAAAAATCCGGTGATGCCAGCGTAAAGCCATTTGTGAAAGCTTTAACGAGAGAAAGTTTAGATGCCGCTGTGACCAAACGTGGGGATAGTGTGATTTTTACGATGAGTCAACTCCCGCTTATCATGATAGTCATTGCTGTTTTATCTGTGCTAAATACAGTCTTGGCTTCGGTTCAGTCTCGTCGGCGAGAATTTGGGTTGATGCGTGCTGTGGGGGTTCCTGCCGGTTTGCTCGTGCGTATGCTGTGGGCAGAAACGATGATGATTTCCATGTGTTCGATAGTGATGAGTTTGGGGATTGGGGTTCTGGCGGCATGGGGGGGGATTCAAATCTTGGAATATGGTTATCACTTTGGCATTGTTACTCCTCCTATTACCATGCCATGGGGGCATTTGTTATATGCCGTATTGCTTGTTCTAGGGCTGTCATCTGTTGCTTGTTTAGTTCCTGCTTGGCGAATGAAACGTGCTGCCGCATTGGAACTTTTGCAGAAAATCGACCGATAGTGCAGATGTGGTAAATTTGATGGTAAATTTTTTGAGTTAAGCTGTTTTCGTGTTTGAGCTTGGCGGGTATTATGCTATATTAACAGATGTATGATACATGACTTGCTGGTGTCTGGTGTAACGGTCTTTCCCGGGCAGGAACATTTTGAGTTTGTGCCAGGGATCAATGTTGTTGTTGGGGGGAATGATTCCGGGAAAAGTCATTTACTTAAATTATGCTATACAGTAGCACGTTGGAGTGCTGATGGCGGGCGAAAATCATTGCCGGATAAGTGGGCAGAGGAGCAGCGTTTGCGTAAGGATTTGATGCGGGTCTTTACTGCTCGTGGATTATCTGGTTTAACCGCTCAAAATCGTGGGAATTCTCATGCTCGGATTGAGGCATCGCTAGAGGGCGAGGGGGTGCCGGAGGGATTGGGTAACTTGGTATTTGAGTTTCAAGCCGGACACGAAGAGGAGGGGTTGATTATAGATGAATTACCAAAGCGGTTCTTAAACGTACCAGTTGTGTTTTTAGCTGCACGCGAGATTTTGGCCATTTATCCGAGCTTTGTGCAGGTCGGTAGCCGTTTCCCTGAGCTATTAGATGGTCCTTGCTGGGATTTGTGTAAATGGTTAGATGGTGAGGTAGAGGGAGTGAAAATGTCTACTGGGGCAGAACGTGTGCTTGCTCGAATTGAAAAAATCATAGGCGGTCGGGTGATTAAGAAAGATGGTCGATTCTTTTTACAGCGCCCTGGTGCTTGTCCTATCGAAATGAGTTTAGTTGCAGAGGGCTTTAAGCGATTAGGTACGTTGAGTTATTTGTTACGAAATGGAACGGTAAAAAAAGGTTCTATCCTCTTTTGGGATGAACCGGAAATGAATTTGAATGCCTCTCATTTGCCTACTCTTGTGAAGTCGTTGATGGGCTTAGCAAAAATGGGAGTTCAGGTTATCTTGTCGTCACATAGCCTTTTCTTACTTAGAGAGTTGGTAATTCAGTTGTCTGAGGTAAAGAACGACGATGTGTGTCGTCGATTTTTTGGCTTAAGTGTTCCTAAGGGGACTCGTGCCGGCGTGCGTGTTTCATTTGGTGATTCATTAGATGATTTAGGCACTATTGAGTCATTAGAAGCTGAAATCGAACAAGCTGATAGGTATTTGAAATTACAGGATGAACTCTGATTCGCCATCTCCGCACTATGTGGAGGGAGTCCACAGTTTTACATTCGATGAGGGATATTTAGTTTGCCGCATCGAGTGTTCATCGTTTTATTCCCGACAGGCTCAAAATTTCTGTGGCGGGTGCAAGGAGATGGACTTTTTGCTTTATCATCCGGAAAAAAAGGATTTATGGCTTATCGAGGTAAAGGATTATAGGTTTGATGCACGCCCGAAAGTATTAGATTTGGTGAATGCTTTGACGAGGAAGGTGAAAGATACCTTATTTTTACTTCGTTCTGCGGCTGTGTCCGCTCCGGATGAGTGTCCGCCGGAGGGTGTTTCTTTGCGAGAATTTGCCAAATGTTCTATTCATGCAGAGTCTCTGCATTTGGCTTTTTTGATGGAGATGGGGATGTCCGGAGTTTGGACAGATGGCGGTATTTTGGCAAATGTAAAAAATATGCTGACCATGGCATTGAAGTTTATTGATGCAGAACCTGTTTGTGCTCCTATCACATGGCCGCATCGGGTTGGTCCATGGCGTGTAACTCCTGCTCACGGTGAGCTTAGTAAACGAATCCAAATCCGTCGTAGAAACAAGCTGGCTGAAATTCAAGCTCAGCGGCGGCTTGAACGTGAACGGCTTGAGGCAAAAGTAAAGCCCCCCGCTATTACCCCGGATGATAAAAAGGAAAAACAAGCCAAGTTGCCTCTCTGGAAACAACGCTTAGAACAAAGAATAGCTGGTGAGTCCGGCAATCATGAAGGCCGCAAAAAAAAGAAGAAACACCGGTGAGTGAATTTTCCCCCCTATATCCGGAAATTTGTCATTTTCAAATATATGAGTTGGCGAGTTTTTATCTTGTACAAATGCAGATAATTAGGGTAAACTGTGGCACATTCGATTAGAGAGAATTTATGAAACCAGTCTTTGCCAAGCTTTGTGAAGCCTTTATTTTTAATAAAAAAAAGCGACGAGAATTTAGGCAGGAGCAGGTTTCTAAAACCCTTGAATATCAAATAGCTGAGTTGAAAAAAGAGGTCGAAGCTCAGCGTCGAATGTTATCCTATACCCTAAATCCGCTTACTATGCCTCCGGCTCGCGGATTTAATAGAGTGGTTCAGCTACTGTCGCTTGAGGTTCTAAAAGACGTTGTACGGGTTTGTGATAAACATGGCATTCAGTATTGGTTGGATTACGGAACTTTGCTTGGTGCAGTTCGTCACCGTGGATTTATTCCGTGGGATGATGATATTGATATAAGCATGCCGTACACGGAGTTATTGCGATTTCAGGAAGTAGCCCATGAACTGGAATGTTGCCAACTGAAACTTCCTATTGGTTCAATGGGCAAGGTGGTGCACAATGATTTTTTACCAGAATCTGATGAAGAATGGACACAGGTTTATCGCATTGGTACTTATGATAAAATCTACCCGATGGTAGACATATTCCCGGTACATTATTTGAAAGAAGAATGGACTCCGGAGCTAGCCCATGCTCATGTGGTTGACGTTTGCGAAAAACTCTATTTTGCTTACGAAAAAGCAGAAAAATTGCAGGGGAGAACACTAGAAACTTGGGAAGAAGTATTTCGCCAACTAGAACATGAAGAAGAAAAACTAATTTCTTCGGAGCCGAGTTCTTATGTATTTACAAGTATTCGTTGGCATTGGCAGCATCATATAGCTCCTGTTTCACTTATTTATCGAAGCAAAGACATTTTTCCTTTGAAGAAAGCAAACTACGAGGGTGAGGAGTATTCCATTCCGGCGAACTCGGAACTGAAGCTTTTTAAGAGATATGGCGAATGGTGGAATGTTCAATTTGTTGGGACTCATATGTTTTTTTCGGAGGTGGCGACTGAGCATCTGGAAAAACTCATTGAGCATGGTAAGCGATTAGGATGTATGTAAGGAGAAAGTGACAAGCTTAGACATAAAAACGAATTAGGCTTGGCATTTTGGCAAGGATAAGGCAAGTTGGCGAACAGACAATTTTCATGAAGAATTTATTAACGCGTTCCATTAGTTTAAGTTTAGCACTGAGATATTTAAATCCTTTGCGCACGTTTTTTTCCATCATCACACTAATTTGTCTGGTGGGGGTAGCCTTAGGGGTCATGGTTCTTATTGTGGTATTGTCCGTGATGGAGGGGCTGCAAAAAGAAATTCAGGGCAATTTGTTTGCTCATTCACCGCATGTACAAGTGTGCTACAAAAACGACTATGGCGTGCGTGAAGTCATAGGGGATTGGTATACAGTTTGTGACCAACTAAAAAAAACACCTGGTGTGCAGTCTACTTATGCCTTGATAGAAGATTATGCCCTTGTTGATGTTCAAGGGCGTCAACGCCCCTGCTTTTTTCGGGCCATAGATACAGAAAATGCTTCGCAATTAGCCGATTTGCAAAAGCTCACAGCAGAGGGAAGTGCTGATTTGGATATGGGCGAAAAAGCCGTCGTTTCTTCCATTGTTGCAGAAACTTTGGGGTTATCAGTTGGGGATACCTTACGCATTTACACAACGAGAAATTTCCAAGAGATTTCTCATGCCTATCAGCAAACAGAGTTGCCACTTGTAGCTGATAAACATCCAAAAGAGTTAGAGTCTCTCAAGCAATGGGGAAGTTCTCTGAAAAAATCAGACTCCGGGCATTTGCTAGCGTCTATGGCCGATACGGATAAGGCTTATTTGACCATGAATGTACTACTTGGGGCTCGTCGTCGCGATGCCGAGAGAGAGGCTCTCTTGCACATGCTTCAACTATTGCAAAGCGGTGAAAAAGTAAATGAAAATTCGGTAAAATTCGCAGATGATGTTGCTGTACAATGGAATGAGTGTCTGCAAAAATTCCCCCGCGGTCAACGCTCTGAGGCCGATATGCAGTGCTTCAAAAAGATAAAGGAATTAGTAATGCCAAAGGATTTGGAAGTCATTGGTATTTATAGAGCATCACAACATACCCCCAGCCCAGATTTATTTATTCCTTTAGTTATTGGTCAAGAGCTTTTGGGGTACACAGATGATGTGGTTCAGGCGGTTGCCGTTCGTGTAGATGACCCATATCATGTGAATTTGATGATGCAACCTGTACTTCAATCCTTAGTTCATTTGGCCCCGGCAGAAAGTTGGATTCTCAATACTTGGCAAGATAGATTTAATTCCTGGTTTGAACTCATGCAAAAAGAACGGCTCATGATGAGTTTTGTGCTGTCGTTTATTTCATTGATTTCAGCGTTCTGTATCATGGCGGTTATGTTTACGGTATCCATTCAGCGTAAGCGAGAAATTGCCGTGATGAAAGCCCTTGGTGCTACTCCCTCGCAGGTTGTTCGTGTCTTTTTGTGGCAAGGGGTTATCATTGGTTTGACCGGAGCGGTCTTAGGTATATTGCTGGGCTTGCTTGTGCTGGAGTATAGAGACGTTGTGCAAGCGTTTTTAGCCGGCATAGGATTTGATCCGTTCCCGGTTTCATTCCATGGTACGCAGACAATTCCCGCTGAAATTAACACCCTCGATTTATTTTGGCAGGGAGCCAAAGCCTTTGTCATGGTTGTAGTGGCATCTATTATTCCGGCACTTATTACCGCACGCCAAGACCCGGCACGTTCATTGAGAAGTATGTAATCTGGAGGAATGGGGTATGGATATATTTTGGTATCGAGATGGTGAAAAACAAGGTCCGGCCACAGAGGTTGAAATTGTTTCATTATTGGAATCCGGTGATTTATCGGAAGATGTTTTAGCTTGGCATGAGGGGTGTGATGAGTGGGGGCCATTAAAGGAATTGCCTGCCATGAAAGAGCTACTTGGTGATAATGAGTCTGGCGAGCAAAATTCATCTCAGCCGGAACTCGTCGTGCCCTATCCCTATATTCGACTCATCGCACGTCTGGTAGATGTAGGATTTCACAGTTTGGCATATTTTTTAGTTTTGCGAATTCTCGATGTGCCATTTGATGCAAAATACATCCCCGGGACGATAGATTCTGTGCTGTATTTTTGTTTATCTATGGCGATAGTAGAGACCATTTGGCTAGAATTATTTGGTACTACATTTGGGAAAAGACTACTTGGCATTGGTATGTTATGTAGCTCAGATAAGCCTGAATCAGAAACCATCACTGTATGGCGTACGATGAAGCGGTCATTAGCAGTGGTGCTTTTAGGCTGGGGGTGTTTTTCGCCATTGTGGATTTGGTTTACCGGATTTTTCTCCGGATTATGGATAAGACAGTTTGGGTATACTCCATGGGACCGCATTAGTGGTATGACTTCCGTTTATGTGCAAGAAATGTCTGGCTGGAAGCTGGTTAGAGCCTTACTTATTTTTGCCCTTTGTATGTATGGTGTCTATGAACTTATTGCTCCATGGTGGCCCGAAATCCGGGGAATGATGGAAATTTCAGAAAAAAATTAGAAATTCTGACAAATTCCAAGAAATAAGCTTTTTTAGCGAGGAATTTTAAGCCATACTATCAGAGCAATGGCAGAAATACATCCTTCCGCAGTAATTCACCCGACCGCACAAATTGCAGACGATGTGAAAATTGGTCCATTTTGTGTTGTTGGTGAACACGTCACCTTAGGTCCCGGCTGTGTATTACATAGTCATGTGGTGATAGACGGTCCTTCGACATTTGGTAAAAACAATGAGTTTTATCCATTTGCTGTTATCGGGTTACGTAGTCAGGATTTGAAATATCGCGGTGAGCCAACATGGCTGGAAGTAGGGGATAATAATGTATTTCGTGAAAATTCCACCATCAACCGTGCCACGGACGTTGATTGCAAGACTCGTATTGGGAATAATAACTTATTCCTTGTTTCTTGCCACGCAGGGCACGATTGCCAGATTGGGAATAATGTCATTTTCTCCGGCTTTGCCACTGCCGCAGGCCACGTCATTGTAGAGGATCATGCCATTTTGGCAGGTTGCTGTGCCGTCCATCAATTTGTTCGTATTGGTAGACATGCCATGGTAGGGGCTGTTGCTCGCGTGAGTCAGGATGTGTTGCCCTATACGATTGTAGAGGGGCATCCGGCTATTACTCGTGCCGTTAATTCGATTGGTATGCAACGCCGAGGCTTTACTGAAGAAGATGTTAAGGCTGTGCGTTTGTGCTATAAGAAGTTGTTTGTCAATAAGACTCTTAAAGTCCAGGAAGCCATTGTCGAGTTAGAAAAGTCGGATTATGCCGAAAATGCCTGCCTGAAGGAAATTATTTCTTTCGTTCAATCATCTGAACGCGGTTTCTGTCACTAATGATTACTCATGGCGGCATGAAGCGAGCTGCTTACGTTTTTGATTTAGACGGTACCTTGGTAAATTCTGTGCCGGGGATTTGCCGCGGTCTGAATTTAGCGTTAGAAAAACTCGGTTATCCTACTCATTCAGAGCAGGCTGTTGCTCAAATGGTTGGGCGTGGGGCTCTGGAGTTGTGCCGTTCTGCTTTGTCGGAGCATTTTCATGGCTCTGTACCTAGTGCCGCATTAGACGAGTTGCATGCCGGGTTTGCACGGGAATATCCGCAAACTTGGCAGTCCGGAACAGTTCCCTATGAGGGAATTGAGCTTGTCTTGCAATCTTTGGTAGAAAGGGGCATTCCCATAGGGATATTGTCAAATAAACCGCATGAAGTAACTGTCCCTCTGGTCAAAGAAATTTTTCCCCATATTCCCTTCCGTTGTGTGATGGGCTTTTCTGATTGTTATCCTCGTAAACCGGACCCATCGGCTCTTTTAGCTATAGCGGCAGAGTGGGGGCTTAGCCCCGCAGAGGTTTGTATGGTCGGGGATTCTGCTCACGATGGGAATACTGCGGTAAACGCCGGTACAGACTTGGTATTGGTGGGCTGGGGGTATAGTAACCGTCCCGCCTTAGAAGCCTTTGGTGTTCCCATTTGTGAGACGATGCAGCAGCTAATTAGTGAATTATCCTAAAGTCTCCCCCGGGCACTTTTATTCCTCTGTGATTAAATTTGGGGTACTTTCGATGTTATCCAGCTCTTTAACTTCTTTAGTCGAGGTTACACCTAGAGCGTTAAGTCTTCTTACTCTAGAACCAACCGTTCTATTAAAGGAATTGATGGCTTTGTTGTAATTATCTACAGTTTGGCCTAGGTTTTTGCCCATCCTGCCAATATGCTCTACGAATATAGCACATGCCTCGTATAAATCTTTCCCTGCTTCAGAAATTTTTTGAGCATTTTCGGCCATTTTGGCTTGTGTCCATGAGTGAGCTATGGTCTTTAGCATAGCAATGAGAGTCGTAGGTGTAGCCAAAATGATTTTCTGATTGGTACTAAACTCAATGAGTGTGGGTTCATGCTCTAGGGCAACGTAAAAGAATGCCTCTGCCGGCAAAAATAAAATAACGAAATCAGGAGACTTGTTGTTTTTGCCGGAGTAATTTTTCTTGGCTAATTGATGGATGATAGTCTTTAAGTCAGCTGCGTGCTGGGCATATAAACGTTTTTTCTCTAGCTCATTTTCTGCCTCAGTTGCTTTGAGGAATGCCTCCATGGGGGCTTTTGCATCGATAATGATGTTACGGTCACCGGGGAGGTTGATGATCATATCCGGTCGTTGAGTAGACTCTTCCGTAGATGTACTTACCTGAGTTTTGAAGTCACAATGCTCGACTAGCCCGGCGAGCTCTACGACACGCTGGAGTTGCAATTCGCCCCATTGTCCGCGAGCTTTATTGTTATGGAGAGCAGAGGTAAGGCGACCTGTTTCTTCGCGTAGTTTATTTGTGCCGGTAGATACAAACTCTAGCTGTTTGAGTAATTCGGTGTATGAAGATGTACGGTCTTTTTCAATTTGTCCAATTCGCTCCTGCATGAGTCCCAGAGCCTCGCTAATGGGCTTGAGCATTGTATCGATAGCCGTTTTGCGTGCTTCTAACTCAGAGTTTGCCTTGGTGTGCTGAGTTTCAAAATGTTCTTTGGCAAGGGTTAGTAGCTGTTGTCCGGAGTTATTGAGTGCCTCGTTACTAAGCCCGGCAAAGGCTTCTTTGAGTGCTTTTTCTGTTTCGGCATACAGATTATCTCTGGTTTTGATTTGCTCAGAAATGGTAGAATAATTTTTCGTATTATTTGTTTCAATTTCTGATAGGCGAGTTTGCAGTGTTTGCAGAGCTTCGCCAATAGGCTTTAGCATGGCATCAATGGCTTTTTGCTTATCCTCTAGTTGGTGTTCAGCTTCTTGATTTTGGTTTTTTAGGCTTTCTCTGGCCAGAGTGAGAAATTGTTGACTAGACTCTTGAAAAACCTTTGAACTTAGCCCTGCGAATGTATGCTGCATTTGCTCATCAGCTTTTGCTAGGAACTCACTCTGTTGGTGTAAGTTTTGGAGTTGAGCTTCGGCATTGACTGCTCTATCTCGCTGTTTCAGCATAGCGATGATAAGGTAAATGCAAGAAGACAATAGTACTGCAATGAGAATCCAAGGGAATACGTCGTTCATAGATTACATAGCGTTATTAGAGAGGAATAGCATCCGGTATGTCTTCATCTACCGGTTCTGCAAGTGGTATGTCTTCATCATCATTGACCGGTTCAGCATAGATGATGTTTTCTTCAGAGGCAAAAGTCGTGGTTTGTTGCGTATGCTGAGTGCAAACTTCTGTCGGTGGTTTGAAGCCTAGAGATGATTCAAGGTAAGCCGTTTTGGCGTATTGACAGGCGGCAGTTGCCAGTTTGTTTGACTCGCGACAAATGAGGTGTGCATTCCCTGATGATGCCGAACGTGTCCGTAGGGCATTTGCCGGGTAATTTGCCGCTTGAGATGCTTTCATGATGTCTACCCAAATCGGTAAAGCTAACGTACCACCATAGCCTTTTTCGATGATTTTTGTAGCCGTATCGAAGCCCACCCACACACAGCAGGTGAGATTAGAAGTATACCCGGCGAACCAAGCGTTTGTGTAATTATTAGTTGTCCCGGTTTTTCCGGCACAGGGGGCTGTAAAGCCTAATTTGCTAATTTGGCCTGCCGTACCACCTGTTTGGCAGACTTTCTGCAAGATGCCGGAGGTGATATTGGCGGCACGCTGTGTATAAACTTGCCGTTTGCTTCGTACGATGTTGAATCTTAGCACCCCTTGGGCATCTGTAATTTTGTCAATGATGTAGGGTGTAGGGCGTACCCCACCATTGGCAAAAATACTGTAGGCACTTGCCAAATCCAGCGGCGAGGCTTCCCATGTGCCTAGGTAGAGAGAGGGTGATACAGAGCCGTTAAATCCGGCTAGTCGGGCATCTCTCACCACGTTTTTCAGTCCGGCTGTGTTACCGACACGCACCGACATGGTGTTTCTGGATTTTATTAACCCATAGGCAGCAGATTGCATTCCGCGGTAGGAGCCATCAGAATTTCGCGGATGCCAGTTTGCCGCACCTTTGATTTCCCCCGTGGCTATTCGGTTATCAGAAATCATCGTCCCGGCATGATACCCTTGCTGGAAAAACGTGGTGTAGACAAATGGCTTAAATAGTGAGCCAATTTGGCGTCGTGACTGGATGGCTCTGTTGAGCATAGATTCCTCGGCATCGCGTCCGCCTACTACCGAGAGTAGTGCCCCGGAACTATTATCCATGATTACAGCGGCAGATTGGATGTAATTGGGCTTGGGCTCAATGACTTTTTTCTTTTCTTCGTCACTGAGTTTTTTATATGCCGCTATGTTTTTCTCATAAGCCGCTTTTGTGGTAAATTTATTTCTGATGATGCCTTTTTTTTCACGAGCTGTTTGTAATGAACGCAGGTGCTTAATGAAATCCGGTCGAGCTTCCAGCTGATTCATGTGTTTATTGATGGCATCCAGCGTTTGATTCTGTAAATCCAAATCCAGCGTTGTGTAAACGATGAGACCTCCTAGGCGAATGTCTTCTTCTTCTAGGATGGCATCTAGCTCCCTCCGAATCAATCCCATGGCGTAATTTTCTTCAGATCTGGATTGGGGGCGACGTGTTAAAATGGGCTCTTGTAGGGCATTTTGATACTGCTCTTCCGTGATTTTATCGGCCTCTTTGAGTAAACCTAGCACGATGTCGCGTACTTTTTTTGCACGTTCGGGGTGTTTGATGGGTGAGCAATCGTTGGGACCATAAATAATGCCCGCCAGTGTGGCACATTCTGCCAGACTCAGATCTTTGGGTTCTTTGTCGTAGTACCCTCGAGCCGCTGCCGCTATGCCTAGAAAGGTATGCCCCCAGAAAATGCGGTTGATGTAAGTTTCCAGAATTTCATCTTTACTGTAGGTGGCTTCTATTCGTTTGGCGAGGGCTACTTCCGTAAGTTTGGCGTGCAGGTTGCGTTCCTGGTGGTTGTAGGTGATTTTAGCCAACTGCATGGTGAGGGTAGAGGCCCCTTGCGTGGTTCTTTTGTGTTTGACGACTTGAGCCACAGCTCGCCCTACACCAATCCAGTCTACTCCCCCGTGGGAATAAAACCGACTGTCTTCGCGTAGTAGTAGGGCATCTACGAATATAGGCGGCACTTCTGATAGAGGGATTCGTCGACGGTTTTCGCCATGAAGTGTGCCAATGAGGCGATTTTTTCGGTCGAAGATTTGTGTGCGTTCCGGGATGTTGCTTTTTACTTCAGAGATGTCGTAGCGGTTGGCTATCGTGCCGTATAGGAAAATGAGTATGGCAGAAACAACTAGCCCTACAAAACTCACACTTAGAAAGATATAGAGCGGTATAGAGATGATGAGCCGGTAGTTCTTTACGAGGGACCAAAGAAATCTAAATGGCAATGACAGAATGTAGAGCAGAGCAGAGAATAGGGTAAACTTCCTTTTCTTTTTCCTTGGCGTTTGTGCTTCTTGTTTCGGTGGCTCGGCGTTGCTAGGTGCCGGGTCAAATAGTGGTAGCTCGTCATGTTCCACTTGTGTGGTGGATTTTCGGGGGCGTCGTGGCTTTTTTATAGCCGGTTTGGGGGCTTCTTGGGTATGCGAGGGGTATGCCGGGCTGGGTGCAGACCGCTTTTCTTTGTTTGACGGATGTGCCGCCGGGAAATTGTCGTCCCAATCTACGTTCGGTTTTATCTTTTTAGGCCGTGCACACATTATCGTTGGTGATTCTAACATAATTGCGTGGGGGCGTGGCTTTGTATGTCGCAATCTTGCGATTATTTTTGACTTTATTTGAACAAATTTATGGCATTCTTGGTCTGTCACTTCACACACGCACATATTCATGGATAATTTTAGGAAAAAGACAGGTTTGAGTTACTTTGTCGTTTGGGTGGTATTGATGTTTTATATGCTAGTTGGGGTGAGCTATGGTTTTGAATTTTCAATGCAAAAGTTGCAGGAGCAAGTTTGTGCTGTTACAGAAAAAGTAACCCCGGCTACTGTTGCCCTGGTGGCGAAGCGTGGCGAGACCGGGAGCGGTGTCATTGTGCGTTCTGAGGGCTTGGTGCTCACAGCGGCTCATGTGGTGCAGGGGAATGATACGATGCTGGTGATTTTGCCGGATGGTCGTCAGGTGCAAGGGCGAGTGCTTGGGGCGAATTTTACCAGAGATGTGGCCATGGTGCAGATAACAGAGGGGGGGGATTATGCTCATGTTGAGTTGGGTGATTCTGATGCCTTGAAAGTAGGGGATTTTGTGGTCGCTCTGGGGCATTCGAAGGGCTTTGACCCGGAGCGCCGTGCCCCCGTGCGATTGGGGCGTATGTGTTCCGGTGGTAAACAGAGATTTTTGATTACGGAGTGTACCCTTATTGGGGGGGATTCAGGGGGACCTTTGTTTAACTTAGATGGTGAATTAGTGGGTATTCATTCATCCATTGGCCCGCATTTGAAAATCAATAACCATGCCCCTATTTCAATTATCCAAAAAGACTGGGAAAAATTGGTCGCCGGTCAGCAATTTGGGCAGCTGGGATTGCACCCGATGGCCGACCCGGAAACTCCGGTGATGGGCTTCTCTATGATGGATGTTTATGGGGTCGAGGGTGTGGTAGTAGAGGATGTTGTGGTTGGTTCTCCGGCAGATAAGGCAGGGATTCGCCCCGGGGATGTGATTCGTAAGCTAGATAATCACCGCCTGCTTTCTACCAGAGATATGCTTCGTGAGCTGGGCAGATTCCGCCCCAATGAGACGGTGCTTCTGGAGGTACAGCGGCGTGGTGTTTCTTATCATGCTAAATTGACGTTTGCTCGGCGTGGCGATATTCTTTCTAATTCTAAAAAATAAGTTTTGCCGTGTTTGTTAGATTTTCTATCTTATTGATTCTATGTAGTCTTGCTTTTGCTCAAGATATTGTGGCTCCTGTCCCGGCAGAAAAGTTGATTGCTCCGGAGGATAAGCAGAGTTTAAATGCACAGGCCATAGAGATTTTTAAGGAATGGGATAAACTCGCTGCCCCTATCGGGCGGTCTGTGGTCGCACTGGTTTCCGGAAAAAAACAGGTGGCTTTGGGTACGGTTATAGGGCAGGGAAAAGTGCTGACGAAGCTTAGTGAGCTAAAGCAGGAACGTCGTCCTGTGATGCTTGTCGATGCAGAGGGGAAAATTTATGATGCAAAGGTTTTGTTTGCCTTACCGGAGCATGACCTTATTTTGCTTGATGCCCCTAGCTTGAAGCTGCCACCTATTGACATGGAATCGTATGTCGATGTTTCTGTGGGGCAGATGATTGCCGCGGTGTCGCCTTCCGGTCATGTGAGTGATTTCGGGGTGGTTTCTGTGGCTCAGCGTAGCTTGCGCTCAGAGGACCAATCGTATTTAGGCATTGTTTCTCAATCCAAATGGACCGGTGAGGGCGTGCTTGTGGCCGGGGTGGAGCCTCAGAGTGGGGCTCAGCAGTGTGGTTTACAGCGTGGGGATATTATTGTTTCTATTAATAATAAATCTGTCGATGGATTGTATTCTATTCGCTCTGCTATGGCCGGGGTGCGTCCGGGTACTTCTATCCCATACGAGGTGCTTAGAAATGGACAATTAATTAAGGGGACATTGGTGACGAGTGCCCGCCCAAAAGCAAAAAAATTCCCGCAAAAACGCTTAGAGCAAATGAATGCTATGGGAAATAGAATGAGCCTTAAGCGCGGTGAATTCCCCCTTGTGCTTCAGTCAGATTTGACCTTGTATCCGGAGCGTGCCGGCTGTCCGGTGATTGATATTCATGGTCGGTTTGTGGGGATTGCTCTGAGCCGTGCCGGTCGTACAGAGACGTATATTTTGCCCTCATGGATTTGTCGTGAGTTGGTTCAGGGTGTTCTTCCTAAGGTTGAAGAGTATCATGCTCGTCAGCAGGGGAATTTTATACCGGATGCTATTCCTGTGGATGAGCTTTATGATGCTTCTCGATTAGAGGAAAATAAACGCCGGGTGGAAGAAAGAATGCGTCGCCGGGGCTTGATTCCTAAAGTTTATTAAAAATTTTTTTTAATTTTTATTTTCATTACTTGCGTTTTTGTACATTTGTTATATAAATGTAGGTATGAAGATTCATTTTTGTGGGGCTGCAGGTACGACGACGGGGTCTCAGCATTTGCTGGAAGTAAATGGTGCTCGTATTTTGCTTGATTGTGGTATGTACCAAGGGCGTCGCGAAGAGGCTCTGCATATCAATAAGGATTTTCCGTATTTTTCTCCGGAATCAATTGATGCTGTGATTTTATCGCATGCTCATATTGACCATTCCGGCAACTTACCTAATCTCACGAAAAAAGGCTTTAGGGGGAATATCTACGCTACAAATGCAACGCGTGATTTGTGCCAAATCATGCTGGCAGATGCCGCTCATATTCAAGAGCATGACTGCAAATTTATCAATAAGATGAATAAGCGAAATGGTGTAAAAGCTCCTGAAGTAACGCCTAATTATACCAAGCAAGACGCCGAGATGTGTATGCGTGCTTTTGTGTGCATTGAGTACGGGCGACGCATGATTGTGGCAGATGGGGTTACTCTTACTTTTTATGATGCAGGGCATATTTTGGGGGCGGCTCAAATTGTGCTGGATATCGTCGATAGAGAGGACGGCGGGAAGAAGAAACGCTTGCTTTTCTCCGGTGACGTCGGTCGCGGTGATAATGAGCTACTCCGAGACCCGGAACCGGTAGAGGATGTAGACATTGTGCTGATGGAAAGTACCTATGGCGGGCGTTTTCATGAGTCTCCTTCGCGGGCGGATGATGAGTTTTGCGATGCGATTCGTTCGGCTTTGGCTCAGGGGGGCAGTATTTACATCCCGGCCTTTGCGGTTGAAAGAACTCAGCAGTTGCTCTACATTTTGAATAAGGCCTACAATGATGGTAAGTTGCCTCGTGTGCCTGTTTATGTGGATAGCCCTATGGCGGTGAATGCTACAGAAATTTTCCGACTGCATCCGGAGTGTTTTAATAAGGATGTGTATCATTTCCTTTTCACAGAGGGGCAACCATTCCATTTCGAGCAGGTTCGCTTGATTCGTACGGTTACGGAATCTCAGGCTCTGAACCGTATGAAAGGCCAGGCGATTGTGATTTCTGCCTCCGGTATGTGCGAAGCCGGGCGTATACTTCACCATTTGGCTAATAATATCGAAAACCCGAAAAATACTATTCTCTTTGTCGGTTATTGTGCTACGAATACTCTCGGTAGAAAAATCGTCGATGGCTGGAAGGAAGTTCCCATCCTTGGCAAAACTTACTCTGTTAAAGCCGGCGTGATGGAGATGGATTCTTTCTCCGGGCATGCTGACCATAATGAGCTACTAGGGTATTTTGACCGTATTTCCGGACCTAAATCTCATGTGATTCTCGTTCACGGTGAGAAAGAGGCCTCAGAGGCTCTCGCTTCGGCTCTTCGCCAGAAAGTGGCTTCTCCTGTGTCGGTGCCTGTTCGTGGTGATGTGATTGTTGTTTAGGGCTTTTTGCTTTGCCTCTCCTTTGCTTTTTTTCCTCTTAGGTGGGGCTTTTTTCTTTAATTTTAGTTTTTAGAATCATTCTAATTCTGTCATACCTACTTAGAGTCATGTCGAGAGCTTGACCCCGAGGCGAATTATAAGTTAGCGTGTGGGCATGACGATTCAATTCATCGAATATCCGAAGTGTACGACCTGCAAAAAGGCAAAAGCATGGTTAACAGAGCAGGGCGTAGAGTTCACAGACCGCCACATAGTAGAGCAGGCACTAAGTGCGGACGAGTTACGCACTTTAATCGAAAGTTCCGGTTTAGCGAGCAAAAAGTTTTTTAACACCTGTGGTATGTTGTATAAGAGTATGGGACTTAAGGATAAACTGTCTACAATGTCGCTTGATGAGCAAATTGCCCTATTGTCCACAGATGGAATGTTGGTGAAGCGTCCCCTTTTGGTAGTAGACGGGAAAGTGTGCGTTGGCTTCAAGGCAGAAGCTTGGGCAGATGCCTTAAAGAATTAACAACCATACAGCTATTATTAGCAGATGAAATTACAGCACGACAGCAATGGGGCTGTCAACTTCGGCCCATGGGAAGCTGTCGTGCGTGTTTTGATACTAGGGTGGTTTGTCCTGTATACCCTTAGCATCATCCCGGAGCTTCACCCCTATGTGGGGCGTATTTCTCTACGGGTAACGCATTGGATAAATTACCTTTTCATAGTCGAATACGCATTTCGCCTTATGTTCTCGCGGCCTCGCATGGGCTATGCGTTGAGCAATTTGGGGATACTCGACTTCGTTGTTTGTGTGACCGGGCTGTGCTATTTATGGGGGGTAGATGTGCAGGTATTAAATTCTCTGCGTATTGTGCGTGTTTTTGCCATATTTAAACTGGCTCGATTTAGCGTGAGTGCGTCTCGGTTTTATCAGGCATTTCGCATGATTCGCAGAGAATTGCTCTTTTTTACAGTTGTGCTTCTTTTTATGCTCTATATCACGTCACTAGGTATTTATATGGCAGAGCATGCCGCCCAACCGCAGAAATTTGCTTCTTTTTTAGATGCTTTGTGGTTTTCGGTAGAATCTCTCAGTACCGTAGGCTATGGGGATGTAGTTCCTGTGACTCCTATGGGGCGATTTTTCACGGGTTTTATCATGTTTATTGCCGTGGCGGTGGTGGCTGTGGCTACGGGCTTAATTTCTGCCGCATTTACAAAGGTTTGGCGATATAAACACCCCTCATCACCATCCGGTCCCGATGTGGGGGATAACTAATGTGCCCTCTACCCACTAAGCGCCCCCCCCGAAAAATATGAGAGATTTATTCCGGAATGTGGTCTATTAAGTATTGGGGTGCAGTATTTTTTATTTGCCGTTTTTTTTAGCCCCCTTCTGTTCTATTGCATTTTAGCAGGGCGGCGAAGATGAAAAAATTGCGTGCATCAGTCGCTTTTGGCTTTACCCTTGGGGGGGGAATAGGTATGAAGAGTGCCGCCGGTCAGGTTCGGGTGATCGCTGTTTCGGGGGGAGCTTCGCTTACCTCGAGGTAGAGGAAAGTCCGGACATCATAAGGCAGCGTGTCCTGTGAAAACAGGAGACGAGCTTCTCTCAAGGAGGCTCGGACGGAAAGTGCCACAGAAAATAAACCGCCCGTGGTAGACAACTGCTCGGGTAAGGGTGAAAAGGGGAGGTAAGAGCTCACCGCTCCGAGGGTAACTAAGGAGGCATGGTAAACCCCGCGCGATGCAAGACAAACAGGGGAAGGGTCGCCTGCTCGTTGGATCCCCGGGTATTAGTCGCATCTGCTCTTTAGTAGGAGTAGGCTCGGGTGAGTTTCAAGACTCATTCCGTGAGAAAAATGATCACACAGCCGATGTCATATCGGTGGACAAAATCTGGCTTATAGAACCTGACCGGTTTCTTTTCACTATAATTGGGTTATAGTTTGGTTGTAGCTAGAGTGGGGGAGGCTAGGCTATGAGGGGGAGCTTAGGGTAGAATTTTCCAAAATTGTTGAGCATCTCTGCTAGAAATTCCTTTTAGATTCACATAGCGAGTTCGTAGTAATCGAGAATCCCTATGCCCCATCAATACCTGTAAAAGTGCTAGATTTTTAAATGTTTTTACATGGAAACTCGCAAAGGTGTGCCTTAGCACATCTTTTTGCCACTTCTTAAACCCCGCTCTTCTTCGTAGACTAGACCACAGACGTGCCCATTGTTTCGGGCAAATCGGTGTGTTGAGATTTTTTGGTACTTCTTTGATAAGCAGATGATAGAGTGGTTCATAAATAATAATCTGGCGACCACCTCCTGTTTTACTATGAGTTGGCGGTATGCTGATTTCTCTCTCCTCTAAGTCTATATGACTCCAATTAAGCCGTTTTAGTTCCTCCGGCCTTATCCCGGCAAAAAGCATAAGCCCCACTGCCGCTAAACAATGCCGGTATCTGCGATATGTAGCTGTTTTTATTAGTCTTTGGGCTTGTTGTAAATTCAGCGGAACAATTTCTTGCTCAATAATAACCGGAATTTCTATTTGCGATATAGGATTGTGGTCACACCATTGCCGCCTTTTCGCTACATTAAAAATGCCGGAAAGTATCGCCCGTGCTTTTTTCCTCTGTGGTAGTGCCTCAAAAACTTTTTCTAGCATCATACGACAATCATTGATGCTTATCATTCTTATAGGTTTATCTGCCAGTTCGGGTATTTCTCTCATTAGCTTGCGAATATAGTAGCGTATGTCTCTAAGTGTAAATTTTGAACGATTTGATTTCAATCGCAGGGTTTCTTCATACGCCTCAAGAAAGCTAACCGTGTGTTCTTCTTTCTTCTTTGCCTCGATTCCCAACTGAATCACGCGCCGGCAATGTGCTATCAGCTGATGGCTATCGGTGATGTGACCCACCTCGCTTTTCTCTATCAATTCTAGAAATAACCGTGCTATATCCGTCATTTTCAGTACTTGCCCATTGACAAGGGCATTAGCTGTTTGTGTGTTTTTGTCCATTTTTATAGTTGTTTAATGTTAAATACAGGGGATTATCTTCCTGTTTCCCCCAGTGCCCTCTTTTGTATATAAATTGCCACAAACTTGCAACTCGCCTAAATCGGCAATTCGCGTTATGCCACTATCCCCATTCCCCTCCCGTTTTTCCTGCCACTAGAAAATATGGGCCTAAGTGGACAGTATTTGAAATGCTGTATCAAGTATGAAAATGATAGAGCCGAGTTTTTTTATTGATAGTTAAAATGTTTTATCAACACGCATAATATGAGGTATGACAAAAAATAAGAGTTTTAGAAATTCTTTAATTATGCAACAAACTAATTGTTATATGGTTACAATACACAGCATTTCAAATGCTGTAAAATTGCTCGGGGAATTAGGCGAAGTTTGTAATAC
>JAUNER010000040.1 GCA_030525455.1 Akkermansia sp. | reverse complement strand
ATAACTTGAACCAATACAGCTC
The DNA here is from genome assembly GCA_030525455.1 of Akkermansia sp. GTDB lineage: Bacteria > Verrucomicrobiota > Verrucomicrobiia > Verrucomicrobiales > Akkermansiaceae > Akkermansia. The sequence continues at coordinate 2,796 of JAUNER010000040.1, read as the reverse complement.
TATCCAACGCAATGAGGAAGAAGCCTTTGTGCCGAACTTTGATACTAACGGCCCATCATATAGGAAGTTTTGTATTTTCCAAATGCTTATTTTTAGTAATAAAACTCCCCCAGACAATAAGCCCGGACGGGGTCTCAACCCGAATAGCCATAAAATTATAAAGGTAGAACTGCTCACCGCTACATTGCTCTAAACTACGCAACAAAATTCTCATATCATCAATCCACGAAGAAACAGGCCAATTAGGCATCGCAAGACGGAACGTAGAATAAAAATTATCACGAGTATCTCTATAAATCAGGCACAAAACAAAATCTTTACCAGTATAATCACGAGCTTTTTCTTCAGCGGCAATAAGGACTTGTTTATCCAAATCATCGTTTAAGTAGAAAGAATCATTCTTATTTGCGGAACAAGGGAGTTGATAATCCTTACTTTTCTTCGGAATCCAAGAAAGAGCATTTAAAACATAAAGAATCATACCCGCCCGTCTTTTTGCGACCACCATGCACGAAGTAGCAAGACCTAATTGTTTTCTGACACTAGAAAAGCGACCACCGCAATTAAGAGTAAAGCGCAACTTCAGACTACCTGTTTCGTTCTGACGAATATTCATAATTTTGACAAGAAGAAACTTTGAACGAATCCGCCAAATATCCACAGATAATAAAGTGGGCCTAGAAAAAAATTTCAGGGAGCCAAAAACCCGGAATCTAAGTCACATAAATCACAGAAATAGAGCAACTAAAAACACCTGATAGGCAAAAACAACGCATTTCCGCTTGACCGAGAAAAGTAATTTTTTTACAGTTTGTCAGACACTAATGGCAAAACTAGGTGCTCAAATTCTAATGCTCATAGCCCTACTACTTACTATTGTAAGCGGTACGGGAGCGATTAGCTTATGCCATTGTCATGGGAATATCTTCATAGGAGACTGCACATGTGAAACACAACACAGCGGATGTAGTTGTCATTCACATCATACAGGAGAGAGTGGAATAAACGACGCCACACAAGACAAATGCCAACATCAGTGTGAACACGAAAGCATCGTTATCGACATCCTTTGCAGTACCACTCTTCGAGCTGAGCAAATAAGCCAACCCCAATTCTATTTTATCATTCCGGATTACATAGACATTATACCCCAGATTAAAGAAAGGAGACCAAAATATTCCTTTCATTTACCCCCGGAACACCAACGGCATAGGCAATCATACGCCATTGGCTTTCAAGCCCCCTTATTAATTTAGAATAGAGGAAAGATGTGATGAGACACACCTCATCACAAGCAGAATCATTGTGCAAACCAAAAGACTTGCACAAATTTGAATCCTTATTTTCATCAATAACTATGATTTTACACACACAAACCTATCTATCCATCATACTAACGATTACCCTTACAGGGTGTGCAGTCTACGAAAGCCGTCCGATAGACTTAAAAACAGAAGAGCAAGCATGGCGACTCACAACCCCCACACAAGGGAAAATAAAAATAAGCCAGGCAGAGGCAATCAAAACCGGGCTCATACTCAACCCTGAGCTCAACAAAGCCCGCATCAAGCTAGCCAATACAGAAGAAGTAGAAAAGCAAAGTGGCTGGTGGGCAGACCCATCTATTTCATGGGAGATGGCCAAAGTACTCCAGGAAAACATACTCAACCACTCTGGTGGAATATCATTAAGCATTCCCCTAACAGGGATACCGGCATTGGAAAAGAAGCTAGCCGAGCAATACAAAGAAAGTGATTACTGGTCACTCAAACAAGCAGAGCTAGACTTCTGCACAGAATTAGAAACAAATTGGCACGCACTAAGCATCACGAAGGCAAAAAAAGAACTCGTCCAAGAAAGACTAAAATCCCTTAAAAACGAGACCCAAATCATCAATAAGCTCATCAAGGTAGGCGAAGCAGAATTTGCCATAGGGCAAACAGCCACAGAACGACTCAACACAATAACACGAGAACTCCAAGAACTCGAAGAAACAGAACAAATACAAACCCTAGCCCTACTGAAGCAAATGGGTATGCATCCGGATGGGGCAAAACACATCCAAATCATCTCACAAATAAATTACAACGTACCAAGGCTGATTAAGGCGCCATCCGCAGGAAAGCTCATGCAGTTGCCAAAAATCAAAGCCCAAATGGCCACCTACGCCACTACAGAGACAGCACTCAAAGCAGAAATACGCCGTCAATATCCGGATTTAGAAATAGGTCCGGGCTTTTCACGCGAAGACGATGAAAAAGAAGTAGGCGGAGAATTTGGGTTTAACATTCCATTATGGAATAGAAATCGCCAAGCCATAGCTGAAGCAAGAGGCAACAGAAACCTAGCTCATGCCGAAACGATTCAATTATGGAAAGAAACGCTTTTCCATGTAAAAGAGCTAGAAACAAGCCAAAACATCATCAGTAGCCATTGTAAATCAGAACTTTCACGTCTAAATGATTACACCAGAACCCTCATTACCATGGAAAAACTCTACAAGCACGGAGAAATTCCCATGCCAGAACTTTCAGAATCCAGACATCTAAAATACGAAAGCCAAGTAAACTTCCTCACAGCACTTGAAAAACTCCTACAAGTACGCACACAAATTATTTACCTCTCAAAATAACACCACTATGTACAAACTTCCTATTTCACTCCTTATCTGTGGCACGCTAAGCACAACACTTACCCTTGCCAGCAACACCACCTCTGCACAAAATACAGCCCACGTCCATGCCGACGGGAGCACCTGCACCGGGCATCACCATGAAGCCACAGTTAACAATGACG
>JAUNER010000025.1 GCA_030525455.1 Akkermansia sp. | reverse complement strand
TAAGCGATGATGCAGGAGTGAGGGATTTAGCATACAATTCTTTCAACGAGCTTGAAACAGAGGAGCAATGCAAAGTTAGTTGCTTCGTTCACTCCTGCCTATGGCTCATCACCTGGGACCCGACTCAACCTATCGCCACACGACCTCTTGCCATCCAAAAAGACGGCACATGGTATACCTACGGCTGGGACTTGACGAAGAATATCTGCGAAATCTTCGGCCAAAACGGCTACATCCGTAGCACCTACGCCTACACACCATTCGGCAGCATCACCACCAGCGGAGACATCAACCAACCCATCCAATGGAGTAGCGAATACTACGACAGCGAATTAGCCTTAGTCTATTACAACTACCGCCACTACAACCCCACCGACGGACGATGGATAAACCGCGACCCCATCGCCGAACAAGGCGGCCGGAATTTGTATGGGTTTGTGGGGAATGCTGCCTTATTTAATTATGATAATGATGGATGTGCATATTATGCAACAAGAGCTTTGGTTTTTTTAAGAGATCATGGCAGTTTTACAAAAATTGATATAGATAAAGCAAATGGAATATCATTTCAACATTCTCATTTCTTCTTTGAAGACGGAACTAATATTGGCTATTTCCCAGAAGGGTTAATAGCAGATACACCAAACGGATATACTATTGAAAGAAACAATTTAGATGATTGTATTTTAAAAGAGGCTATTAGAAAAACACCACCTAAGCCATATAATTTGATGCGAATAAAACTTGTAGAAATACATACGTTTCAATATAGTTACAATTCTATGGGCCAACCGATATATATTCCTAGAACTTTATATAGAACCATTGAGGATGAATCAACAGATAATTGTAACTCATGGGCATATAGAGTATTAGAAAATTATGAACTACTAATAAAAAAATAATGTTAAACGGCATACTTTTTATTCTTTTTTTGTTTTCATGTACTTTTTATATTTTATTTTATTTTTCAGGCTATAAAACCCAAGGTTGTAGTATATCTATTTATGGATATATTATTTTATTATTGGCTTTATTTGGATTGTTATTTTCTATTCTTATAATTAATCCGTATAATGAACAGAATGTGGTTGCAACGACAATAATATATATTATATTATTACTCATTCTAGTGTCTAGTTTTGTGATTTTCATTGGCTTATTTATATCGCTATATGAGTTATTAAAAAAAAATTGGATAAGTCTATGTCCAATTATATTGTTTCTTCAAATCGTTATTTGGATTATATTAAATTATTGAACAAAATTTAAACTGCTAGTGAAAACTTATTTCTATAAAATTATATGAACACTACGTTTTGTCAACCTACCCAATTTTTTGTAGGAGAATCTCTGAGGAGCAGTGAAGCAGTTTAATTATACCTATATGAATGGAGCGAATCTTTTGCAAACCATATCCATACCGAACAACATAAGCATCACACAAGGCTTTGAGAAGAAGCGAGATTTGCTGACGCAGATGGCTTATAAACGTGGCAATACTCTTGTTTCTCAACGTGTGTATACCTACGATGCATTAGGGCGTCCGCTGACTCGTCAGACTTCACGCAATGGGCAGACAGCAAACGATAGCTTCGTGCATACATATCGTTCAGAACTTGCTAGTGCTCAAATAAATGGGCAAACTTACGCCTGCGATTGCGACAATATAGGCAATCGTAGGATGTCCATCGATGCAAGTGATTATGCTTTCTATGATGCAAATGAACCAATTTATTATGATAAAATAATTTTGTTGACTCATTCAAGGGGATATTATAATAATTACACTATCTTGATAGATAAAGATGTTTATATACATAGTTCTGAATTACCTAAAAATATTGAAGTTTTAGGATGTCATCTCTATGGTAAATTAAATAAAAGAGAAAAGATTGAAGGAGGGACTAAATCCAATATTGTATCTATATTACAAATTTTAGATGATTTATTATTTAAGAGATTAAGCAAATATACAGCAAAAAAAAAATTGTGAAATAACATACAAGATTGGCTTATTAACTACAACCATAAAATCATACCATATACCAAACGATGTCGTTAAGAATCCGCATACTATTTAATATAGTAACAGTATTAGTGTCTATCTTATGTTCTGTTCTGGTTTGTCAATTATGTCAACGTAACGCATATTGTGTGATAGAATCATGTGAACATGTTTTTTTGTTACATTCAGAATCAACTATTCAAGTTTTTTCAGAAACATATAAATCAGCAATCATTAATAGAAATTTGACTTATAGCAAAATAAAAATTTACTTAGAAGACGAAACTCAGGAATTTTGTTGTTTCATAGGAAAATATCTAATATGTGATATGGATTACACTGTTAGTTGTCGGGAAGATGGTATTAAATCAGTTTTTGATAATTATAAAGAAAGTTATGAAGGAAAAGACATAAAACATTTTTATTTTACTAACTACGGATATGCTGTCGACGGTAAGAATGTTAGTGATATGAAAGATATGTTATACTGGTGTGAAAAAGAATATTCACTTAATAACGGATCTTTTTATATTTTACATATTGAGGAAGATGTAAAATTAAAGAAGATTTGGCCTTTCCTTGTAAAAGTGAATCAGCTGTTTGGGGAAAGATTTATCATTTGCAAATATGGTAAATGTGAACTAAATAATAAGATAGATAAAAATTTGCACCTCAGAAGAGAAAACCTACCACCTCCAAACATTCAAGATAATATGAGTCTATAAACGTTACTAGATAATTTTTTCTACTTTGTATTAAAAAGATAATCTTGTTTACATACATTTAAATGAAATAAACAATCACGTTGGAATAAATAATTTGCTCGATAGGGTATAACGTAATTGACAAAGGGGGCGGCTATTTTGACGGTTAATATATTGAAGAAGTGTATTAAGAGCAATTTTTGAATCATCCTTACAAAGTAACAGAGAATAATTGCTAAGAAATGGAATCCACATGCAATTCTTACAACGCCGTGAAGCAAATATACTTACCTCAGCATCACACATAGGTAACATTCATCGCCATCGGAGGGGGGGGAACATCCTACCCAATGGGACAGCGAAAACAAGCCCTGCTCGACTTTACAAAACTTCCCCCTATTCTCATAAAACTCATTATACATTGATACCTCAACTTATTTCTTTTCTGCAGAATTAAGCGAATCCGGAGGAGTTGTCAAATAAGCTTTCAACAAAGATATAATACCCTGCACATCCTTCATATCCGCTAATTCACGAGGAGAGTGCATATAGCGAATGGCAGGGCCCACAAAGCCAGCCTCGCCACCAAAATACTTCACAGGTACAAAATTTGCCAATCCGGGGGGAAATCCCGCATCTTCCTGACATTTAAGATTAATATTTTTAGCAACTTGCTTAAGTTCGTTACTTATACGAGTAGAGAAGAAATTAGGGTGTGTATACAGCACAGGACCCTGCCCCATAACCAAATGAGCCCCCGTATTTCCCCTCGATTTTTCGTATAAATTAGGAACCGTATCTATAACACAATCCAAAACAATAGCTTGTTTAGGCTTTTTCTTTTCACAGTAGGCATAACACCCCACAAGCCCCACTTCCTCTTGAGTTGATGATAACAAAGTAACATTATAGTAGATTTTATCCTTATTAGCGGCCAAAAACTTAGCTAATTCCATCAGCACATATACATTAAGTCTACAATCTAACCCATGAGCCACCAGTCTTTTCCCATTGATAAGTTCCGGTTTAGTAGCAGGCACACCGACATCACCGACCTTTAAGCCCAATTCTCTCACTTCTGCATCATTGGCAGCCCCGACATCAAACAGCACCTCATCCGGCATAGGAATAGACTCACGCTTCGTACGCCACCAACTTGGTCTACGCCCGGAAATTGCTTTCACCTCACCCTTTGCACCAAAAAACACATACTCTGCCCCCAGCGTCCCAATTGCATCCGGAAACCCTACGCCCTCAACCTTAATCATCCCCTCCGGTGTAATTTCTGAAATTTGATAACCGACCTCATCCACATGAGCATCGATAAGCAAATCAACTGCATTTTCTCGCTTACTCTTAAAAACAGCCCATGCATTCTTTAAATCATCGCCTCCCACTTCATCAGCTCCCCCTTTCACACAATCCAACCAATATGCCTGAGCTTTATCTTCACTCCCCGATGTAGATGGCAAATTCAATAATCCCTCTAATTTTTTCCAAGATTCCTCGGAAATAGCACACTCATTTGCCGTAGCACCCATGACAAAAATCACAAGGACCCAAGTCGCTACAACAAGTTTAGACAAATAAATCATACATCGTTTTCTACCATACTCCTCGATAACTTGCAATCCTATGATTGCCTAATCTATACTTTCATCGTTCTTATAATCACAAAAACCATCATCAATCCATAGGGTGACAAAAGCTCTACGGCTTTTGGCTTGCCAGTATGCGACAGATTCGATAGAGTGCCCTTGGTTTATATACAGCCGAATTTATGCCAGTCTCAGATTATTTAGTAACAATTGGGTTAGAGGTTCATTGCCAAATTAAGACAAAAAGCAAGATGTTTTGCTCCTGCGAAACAGGCTTTGGCTTTGAACCAAACACACGAGTATGCCCAACCTGCTTAGGTCTACCGGGAGCATTACCGGTACTGAATGAATTTGCTATCGAGCGAACACTTCTTACCGGACTCATGCTAGGGTGCTCCAGCCCGGAAATTTCACAATGGGATAGAAAGAACTATTTCTATCCGGACATGGCAAAAAACTACCAAACATCACAACTTGACTTACCACTTTGCTTAGGTGGTGAAGTTCCATTGTACCCATGGTCATATCCAAATGATGTCATCAAAGCCGGTGTACCACCATTCCGCACGGTGAAATTAACACGCATTCACCTTGAGGAAGATGCGGCAAAAATCACCCACCATCCCACCTATTCACTCATCGACTATAACAGAGCAGGCTCTGCTCTTATGGAAATTGTATCTGACCCGGACATCGAAACCCCTGAAGAAGCATACGCTTACCTAAAATCATTACAGCAAATACTTAACTATGGAGACATCTCTGATGCCGACATGGAAAAAGGGCAAATGCGCTGTGACGTTAATATTTCACTTCGCCCCAAAGGACAAAGTGAGCTGGGAGCAAAAGTAGAAATGAAAAACATCAACTCTATGTCTGCTGTTCGTCGTGCTCTTCATTATGAAATTCAACGACAAGCAGAAGAACTTGACCTCGGCATTGCTCAAATTCAATCCACACGTCGCTGGGATGATGAAAATGGAGAAAGTACCATCATGCGTACAAAAGAAGATGCTCATGATTATCGCTACTTCCCCTGTCCGGATCTAGTCCCCATTCACACAGCACCTCTGTTAGAAAAAGTTCGTAATCAAATTCCAGAACTTCCTCAACAACGTCAACAAAGATTCATCTCCGAATACGGATTAAACGAATACGATGCCAACGTCCTTGTGTCCGACTTAGAACTTGCTCGATTCTTTGAAGAAGCTGCCCAAGGTAGCACAAATGGCAAAAAAATTGCCAATTGGATTATCAATAACGTCGCTGCTGTACTCAATGAAAAAGGCATAACACCATCCGAATGCCCGGTAAAACCATTAGCCATCAAAGAACTCATTGCTATCATTGATGACGGCACCGTATCAAACAACCAGGCAAAAGAAGTCTTTAATAAAATGTGGGATGAACCTAACTTATCAGCCGCAGAAGCAGCAAAACTTCTAGGCTTTGAAAAAGCAGATTCCTCATTCCTTGATTCCATTATCGCAGAAGTCATCGCCGCCAATCCTGCAAAGGTACAAGAAATCATTGATGGCAATGATAAACTTCTCAACTGGCTTACAGGTCAGGTAATGAAAGCCGCTAAAGGCAAGGCTAACCCAAAAATCGTTACCGAATCGCTGAAAAAAACACTTGGTTTATAAAATAACCAATTAAAAATTCACCCTTAGAGCCCCATTAGAGAATTCCCTCTAATGGGGTTTTAATATAAAGACTTACCCTCTTTCAAAGCTTTAATTTCATCACGAATCATCGCAGCACGCTCAAATTCTAAATGAGAAGAAGCTTCTTTCATTTCAACTTCTAATCGAGCAATTCGCTCGGAAAGCCCCTCATCAGCATCAGACTCTGCCATACGAGAAACATTTTCATCCTCATCATCATACAAACGGAGGCGTCCCTGCTCAGAACGACTTACAGTCATGGGAGTAATGCCATGTTTTTCATTATACTGCTGTTGAATAGAACGCCTATAATTCGTCAGTTCTATTAACCGCTGGATAGAATCAGTCATGACATCTGCAAACAGCACACATTCACCATGCACATGGCGAGCCGCCCGCCCTGCGGTTTGAACCAGCGACGTTTCATTTCTTAAAAACCCTTCCTTGTCTGCATCTAATATGCAAACCAATGATACTTCCGGCAAATCAAGCCCCTCTCTCAATAAATTAATACCCACGAGTACATCAATTTTTTGGGCTCTTAATGCTCGTAAAATCTCCACTCTCTGAATGGCATCCACATCTGCATGAATATAAGAAACACGCAGACCAACACCTTTCAAATACTCCGTTAAATCCTCAGCCGTTCTTTTCGTAAGTGTCGTCACCAACACTCTTTCATGTTTTGCAACTCGCTCATTACACAGGGCTATCGTCTCATCAATCTGATTCTTCAAGGGGCGAATTGTAATGATGGGCTCCAATAAGCCAGTAGGCCGAATAATTTGTTCAACTATTAATGGTGTCCGCCGCTTTGTCGGGTCAAATTTTTCAATCGGTTCAGATGACGGGCTAGGAGACACACGAATCTCTTTAGGAGAATGAAATACAATGCCCTTAAAATCTTCCGGCACTTTATCAGCTCCTCGACCGGCTCTCCGAACAGGAATAAACGTTTTATTATCCACCCTGCAATTAATCAACTCAAATGGCCCCGGTGTAGCAGAAGCATAAACAATCTGATTCTGTCGCTCCATAAACTCATGGAACTTCAACGGCCTATTATCTAATGCACTAGGCAAGCGAAATCCATGCTCAACCAGTATATTTTTCCGGCTTCTATCCCCCTCATACATCCCACCAATTTGCGGAACTGCGGCATGACTCTCATCAATTAACGTAAGTGAATCTTTAGGGAAGAAATCTAGCAAAGTTGATGGTGCACTACCTGGCAATCGCCCGGACAAATGTCTAGAATAATTCTCTATACCCTTACAAAAGCCAAGTTCACTTATCAGCTCCAAATCATACTCTGTTCGCATTTTAAGCCGCTGGGCTTCAAGTAAGCGACCTTGTTTTTCAAACCACGCCACTCGTTCTGCTAATTCATCTCTGATGGCCCTTAAGGCGACGGCACGTTTTTCAGGAGCCGCCACATATTGCTTCGCCGGGAAAAATGTATAATTCCTTAACCTCTCCCGAACTCGCCCACTCATCGCATCAATCAATGAAATTCGCTCAATTTCATCACCAAAAAATTCAACACGAATCGCCTCACCCTCTGAATATGCCGGGTACACTTCTACTATCTCACCACGTACACGAAATGACCCTCGCACAAAATCAAAATCCTGTCTTTCAAATAATCGTTCCACCAAATTTTTTAAAAAGACATCTCTATCCATGATGTCCCCTTCACAAATCGCCAATGTTAAATTCCGATAATCCTCCGGCGTTGATAGACCATAAATACATGATACAGAAGCCACGACAATAACATCTCTGCGTGTAAGCAATGAATTCATGGCATTTAAACTAAGTCTATCTAACTCATCATTTATGGCAGAGTCTTTCTCAATGTAAGTATCTGTACTGGCTATATATGCTTCCGGTTGATAATAATCAAAATAAGAAACATAGTAATCTACCGCATTATTGGGGAAAAAACTTTTTAATTCCGAATGCAGTTGTGCTGCTAGAGTTTTATTATGAGAAATAACCAGTGTAGGCCTATTCATTCGGGCAATCAAATTAGCCATCGTAAAAGTCTTACCACTGCCGGTTACCCCCAGAAGTGCTTGATGTTTATTACCAGCCTCTAGCGATTTTAGCAATTTGGCAATTGCCTGCTCTTGGTCACCAGAAGGCTTAAACGCAGTATTTAACTCAAATGAAGCCATTAATCTACGACGAGATAGTACCCTATTTACAGCATATAGACTAGGACAATGTTTGACAATCCCCACGAATTCCAGCAAAATACAAACATCATGTACATCCCCACGCAGGAAGAACGCTATGCAAAAAAAGGCATCATTTCTCTTTGCCTCTGTGTCATCGTACCATCGTGCCTTTATTTGTCGCTTATGGCAGAACAAATTCAAATGATTCGCGGCGAGGAATGGAGTGCCATTATGAAGGTTTTCCTCGCTTTTGCATATCCGTTAGCAGCGGTCTTCTCCCTTACCGGGCTTCCTTTTTTTTGGTGGTCTCTAGGACTTTCTGCCCTTATTCACTCTTTCATTATTTACATTTTAAAAAAATCCACGGCTCTTTCTCCTAAAGTCAGCATTTGCATTGCTCTTTCCATAGGCATGCTTAACTTCCTCATTCTAAAGCTTTGGCCATTCCCGACTGACATATTCATTCGCTAATTCTCTTTACTGTCACGAATTCTTCTTGCACTCCACAAAAATTTAGCTAGATTCCCTCTATCGCATTCATGTGCGCCTGTGGCGAAATTGGTAGACGCGCTAGACTTAGGATCTAGTATCTTCGGATGTACAGGTTCGACTCCTGCCAGGCGTACCATCACTTTTCTAAAGCACCTCACTATTGAGGTGCTTCTTTTTTTTGCATATTTTTTTGACTATTTTCCAATATGTATCTAATATGCATTGATAACATACTATAAAATTAGGCTTTTTCACGAAATGATGAAATTTTAACTTGTACTCTCATCATTTTTTGATAAAAAAAGAATGTTCATTTCCTTTGCCATGGATAACAAACCAGAAAAACAAATAAAGAAGCGCCTCTCTGCTGCAGAGAAGCAAGCCGCAGTTGAATTCATCCTTAAGCTGAAAGCCAAGAGAAAAAAATATGCTTGGCAAACTGCTTCTAAAGAATTTGGTGTATCTATTCCCACTTTAAATGCATGGGTTCGCAAAGCCACTACTGAAAAAGTACTTCGTCGCTCCGGCCTCATCGATAAAGTAAAACCTGCACCACTTCCCAAAGTTGACCCGAAAGACCTTCGTCGTATGGCAACTTTAATGGAAGAAATTGCCACACTTCAAGCACAGGTCGACCGTCTCGCCTCCATGCGTAACGAACTTGCTCGCTTGCAAGCCAAAATTTTCAAATAAACCATAGAGGATTAATACTCATCTAAATTTTCTCTACCGAGTTATCTACTCAAGATAACTCGGTATTTTTTTAGAATCGAGCTTGCCCAAAGAAACAAAATCCTATACTATCAACCCGTGACTCAATCTGGACATACCCCCGCTCCTAATCAGTCTGTAGAAGGAATGTACGCAGACTATTTTTTGGATTATGCTTCTTATGTCATCTTAGAGCGTGCTGTACCCAAAATCGACGATGGTCTAAAACCGGTACAACGTCGTATTTTACATGCAATGGATCGCCTAGATGATGGTCGGTATAACAAAGTTGCCAACATTGTGGGAGATACTATGAAATTTCACCCACACGGAGACCGCTCCATAGCAGACGCCCTCGTAGGGCTTGGGCAAAAAGGCTTACTCATTGACACACAAGGCAACTGGGGAAATATATTAACAGGCGACCCAGCAGCGGCATCTCGTTACATCGAAGCTCGATTCACGCCCTTTGCAAGAGAAATTGTTTTTAGTCCAAAAGTCACAGAGTGGCAACTTTCATACGATGGACGAAACAAAGAACCTGTTACCCTTCCGGTCAAATTCCCTCTTCTTTTAGCTCAGGGTGCAGAAGGCATCGCAGTTGGTTTATCTAGTAAAATTTTACCACATAACTTCAATGAGTTAATAGATGCATCCATTGCTCACCTCCGTGGTCAGGATTTTCAGCTATTACCGGACTTCCCAACCGGGGGTATCATGGATGCCACCAATTATCGTGACGGCGAACGCGGTACCGGCAGAGTTCGTATCCGAGCCCGCATTGAAACAGAAAGCAAAAAACTCCTACGTATTACAGAAATTCCCTTTGGTGTGACGACAGAAATACTTATGGACTCTATTGTATCTGCCGCAGAAAAAGGGAAAATTAAAATTGCCCGCTTAGAGGATAATACAGCTCAACACGTTGACATCCTCGTCCACCTCCCGGCCGGAGCAGACCCCGAACAAACCAAAAAAGCCTTATTCGCCTTCTCGTCATGCGAAGTAAGTATTTCCCCAAATGCTTGTGTCATTGTAAATGATAAACCAAAATTCATGCGAGTATGTGACATTTTACGTCACAACACAGATTCAACAAAAGAAATTTTACGCCAAGAACAAGAAATTCGCTTACATGAGCTAAGCGAGTCATGGCATCAGGCAAGTCTAGAAAAAATCTTTATCGAAAACCGCATCTATTTGTCCATTGAAAATGCTGAAACATGGGAAGAAGTGCTATCCACCATCGAGCAGGAACTTCAGCCCTATGCTCATTTGCTAAAAGCCCCCATCACACGTGATGACTTAATTCGACTGACAGAAATTAAAATCAAACGAATTTCTAAATACGATGCGTTTAAGGCAGATAACCACATTAAGCAATTAGAAGCGGAAATCGAACAAACACAAAAGAATCTGAACCAACTCACAAAATTCACTATTCGTTGGTTTGAATCACTACGCAAAAAATACGGAGCGAACTTCCCCAGAAAAACAGAAATCTCATCCTTTAATTCTGTGGACAGAGCCCAAGTCGCAGCCGCTACGGAAACCCTCTACATAGACGACGAAGGCTTCGCCGGATATGGTGTAAAGAAAGGCAACCCCATCTGTAAATGTTCTACGCTTGATGACGTTATTATCGTCGATAGCTCCGGCGTACTAAAGATTGTAAGAATTCAGGACAAGTTTTTCGCCGGTAAAAATCCCCTGTACATTTCCACCATCAAAAAAGACGAAGACCCTATTTTTAACCTTGTCTATCGCGATGGCAAAGAAGGATACGTTTATGCTAAACGCTTCCGCATTGGTGGTTTTACTCGCGATAAAGAATACCCCCTTACCCAAGAAACTAAAGGAACTCGCATCTTCCACTTCTCTGTTCACGAAACAGAAGAAGAAAGTGCTTCTCTAAGTGTTAATGTTTACCTGAAACCTATGTTGCGTCTTCGCAACCTTATCCGGCCATATCACTTTAGTGAACTCCGTATCAAAAACCGAAATGCTCAGGGAAATATCATCACCAAACACCCGGTAGAACGCGTTTCCAGAATTATCAACTCTGCTAAATCTGACACCGATGAGACAAATGATAATTCGTCAAATCCTCAATCAACGACAAACTCTGCCGTCATCATGCCCCAAACAACTTCGACTCCGGAACAGGAAAATACTAACCCCACCCCTCACACAGAACCACAAACTCCTGAATTAGAACAAGGCTCATTATTCTAATCTTCACCTTTTACTTGTTCATCAAAAAAAAATCCCCTTCGGACTCATGCTCCAAAGGGGGTTTTCTTCTAAAAATTAAAATACATACCCACCCTCAAATAAAGCCCCGGATCGTAATGGTATCTTTCTAATTCATGATTACCATTACTTGTTCTTATCGTACCGGAATTTGCGAAAGTAAATCCTAAATCTGCCATCAGTCTTGGCTGATACCCACGCCAGTTTCCAAGTGAACAATCTACGCCTACGCCAGCCACACATGATAACCATTGAAATTGACGAACTCTACGTGAATGCTTCACCGTCCATGTGCCGGACTCAACAGAAAAAAATGGCCCCCATTGAAATCCACCTATGTGCTGAGTATAGGATAGACGAGAACCTTTTAATCTCAAATGCCAATTATTACCTGTATCCCAATCAAAATACCCTGCCGGTAAAAATGAAAAACTCCCATACTGTGGCGAATATGCTAAGCCCACACCATAGCTTACCTTGTCATTTAACTGCCCGGCAAACATAGCATACGCCCCTACATAAATATTATGATGCGTCCATGTGTCAAAGTCTGTGGAAACCTGTGGAGTTAATCCAAGCATTAATTTGGTTTTATTCCAAACTCGGCATGAGGCATTTGCCTGCAACCAAATCGTGTATAATCTATCAATATCTAAATTTTCCGCCCCCTCGCCATTAAACCAACTGGCACGAAATGAACTTGTAGCAGATACTTCCCAGCCGCCTAATGTTGCTTTCCATAAATTCACATCAAGCATCCACTGTTGCACATCTATATCCCCCACTCCTTCACGACAATCCATCCCACCCATGTATTCATAATAAGTCTGTGACAACAATGGTATTTTCCCCTTACTATCTGAGGAGCTTAATGTACTTACTTCAGATTCTGAGTAAGAAAGCTCACTCTGGTATTCATCATCATATAAGTCAGAATAATCAGACTGATGATATGTATTTGTTGCTTCGTTATATTCCCCCACAGCCCCAAAAGCAGACATACTAATCCCTGCCAAACCAAATACATATATTCCTAATAAATTTTTCATGCGGGCTAAAGTATCACAGCTAAACACTTGGTCAATACTTAGTTTATAAAAATTAATCAAGCGACCATTTTTTACCACCTCCCATCATTGTGCTCTCTAGGGTAGCTTCTTTCTCTTACCAACAAAAACACAAAAAAATCGAACATTCCTAATGCTTGGGGCTGGACTTAGGAACGCAGAATTGGTAATGTTCGGAAGCGATTATTTATCTCATGCCTGCAACGTCTCATCAATACATTGTCGGACTCATCCCATCCCGTTGGGGGTCATCCCGCTTTCCTGGCAAACCACTTCACATGATTGCCGGTAAGCCACTTGTTCAACACGTTTGGGAACGAGTCTCCCGTTGCTCAAAATTGAATGATATAGCAATCGCCACAGATGACCAACGCATCTACGATGCCGCAGTAGCCTTTGGTGCAAAAGCCATTATGACATCACCTGACCATCCGAGCGGTAGTGACAGATTGGCCGAAGCCGTCCAATCTTTCCCCAATGCGACACACGTCATCAACATTCAAGGGGATGAACCGCTCATCGACCCGGCTCTTATTGACCGTTTGGCAGAGGCTCTTGTTTCAGACTCCGGCATCTCAATGTCTACTGTTGCATGCCCTATAAGTGACCCGGATGATTTAGAAAACCCAAACATCGTCAAGGTGGCACTTACTCTCACAGGCGATGCTCTTTACTTCTCTCGCTCTGTTATCCCCTATGCCAGAAATCCACGAATCACCCCGGCTCTCCGGCATTTGGGAATTTATGCATATCGCCGCGATTTCTTAGAAAATTATGTCAATTGGGCTCCTACGCCACATGAGCAAACAGAGTCTCTCGAACAACTTCGTGCCTTAGAAAATGGAGCTCGCATCAAGGTCATCTTAACCGACCATGTAAGCATCGGCGTCGATACTCCGGAGCAAGCCGCACAAGTCGAAGAAATTTTACAAAAAGAACTCAATAACAACTAATAAAACCATGAAGTACATTTTTGTTACAGGTGGTGTTGTATCATCTCTAGGTAAAGGGCTGGCCGCCGCATCTATCGGCACATTGCTCGAACGTTGTGGACTCAAAATCACCCTCCAAAAGTTTGACCCATACTTGAACGTTGACCCGGGAACCATGAGCCCATTCCAGCACGGCGAAGTATACGTCTTAAATGACGGTGCAGAAACGGACTTGGACTTAGGTCACTACGAAAGATTTGTTCATTGCAGTCTCACCCGATTAAACAACCTAACATCCGGTCAGGTTTTTGAAAATGTTCTCCGCAAGGAACGTCGTGGTGATTACCTAGGGAAGACGGTTCAGTACATTCCTCACGTTACTGACGAGATTAAAAACCGTCTCTATGATGTTACAAAGAAATCTGATGTAGACGTCATCATTACAGAAATTGGTGGTACTGTCGGCGACATGGAGGGGCACATTTTCCTAGAAGCTCTTCGTCAATTTGCTCTCGAAGTAGGTCGCGATAACGTTTGCTTTATTCACGTCACCTTATTGCCCTTCATCAAAGCCGCAGGCGAAATGAAGACAAAGCCCACTCAGCAATCTGTGGCCAAACTCCGTGAAATTGGTATTCAGCCGGATGTCATCATCTGTCGTACAGAATACGATATGAGTGAAGAAGAACGTCGCAAAATTGCGATGTTCTGTAATGTCGAAGCAAGTAATGTTATTGCATTCCGCGACGTTAAGAACACCATCTACGAATGCCCGCTTGACCTTAGCCAGGATAAAATTGACCGCATTGTCACCAAGCGTCTCGGTCTTAATGTACCGGCCCCCAATCTATCAGATTGGCAACGCTATGTTGGTCGCGTCATCAATCCCAGTCATTCTGTAAAAATTGCGGTTGTTGGTAAATACATTGCTCTACAAGACGCCTATAAATCCATCTACGAATCATTTACACATGCCGGGGCAGAGAATGATTCTCGCGTTGAAATTCTACGAGTTGATGCAGAAGAAATCGAAGAAAAAGGAGCAGAAGCCCTCATTGGTTCTGTTGATGGCATCTTAGTCCCTGGTGGCTTTGGCGACCGTGGCATCGAAGGTAAGATTCAGGCAGTTAAGTACGCTCGCGAAAAGGGCATTCCTTTCATGGGCATCTGCCTTGGTATGCAAGTAGCTGTTATTGAATATGCTCGCCATATCTGTGGCATGACTGATGCTAATTCAACTGAGTTCAATAAGAGCTCAAACTATCCGGTTATTTGTCTCCAAGAAGAACAAAAAGACATTAAAAACATGGGGGCTACCATGCGCCTTGGTGCTTACACAGCTCTTATTAAGCCAGATACACTCGCTTATCAACTATATGGGAAAGAAAGCATTAGCGAACGTCACCGCCATCGCTTTGAATTTAACCCTGCCTACCGCACACAATTAGAAGAAGCAGGGCTTACAATTAGTGCTGTCAATGACGAAACAGGATTGGTAGAAGTCGTTGAAATCAAAGACCATCCATTCTTTATCGCTTGTCAATATCATCCTGAATTCCAGTCTGCTCCAAACAGAGCACACCCTCTATTCTCCGGATTAGTGGCAGCCGCTTTGAAATATAAGGGTCACAACTAAACTAACCTAAAATCTCACTATTGCGGCTTCCACGGATAGGCAATCTTCCGCGGGAGCCGCTTTATTTACTCGCCTTATGACCACAGATATCGTTGTCATTGTTTTTTACTTCCTCGCTATATTCGGTATCGGTCTGTACGCTGGTCGCAAGCAACAATCGCTTACAGATTACGCCCTAGGGAATCGCTCTTTACCATGGTGGGCTATATTAGCTTCTATCCTTGCGGCAGAAATTAGTGCCGCCACGTTCCTTGGAGCTCCGGGCGAAGGGTTTCATACGAGAAATTTCACTTATGCACAGCTTTGTATAGGTACTATTCTCGGTCGTATCATCGTTGGTAAATTATTTCTCAAACCCTACTATGAGTACAAAGTTGTTTCCATTTACGAATACCTCGAAAAACGCTTCGGCTTACTGACTCGCCGTACGGCTTCTATGGTTTTCCTCATCAGTCGAGTTCTTGCCAGCGGCACTCGTCTTTACTTCGCCGGCATATTACTCGTCATTGCTTGGCAATTTATAACAGGAACAACAGCTGAAAAAGATGAAGTTGTGCTTCTCTACATTGCCGCCCTAGTTCTCATTTCTGTGGCTACTACGATTTATACAGCTATTGGTGGGCTGAAAGCGGTTGTCTGGACGGATGTTCTACAGGCACTTATCCTAGGATTATCCATTGTCTCTGCACTATGGATTATTTTTTCAAACATCCCGGGAGGGTGGGCAACGATTAACAATACCATGCAAGAGGCAAATGATTGGGCTTTCTTTTCCATCGGTGGCTGCGATGGTGGCTTTATGCAAAACCTCTTTCATATCATCAGCTCTGAGTACACTATCTGGGCTGCCTTCCTCGGCTCTACATTTATCACCATGGCCACGCACGGCACAGACCAAGATATGGTTCAGCGAATGCTGGCGGCTAAAGATAGTAGCTCCGGCACTAAAGCAGTTATTCTTTCCGGCTTGATGGATTTACCTATCGTGCTTTTATTTTTATTTACGGGCATTCTATTATTTGTTTTCTATCAGACAAATCCGGGGGCATTACCAGCCGATACTCCCAAACTTCACGTATTCCCCTATTTTATTATCCACGAGCTTCCCGGTGGCATACGCGGTTTGCTTATTGCCGGCTTATTAGCTACGGCCATGGGCTCACTTTCTACGGCACTTAATTCACTAGCTACAACTGCTGTCCGAGATTGGTACCAAGATGTATTTAAACCAAATGCCTCTGACCGCCAGCTTCTTTCGGCTGTTCGTTGGGGCACAGCTTTATTTTCCATCTTGCTCATTATCGTGGGGGCAATTACGGCATGGTATGTTGTTCATCATCCGGATGTGCGTATTATTCAAATTGCCTTGGGTATTTTCGGGTATACTTACGGGTCGCTCCTAGGGGTATTCTTACTAGGTATGTTAACGAAAACACGGGGGAGTGATTGCGGGAATGTCATTGCTATGTGTGCAGGCTTTCTTTCTATTGCGTTCCTCACCGGGCTTATCCCATTGCCTGAGATAATTGCAAATCAAATACCGGATATCGCTTTCCCATGGAGAGTTACTGTCGGTACTATTGTCACATTTATGACTGGAGCTTTATTTAGAAAAAAACTTAAACCCAGTCACTAAGCATTCTTCACTCAGCGTATCATTCTCTTATTTTGCTCTACTCCCCGTTAGCTCGTTGCTACCGGGGAGTTTCGCGTTTTATGTAATGCTAAATAAGGGCAATTTTGAGCTTGCCAACAGAATACCATTTTTGTAATAATACAAGCTAAGGATTATACTTCTTTTGGCGGCGATTTATCCAAATTTCTCAAATAATATCACAGCCAAAAGACAAGCCATACCAAAACATTTTCACATGAAGACCAAAGCTTCTCCGAAACGCCGCATCAAACACGTTAGCAAGGGTTTTGCACTTATTGCCACCATCACATTAATGATGCTTTTGGCTCTATTAAGTGTTGGTTTACTAACCATAGCTTCTACTCAAGTTCGTCTGGCAGACAAACACCTTTTTGCTGCTGAAGCTAAATCTCTCGCCAAATTCTCCCTTGAGGTTGCTCTTGGTCAGTTACAATGTGAGTTGGGACCAGACCAGCGTGTTTCTGCAAACTCCGGCATTCTTACCTCAGGCACAGATAATGGCGATACTCCCTACATCCTAGGGGTTTGGAATAGCTGGGATTCATGGCTAAACCAAAACAACTCATCCGGGCAAAGTATCTCAAGCACCTACGATTCAGGTCGCTCTTCTATGTTCCGTCGGTGGTTAATTTCTGACCCGGACTTTAGAGGACTTTCTGAACTTACTTCCGCTAAGGGCAAACTTGGCCTTCGCAGTCATAGCACAAAGTCAAATCGCTCTGCTCGACTACTGGGCCCGGGCACTATCGGCACTCCTGTAAACTCTAATAGCCAAGATAAAGGCGAAATTTACGCCCGCCTCGTTAAAGTCGAAGACTTCAATAAAAAATCAACCAATAAAAAAAATTCCGCTCAAAACAAATACATCGCTTGGTGGATTACCGGTGAGAACCAAAAAGCCCGCATTAACCTCGCCCCTCATGCTTCAGAGGATAACGCTGACGTGCTTTCCGTCATGCGCTCCACTTGGGATACTCCCGGTCCGGATTTAGATGCTCTGGGGGTAAGTGGTATCATGCCCAATGTTGACAGCAATGATTTGTCTGCAACTCAAAAGCTCATTTCCCTTGACACATTGCTTGCCTCAAATAAAACCGCCAGCATGAAAGAGCTTGGTAGTGTTTACCACGATATTACCCTTTCTTCCTCTAGCCTATTAACAGACTCAAAATTTGGTGGTCTGAAAAAGGACCTCAACGTTCTTTTCTCACACAACAAATTACCGGAAGAGTTCCAAAACCCAGACTCCGACATTGGTTTACGCCCATTTAACACTAATGACGGTAACCCCACCGTTATGAAACGCCCCATTGGCTCATGGAATCAACTTTTCCTATGGTCAAATATTTGGGACTCCTCCGTAAAACGTGGTGACAAACAAGACTCATCTGCCGCTTTCATCTGGGAAGGTCAAACTCCAAAGTCCATCATTGCCTGCGACCACTGTGAATCCAGCTATTTCATGGACAATAAAAACACCTACATGCGTCACCCTATCTTGTTACGCTTTTATTCATTTGTAGGCTTAAACTATGTGCGTCACGGGAACGTACACCCCAACCGTGGTGGCTGGATTGATGCTCGTATCGCCGTTATTCCTGTTTATGTTTGGTGGAACCCATATAACGTTGACCTTGAACTTAAGGGTGTCGATGGTAGTTACTGGGGTGGCTATTTCGGTGAACACCGATTCATGCCGCTCATCATGTCTCACAATATCAAGTTCGCTTGGAACCAACTTGACGAAAATGCTCTTAATTCCTACTCAGAAAACTGCTTAGTCCCCTACAACAACATCGTTTACAATAACCGTCAGGTTGCTGACTTCGGGGCTTCTTTCCGTACAACTTCTCGCTTAAACTCCGCCGGCGACCCCATTAAGGGTGAAGCCCCTGTCTTAAAAGCAGGGGAAATTGTCGTCTTTGCTCAACCTGTTGTGGGTAACATTCAAAACGGTAACGAAGTTTACAAGGCTAAAGGCAACAGCCGCGACTTCGCTCCTGACCGCTTCCCAATGAAAGAAGGCTGGGAACAGTCTCCTTACCAAGTTAGCTCATACGCCATCAACCTTACTGACGGTGTTCGCTATGAACTCCTCGATGGTAGTGGCTTCAACCAAGTCGGCACAGCAAAAGCTTCTGTTCAATTTGCCACAGAACTTAGTGACATTAACGTAACTCCGGATGACCATATCTTGGGCATTAAGTTTAATGACGATAATAAGTCAAAGAAACTTGGTACATTCGTTATGGGGGCAGGTCTCATGTCTCCGAAAAAAATGAACCAACATTCTGCCCCCAATGGGAAAAACTCTGCCGAAATCGACATTTTCTCAAAAATTTCTCCTGCTATCCTCAATCTCAACTGGGGTGTCAGACAGGAACCCTTACTTGACCAAGTTCGCTTCCCGGCTGAAATGTGGGAAGACAATGAAGGTGATGACCTAGAACAAAGAAAGCGTGGTTACTATGGTCAACCATCTCTCGACTCTACGTTCATCGCCTACTATGGTGTTTCTGCTAAGTGGGGCAAACAGCCCGTTATCGGCACATTCCCATCTGGCAAAGACTATCGTGCTAAAACTTGGCAACACTCCAGCCCCTTATTCTGGGGGAACCAAATGCCAAACGGTGGTAGTGATATAGGCCGTGCTTATAATCCATATCAATTTGAAGTTAAGAACGCCAACAGTGACTTCTACCCCATCACCATTAGTAACGTCATTTCAAACGACGGCACTCGCCTATCTCCATTCGGGGGGCCCGGTGCAGAACAAGTAAATAAAATTGTCGCAGCCGAACTCCCCTATATGCAGCCTGCTAGTATCGCCGGTTTTGCCGGTTGCCGACTTACTCCGGGGTGGTATAAGACAAGTTCTCGTGGCGAAATGGCTCGCCGATTTGCCTATCAATCCGGTGTGCCCGGTGTGGGGATTGGCAATGCTTTTGCAGACCCGATGATTCCGGCAGATAGAGTATTTAGCAATAATGATGCAATGACTCATCCGGAATTATCCGACTTCTGGGACCATGCTTTCATGATTAACGATGCCATGTGGGATTCATGGTTCGCTTCATCTATCGGTATTCGTCCACGCTCTACTACCGGTGGTCAGCGTGAGGAGTTAGAAGCTGTAGCTCAGCAGGCATTCGATGTAAATCCCGACAAAGAATCAAAAACCTCCGGTATTGCTAACCGTCGATTTGTCCCCAACTTACTCGGCACATCAGCAGACCAAATTATCGGCCAAATCACCAATGCTGAAAACGGTTATAAGCACACTTCCAAGTACCTTACTGTTGCCGGGGGCTTTAATGTGAACTCTACTTCTCTAAAGGCTTGGGAAGGTACCCTTCTAGGGCTCAAGAAACGTAAGCTTGCCTACATGAACAATGGTAAGCCAACTGTTCTCAATAGTGGAAATACAGTAAACTTCTCTCGTATGGGGATTGCTTCAAGCAATCAGTCTCACGTTGATGACTACGGCTCTATTGGTATTACCAATGGTGTCTCTGATGGGGATGCTCAAGCTTGGACTGATTTACGTACTCTCAGCGATTCTCAAATCAGTGAGCTTGCTCAAAACATGGTAAAAGAGGTCAAAAAACGTGGACCTTTCCTTAATATGGCAGACTTCATCAACCGTCGTTTACAGAACGGAGAAATGGGGGTAAAGGGTGCTCTTCAGGCAGCTATTGACGAAAGCTCTATCAATAGCACATTCAATGAACTTAGCGATATGATTATCAATCCTAAGGTTGGCTACCCACACCCGGCAGCCGCTCAGGGGTCTGTACATACGGCTGCTCCCGGCTACCTTATTCAGTCTGACGTTCTGGCTGTTCTTGGTAACATCTTAACAACTCGTGACGATACGTTCACCATTCGTGCTTATGGAGAACTTACCAATAAGGAAGGGAGAGTTCTTTCACGTGCTTGGTGCGAAGCTGTTGTTCAGCGTGGCATCCACTACGTAGACCCCATTGATTCTCCCGAAACTCCCGTCCGTGAAGTTGACATGAAGACAGGGAACTTAAAGAACACGTCTCTAAGCCCTGTTAATAAGGCATTCGGTCGTCGATTCAACGTCATTTCTTTCCGTTGGCTCTCACCTGAAGAAGTTTAATTTCTAATTCCCAATCAGATAATCACATTTATGCGCATTTTACCATTACTCCTTTGTGGTTCAGCTTTCTTGTTCCACTCATCAATTGCTCAACAAGCCCCGGATTCATCCACAGCTGGTCAGTCCGAGCCTGTTACTCAAAACGCAAGCGGTACTCAAGACACCTCCCTTACACAAGCTAGTGCCACGGGCATTCGCTTTGTCTTAAAAACCCCCATGCAGTTACCGGAGACTATCTACATGCCCATTGATAAAAATAAATTGAGCAAGGTTGAACTTCGTCCTGCTATTCCGGGGAGACGTACCATCTACCCCAAAAACAAAAAAATCGCTCTCTACTCCGCATTAGATAAAGGCAAACCTACAAATCCTCTTATCATCAAAGAGCTCCCTGCCAACCTTAGCAAAAAGACTCTCGGTGTCATTGGCAAGGATTCCAATGGTAAAATCACCATGGATTTTATCGACGAAACAACTCTGCCTTTCAACTGTATTTACATCCAAAACCTAACCGGACGTACTTACACTCTCGAACTTAAAAAACCGTATGAAGGGGAACCAAAAACAATTGAGCTAAAGCCAAAATCTACTTACATTTTCGGTAAAAACTCAGCCGGTCTCCCACATTCTCAAACCACCCCGGCAGATGTCACCTACATGACGAAAGTTAAAAGTGGGAAAGTGGTTAAGGTAAAGGAACGCAGTATGATGCTGACAACTTACCCGAGCAGAAAGGTCGTGATGATTCTGTCACCGGATGCGACAGGGCGTACGATGCAGCTTTCTGAGCTTTTAATATACAAGGAAAGACCGATTGCTCCGGCTAAAAAGGACTAGTCCTTTAGTACTTATTCCATTTAATAAAAAGCCGAATCCTCAAATAACAGGATTCGGCTTTTTTATGTTCTCCTACGTACCTCTAGTCTAGTTACTACAGGTATTTTTTCATTATCTCCAGACGTTTTTCTTCTCCTAATTCTTCTAAATAATCTCTTGCCGATTTCCCGGTTGTTTTATCTTTTTTATTGAAATTGAATTCGCACATCTCCAATACGCAATCCAAAAGTCCCGTACTTACTTTTTGCACCAGCTGGTTAAAGAAACATTCGCCTTTCTTATTACTAAACATCAAATCCAATTTCCGGCATAATAGATTGTAAATATCCCTCTCTGCTCCTTTATTCAAGGCTTGCCAGAGTAATGCATTGTAGCCATTTTTATGATGTTGCAATACATGTCTAATTTCTTCATCCGGTGCTACTTCAAATAATTTGTCTCCGTTTTTATTTGTCTGAAGAATATCAGCCCCCGCTTCCATAAGTATTTCTATAATATCCATATTACCGGACATCACCGCCCCATATAATGGAGTACAGCCTGTCTTTGAGTCTATCTTGTTAAGAATAGTTTCTATTCCTTTTGCACTGAGCATCAAATTCACAACTGACTTATTCCCTTTTTGGATTGCATATTGAAAGAGATTGATTCCATCGATGCAAGCATTCAATAAGAGATTGGGTGCTCCAATCATTATCAAATGCATTATCTGCAGGAAAAAAAGAAACACACCATCTTTCTCTATATATGAACGGAAGAACTCTATTATCGTCTCCGGTAGCTCATTCCAATAGTCACAACCACGCTTCAAAAGGGACTTAATCATATTAAAATTAGTTGAATCAAGTGCAAGGGATAAAGCAGTTTCCCCATTATCATTTTTTATTTCTAAATTGATTCCTCTATCTATCAAATCATTAAAAGCACTATATGAATCTTTCTCAACGGCTCGATGTAAGAGAGTATTACCTCCACAATCACGCAAATTTAAAATATAGCCATCTTTATCTCTATCAAGCAAGTAACTTAAAAATTCTTCCCAGTTAGACGACGTTTCTATAAATGCAAAAACATCATTCTCGCTTATGCTTTTTACATCTAAATGCACCCACTCATAATCCGTCATTGCCGAAAAACACTTAATGGCTCCACATCGAATGACATTATTTAGTGCTAATTCCCGATATTTTTTACCCCTATGCTTGCACAAAAATCTATAAATATCCCATACTTCAAACTCTCTTTCGAGGACATCAATAAAACATTTCACCGATTTTGACAACGGCTTGAACAAGCTATCCTCACTTACCATATACTTGATAGGGTCTATACCATGCTCCAAAAAAGGTCGAAGCATTCTCCCACCTTCTTCCACAGCTAAGACTACAGAGTCAACTTCACAACAGCTAAGTTGTATTGTTGCATCAGCTCCTGCCGTTAGAAGAGACTTAATCATTTGGGCTTGTTTTACTGTTACAGCTTCATGTAAAGGAGTCCATCCATCATCGTCCTGAGCATTCACATTTGCCCCTGCCTCCACCAATAACATCACACTGTCTATGTTCCCATAAGAGACAGCTTCATGAATTACACTTCGATTATTCTCACACCTAGCATTCACGTCTGCCCCCTTTTGTATAAGAAGCTTCGTAAGCTCTGTATGATGACATCCTAAAAAAAGCGGAGTCCATCCTAATTCATTCACACTATTCGGATTTTCTCCTCTATCTAATGCTTTTACGGCATTCTCATAATCACCTATTTCAGCACATAACATCAAATCTTTTTCCTTTATAATATTCTCCATTTTTGCAAGTTCCTTTTAGTATTCAAGGTGTAAAATAATCATAGCCCCTAACCAATTAGGCTTTTGACTTGATTAATCCTCCTTGTTATCCACTATTATACCTCAAACGCATCATTTTTTTTATTTTCTGAAAAAAATATCGAATTATCATCAATACTCATTCCAATCTTCCACACAGAAAAACTCAGATATGATTACTTTATACTCTGGGAAAAAGAGAATTTCTCAAGCTTTACAAATCCCTAAATAAGGGCGGATTTTCCCCATTGCATAAGAAAAAATTTAGGGACTGCAAAAAAAGTTGCACCCCTTTTCCTTATTCTTCCTCTAATTTCCTACCACTTTGTACCGATATTGGTGTTCGATATTGTGTTTTTTCTATACCCGAACACAAATGACCTATTAAGATGACCTAGGTGAATTATTTGCCCCACACTGCGGACAAATGTCCTCAGTATTTTCTGCATCTTTATAAAATCTATATCGACAAATACGGCAACGCACCTTTAGTCCGGCAGTCTTACGTATATACAATACCCGCGAAATCAACGAGCTAACGTAAAAGAAAATGAATATTGCCAACCCCAAAAAAATGAGCCCATTAAAAAACTCTACCAAATCAAACTCCATCATTCTTCCTCCTTCCACTCTATAATTAAGGTACCACATCTTTCCTCCTGCGTAGGCACCCAACGCAACGATTGGGCAAATTGCAAAGCACTCGTATCTGCTTCTTCGCTACCGGAACTTTCTATCATCAAAACCTGCATCGGCACACCCCATGTATTCACGACCACAAAAAATTCACTCTTCAGCCCGGTATGGTTCTCACTTTGTGCAAAACTTGTCAACTGTCGCCCAGTTACTATATTTTCACCCTCCAACCCAGGTGAACAAAATGACAAATAGGGCACGCAAGTTGCTTCATAAACAAATTCTTCGTTTATTAGCTTTTTAATATGTGCATCGGGATGATTACTTAAATTCCACACTTGGTCCGTCGCTGTTACCGGGGTCTGTGTTGGTAATGATTTTAGCTCTGTATCTGACTGGCCTAACACGGGTAATGCCACGCTTTTTTCATCCACAGGCCCGGCACTTACAGGATCTGCCCAGATTGGACCTCTCACGGGTAAGGGAGTATTTCTGAGCACATAGCGGTGCCATCTTAAATCGTTTGAGGGCAATAAGGTCACAACACCGGGGCGAGTGTCTTTGAAACTGTAACTTGGCATTTTTACATCAATAAACAAAATGACCAAGCCAAAAAACACAGCAAAAAAAAGCATCCATAGAAAAATATGCACATTTTTCCGCCCGGTTTCGCGCCAGTTAAATGCCAGCCCGAAATGAGAGTCAAATATCCGTGCTTTTATCTTTTTACTAAGCTTCATATAGTCGGTGCTTTTTCTTACCGGCCTAATTAGTCGGCTCCGTCGCTATATAACAGTTTAATCCCTTAGACAGTACCAAATCAACTAACTCTTGTTCCAAGGCTCTAGACACACAGGCATCCAATCGCAATGCAATACTCACGCGGGAGTTATCCTTCGCTTGAGATTTTCGCAAGATGTGGTCTAACTCCAATGAAACACCGGCTATTCCACCTTCTATCATCCGATTGCCTATGTAAAATGCAGGTTGGTCCCCGGCGGTGACTGATATAAACTCTACATCCCCAAGGGCGTTCATCAAAAACCTAGAACTGGGAGCTTTTACCTCATAGCCATAACTCATCCCCACACGGGACGTCATCATGGTCAGCACGCATATCAGCACAATAAGGTCTAGTAGCACCACAATGTGCAAGAAAAAAGCCCCGTCGGGCAATGTTGAGCGGGTCTTTATTTGCATGGTGAGTCCGGTAAAATTATTCTTTTTCAGGTTCTTCGCTCGGCTCAGAAGTAGGTTTCTGAGCGTCACATACCAAATTAACGGCTTCCGTTCCTGTTCGTTCTAATGAATGAATGATATGACGGGAACGTGATGACAAATAAGCATAAAATAAATAGGCCGGTATGGCTATGCTTAAGCCCAAGGCTGAACTTAACAGTGCCTGAAATATGGCATCAGACATCGCTAAGGTCGGAGCTTTCCCTTCTAATATGCCCGGCTGGGAATAAAATCCTACCAAGCCTTGAATCGTCCCTAATACCCCTATAAGCGGCGAAATTGTAGCCACTACAAGCAATCCTCGTACGTTTTTTTCAACGTGAAAGACTTCCAGTTGTACAGAATCCTGTGCCACTATTCGTAAATCTTCTCTGCCTAAATTTGCATGGGTAAGTACAGATGACACCACTCTCGTAGCCGGCACCGATACAAGATTAGATTCGTGCTTTGCTTCGTCTAACTTCCCTAATTTTACTAGCTTTGATATACCCCGCAAAAAATCACCTGTGTTGATTTGAATGCGGTGATAGTACAAAATTCTCTCTGCCACTACGGCCAATCCATATACCGCCAGCACACATAACACCCAAAAAAGCGGTCCTATTTTGATGATTAATTCATGCATAACTCTATCTTTCGCTCCAACTATGCCATAATTTCACCGAGATTTCAATCTAAACCTTAAGTTGACCTACATCCCCATCTCTGTAACCCACAAATTCCACCCCATAAAACAACTGCCATCCACCACCAATCCACACCTAGCCCCCATAACCATAGTGCATCAAATAGACACATCCCGGATAATAACATCTTTACCGCTTTTTGACTTGTTACATTCTGACTTTCTTTCCGTGCCACGATTGAAATCACCATTGTCCATACAAACAAACTTAGCCCATAATACATGAGCATCTGCGATATGTCCGTGCCCCCTATGATTGCTCCCCCTACTACTGACCCGGCTAAAATAACCCAAAGTCCTCGGCTCGCTCCCATGAGTAATACACTCCAGCGGTATACTTTATGTACCATATTGTACACAGCTATGACAATTACCAGCAATATACCTACCACTATATCCCCACCCAGTACCGTGCTTAACACTAAACCGGACATCGCCGCTAACAGGGATAGCATTCTTAGTGTCCCTGCTCCTACGGCTCCACTTGGCACCGGTCTTTGTGGGTAATGCTTTGCATCCCATCGGGCATCCATTTGGTCATTCCCCCACATCCCATAAAGGTAAAAACACAGCCCCATCACTACCACATATGCAAAGTTCCCCCAATCCATCACCCCTACATCTAGCCGCTCTGCACCGAGTACACAGGCTATTGCTACAGCGGCATTCGTTATAAGTGTGGGTACATTAGCCGGTCGTGCCGACTGATATACCCCCTTAAGCATTCTTTTATCTATCATTCCCTAGATATTTTACCTACTTAAATCCTGTTGATACAGAAGCTTGTGTCCGGCCGAATTCAGCACCCTTCGTGCCAGGTCTAGGTCATCTAAATGCAAAGCGATTAGGGCATCACCTGTACGTTCATGTGGCATTAACGGATAAACCACATTTACGTTCATACCTGCCGAAAATATCACATCTAAGCAAGATTTTAGCTCTTCCGGACCATTCCGCATCGCTACTACAAGTATATCAGAATCTGTATAGCAAATTCCTTTTTCTAGAAAGATGAGACTTGTTTGCTCTGGGTCACTTACCACAAGACGAACTATGGTAGCTTCATGACAATCATGAAACCCAAAGCCTAGGCAGTAAATACCATGCAAATCCAGCAGTCCGAGTAGGGCATTGAGAGCCCCGACTCGATTCTGCAACATCACAGAGAACTGCTTTACCATGTTTCCCGGCAACTTTACAGCATCATTGACCATAGTAAGCGTTCCTTTTTAGGTGAGGGTTATTTACAATATGTTTTCAAGACTCGCTTGATAATAGCCAATGCTTGTTGCACTTCTTCTTCAGACACATTCAGCGGTGGCAATAATCGCACCGTTTCCGGACCTGCCGGCACTGTCAGTAATCCTTCCTGACGCAGGGCTTCTACCACCACACCGGAAAGCATCTTCCCTTCTGGCACGTCAACATATTCAGGATTGATTCCAATGCCTAAAAGCAAACCATACCCACGCACAGCCGTTACGACAGGTAGTTGCCAGCTCATGATTTCTTCTTTGATATAAGCCCCCATCTTATTAGCACGGTCCGGCAGATTTTCAGATACAATTTCTTGAAGCACGGCCAATGCTGTTGCTGAGCCTAGAGGATTGCCACCGTATGTAGAGCCGTGCGAACCGGGGCTCATGATAGAAGACAATTCTGTTCCTTTATCATCAATGGCTCTGTCCGATAACCAAAATCCCCCAATCGGGAACCCACCACCCAAGGCTTTTGCCCAAGATATCCCATCAGGCTTCACATCCGGTGCTATGGCTCGCCAGCCCATGAGGTTCCCACAGCGACCAAATCCGCACTGCACTTCGTCTATAAGCAATAATAAATCATGTTCTTTACATAACTCTGCCAATGCTCTCAAAAATTCCGGTTTTGCCGCATTGACGCCGCCTTCCCCCTGCACCGCTTCTAGCATAATGGCAACAGTTTCAGGGCGAATTGCCGCACGTACTGCTTCTAAATCATTAAATGGCACATGCACAAACCCCGTTAAAATTGGGTCAAATTCCACCTTTATTTTATCCTGTCCGGTGGCAGCCATACTGCCGGAAGTTCTCCCGTGGAATGATTTTTCAAAGGTGATAACTTCGTATCTGGGCGAGCCATCAGCCATAGGGTGACGATGCCCGAAACGACGAGCGGATTTAATCAGCCCTTCGTTAGCTTCTGCCCCACTGTTTGAGAAAAATACCTTCCCCGGCTCTTGCACGCATTTTGTGACGATAAACTCTGCTAAGTCTGCCTGCTGAGGGATTTGATATAAATTAGAACAATGCACTAACATTGCCGCTTGCTTCTGAATCACCTGCGTCACCACCGGATGGCAATGTCCGAGTACGCACGTTGCAATCCCTGCACAAAAATCCAAATAGCAATGCCCGGCACTATCCCACAAACGAGCCCCTTCGCCTCTTACCGGTGCTAAGGAATAACGCCCATACGTTGGCATGACATATTTTTCGAATTTTTCAGATGTGTTCATGTATGTTGATTCTATGTTTGCTGAGTGTTAGTTTGCCTTTATCTGAGCAAGTGTAAACTATTTTTTTGCTCATTTGTTATTTTGATGCCATTTTTAGCAAATTCGGGGCAGTTGCATTCCTGTTGGCATTGTTAAAATACGTTCCACACCCAGTACCCCCGTCAATAGCAATGGTGCGGTACGTCGTGTTTCTACCATCCCGATTATTTCCGCACCTTGCGATACAGGGTGCGAGTGCAATATTTGCAAGGCTTTATTGGCATATTCTGCCGGTAATATAACAGCAAATCTCCCTTCACATGCGACTTGCAAAGGGTCTAGCCCTAGGAGTTGGCACGCAGACCTCACGTCATCTCGCACAGGTATGTTTTCTTCGTTTAGAGAGATGGTTTTTCCGGAATCTTCCGCTATTTCCGAAAGGGTGGAGGTCAGACCACCTCTAGTCACATCTCTCATGCAGTGTATGGGAATCCCGGCTTCTATCAATGCCAATGCCGCTTTATGTACAGCAGCAGAATCACTCTCCAATTGGTCGCCAAAGTTGAGTCCACTCCGCAAACTCATAATAGTCATGCCATGTCTACCTAAATCGCCACTTAGTAGCACGGCATCTCCTTCTCTGATTGAAGCAGGACAAATTTCTAACTCATGTTGCACAATTCCCACACCGCTAGTATTGATATACAATCCATTACCACCTTGTCTTTCTACAACTTTCGTATCCCCGGTTACAATAGTTACGCCTGCCTTTTGGGCGGCTTTCGCCATGTCTTTTACAACTCGTTTCAGTAGGTCTAGTGACAATCCCTCTTCTAGTATAAACCCGGCAGTTAAATATAAGGGAGTCGCACCACTCATTGCCAAATCATTGACTGTTCCATGAACGGCAAGCGAGCCAATAGAACCGCCGGGGAATTCCAATGGCGTTACTACAAAGCTATCTGTCGTCATGGCTATGCGTCCATCTACTTGGGGCAATACCGTGGCATCATTTTGTTTTCCGACTTCAGGGCTTCCAAATTCTTTCAAAAAGACTTCCCGAATGAGTTGATTCATCATTCGCCCACCGCCACCATGTGCCATTTGTACATAGTCCTTTTCTGTTTCCGGTATGGGACACTCAAACATATTTGCTTCTTTTTTATTTAGACTAACATTCCTACGTACATTTTTCAACGTGGATTCTCCACATTCCTGTATCGGAAACACGCCGCACAGGCTCCTTCGCTCGATACCATAGGGGCTCCCAGAGGACTCAACGGGGTGCATTCTTTACCGAAATGTAAACATTGCTCGGGCTTCATCATTCCACGCAACACATCACCGGCTCTACATCCCCCGGATTTTTCTTCTTCTTGGCTTATGTCTCCCATACAGAATTTCTTCAAAGCATCGTATTCCGCCCACTCTTCACATAAGCATAACCCACCATTTGTGATGTTACCTAAGCCTCGCCAATATCTATTTTCAGGGGAAAAAACTTTTTTCATTGCTTGCATGGCCACGGAGTTTCCCTGTCGTTGCACGCATCTGGCATAAGCATTCCATACGCCATAGTCCCCTTGTTCCAATCGTCGTACACATTCGACTAAACCTCGTAGCAAATCATTAGGTTCAAATCCTGTTACAACTATTGGCAATTGGTATTGATGAGCTAGGTCTATGTACTCTTCCGTTCCGGTAATGGCACACACATGACCGGGGGCAAGCAAGCCATCCGGCTTTCCGTCCTCCATTTGTAGTAGCCATTCTAAACACGGCGGCACCAACACATGAGCACACAAGACGCTAAAGTTTTTCAGTCCCAGTTGCTTTGCTTGAAGTAGAGCTACTGCGGTGGCCGGGGCTGTTGTTTCAAACCCCACCGCAAATAGGACTATGTGCTTCTCCGGTTTATTTGCCGCTAGTTTTACTGCATCTAGCGGTGAATAGATTAACTCTACCTGACCTCCTCTCGCTCGGGCAGAAAATAAATCACCTGCCGAGCCAGGCACTCTCATCATATCACCATAACTACATAACACTACGTTTTTTTCATGCGACAGCCGCATTGCCGCATCTATAAATCCCACCGCAGTCACACAAACAGGACACCCCGGACCATGTACTAACCGTAATTGCTCGGGTAGCAAGTTTTCTAATCCTAGTGCGGCTATGGCATGAGTCTGACCTCCACAAACCTCCATGATGGAATGTGGCTTTGTGACAAGTCGGTGCAATTCGTCTATGTACTGCCCCAGTTTGTTTTTCATTGTGCTAATCGTTGCTTTCTATGGGGGCTGAGTTTTCTACGATGTGACGCATATCTTCCCTTATCTTCAATGCTTCATCTTCCTGCAAGACACTCAGAGCCATTCCCACATGAACGATGACATAATCCCCGATTTGGGCTTCCGGCACACAACTCAGGTTTACCTCTCGTCTGACTCCGCCAAAGTCAACTTCGCCTAATAAAAACAAGGGGTCTGCATTGTTGATGCTGATGATTTTTCCTGGTACTGCTAAACACATAACTTATTTTTGCCAATAGCGATTTGCCGCTACTACTTGCCCAAAGGAGATGCCTCCATCATTACAGGGTATCTGCTCCGGTACATGAAGTTCACAGCCGATATGCTGGGTCATTTGCTCCAATCCTTCAAGTAAAAAAGCATTTTGAAAACATCCTCCTCCTAGAGCTACTCGGGTGAGTCCTGCTTTTTGAATAAGCATCCGCACTAAGTCTACTAGACTTTCATGAAATTTTCTAGCTATATGGCTCACGGGGACTTTGTTTTGCACATCTCTTTCTATCCCCATTAGTACTTCGCTCCAGTCGGCTTCTATAATTTCTCCCTCTGTCAGGTGCCATTTATAAGCTTCTTCTCTCTCGTCATTCTTGGCTTGCACTAAGCCTTCTAAGTACATTGCCGCATGGCCTTCGCATCCTTGCTCGCCCCTAAAACCACAAAGGAAGGCAACAGCGTCAAATAAACGTCCCATTGACGAACACCATGGGCTATTGATGCCGTTTTTTGCCATAATTTCTATGGCTTTTCTTTCTGCCCCTAATTCATTATTTAACCGTGCTTCTATCTCCGGACAATCTTTCTGACATTGCAAAACCAATGACAAGGCACAGCGTGCCGGGTGCTTTGCGGCTCTGTCACCACCTATCAATCGAAAAGGTTTTATTCTTGCTATTCGCTTAGCTTTCCCATTTTCTGGCAAATAGAAAAATTCTCCGCCCCAGATACTTCCATCATCACCATAGCCTACACCATCCCACGCCACTCCAAGTGCGGGCAGTGCTACTTGATGTTCTGCGACACACGCCCACACATGAGCTTCATGATGTTGCACATAAAGGCTTGGTACTTGTGGGTTTGTTTGGTGCTTGATGTTCTTTAATGTTTGGTCCGGGTGTATGTCGTATACTTGCAACTCCGGCGAAAAATTCAGAGTTTCTTCTAAGAGTTGGCAAGTTTTTTGAGCATGCTTGACAGTTTCGCTACTTATCATGTCGCCTAGATGCTGGCTCATGATAACCACTCCATTTTTCGACAAACAGAGTGTATTTTTTAATTCAGCACCATAGGCCAAAATATCTGCTGTGTTTTCACCTGTATGCCAAACAGGTAAGGGGGCATAGCCACGAGCTCGCCTTAGTACCATTTCTTTTCCGGCACATACCCTAACTACGGAGTCGTCCACCGGTCTAAGTACTGGGCGGTTGTGCGTGAGAAAAACATCTGCTATTCCTCTCAGCTTCTTCTTTGCTTCTTCAAAGCTGACACAGAGCGGTTCTCCACTTATGTTACCACTTGTTACAACGAGGGATTTCCCCCACGCCTTCATCAGTAAGGCGTGCAGAGGCGATGATGGGAGCATGAGTCCTACAAAGCGGCTAAATTGGCACACCGCGGGGGCTAATTCTGTTTGTGGGTGTCGCTCTGCCAAAACGATGGGGGCGGCATAGGAGAGTAGGAGTTTTCTTTCTTGCTTATTAAGTTTCCCCAGTTTCTCACCATAACTTATGTTTGGCACCATCACGGCAAAGGGGCGAGCGTCTCGCCCTTTTCTTTGCCGCAAGCGTTTTACTGCCTCTTCTTGAGTGGCATCTACCAGTAATTGAAAACCTCCTACTCCTAGCATTCCTATGATTTGCCCGGCTTTTAGCCGAGCTGTTACTTCTTCCCATAGATGAGGAGGAGTGATTTCTTGTCCGTCTTTATCTCTAAGTTGTAATTGTGGACCACATTTCGGGCAGGCTATCGGCTGTGCATGAAATCGCCTGTCTTTTTCGTCCTCATATTCACGCCGACACTCCTCGCACATTTCAAACCCCTTCATTGCAGTATAAGGTCTATCATAGGGCATATTTTCTATGATTGAATAACGTGGGCCACAGTGGGTGCAGTTAATAAAGGGGTACAAATATCGCCTATTGTTCGGCTCTGTCATTTCCTTTAGACACTCCGAACATGGAGCTAAATCCGGTAGCATGATAGGCACTCCGGATTCTAAATTACTACTCGTTAGTATTCTAAATTCTTTATACCCTTCTGCGGTCACGCCCTTTATATCTACTTTATCTATGCGTGAATGCTCCGGCAGATGACTTATTAACTCATCCACCATGGCTTTCTTCCCCTCACCCTCCAACCATAATTCCACACCTCCGGTTGTATTACACACATACCCACGCAGGGTATATTTAGTGGCGAGTCGATACACAAAAGGACGAAACCCCACCCCCTGTACAGCTCCGTCTATATTCACTTTTAGGGCTTGCTCGGGGGCATCAATGGTGGTGATGATGTGTTTCATGGTCGTCTAACTCGCCATGATGTAAGCGATGTACACGATTTACCAATTCATCGCACCATTCCTGCATTCCTTGACCGGTTTTTGCCGATACTTCATAGATTTTGGCATGGTGAGCTATTTTATTTAGTGCGGCTAGGGCATCGTCTCTCTTAAATTCTACCACTTCGGCTAAATCGCATTTGGTAACCAATGCCACATCTGCCGAATGAAACATAGGGGGGTATTTAAGTGGTTTATCTTCACCTTCCGTTACAGACAGTAGCACCACTCGCATTGTTTCACCTAA
This sequence comes from Akkermansia sp., assembly GCA_030525455.1. Taxonomy (GTDB): domain Bacteria; phylum Verrucomicrobiota; class Verrucomicrobiia; order Verrucomicrobiales; family Akkermansiaceae; genus Akkermansia. Next base: position 5,806 of record JAUNER010000025.1, on the reverse strand, counting down.
ATCATACGCCGCAGGGCAGACTAAGTTCCCTACATTTTCTATAACCAGCACATCTAAATCATCCAATGGCAGTTGCTTCATCGCATCAGCTATCATTCTTGCATCTAAGTGACACATAGTTCCGGTGCTGATTTGCACAACGGGGATTTCTGCTTTTTCCAATCGCAGGGCATCGTTATCTGTCGCAAGGTCACCAACGATGACGCCCATTCTCAAACGGCCTCGCATCAAGTGTGCTGTCTTTTCCAGCAGGGTTGTCTTTCCTGACCCAGGAGAAGAAAACACATTTAATACCAATAATTTCTTTGCCTCAAAATATCCTCTGTTTCTTTCTGCCAATCTATCGTTGGCATCCAGTATTGATACTTTTACATCAACTCCGTGAGCGTGTGCCGTATGATTTTCTCCACATCCGCATTCTTTGCACATAATATCTCCTTCCTTTAGCTTAACTATACATAGGTTTTGCTTTATTGTTACCATATTCTTTCTGATTTTTCTATGTCGAAGTTGATTCATGCCAGTAATTCGCCGCCCCATCGCCGCCCAATCCCTAGGAAATCCTTGACTTCTCCCGGTACTTGCGGTAAAAATCTCTCGTCAATTTGGCAGAAAATCCACGATTCAGCGAGAAATGTCTTTACAAATCCGAAAATCGGTGTATAGTCTGCCTCCCGAACCGAACACAGCATACGGATTTTAACTCAGATTTTACACGACTATGAAAGTTCTTTCTTCTTTAGCCTCTATGAAGCGCCGCCACGCTGACTGCCAAATCGTGAAGCGCAATGGCACTCTATACGTTATCTGCAAGAGCAATCCTAAGTTCAAAGCTCGTCAGGGTGCTACTGCCGGCACTCGTCTTTCCAAGAAGGGTGTTAAGTAATTTGCTCTCATTCCCGTTTTCACAAAAAGACCGTCGCCCATCCGGTGTCGGTCTTTTTTTGCTAAATAATTTACTATGTGTCTACCTCTTGTTCATTCTCAATTTATCCAACTAAACGCCCCTGTTGCACTAGAGTGTGGCAGTACTCTTGATTCTGTTCAGTTGGCTTATGAACAATATGGTAGCTTATCCGAACAGAAAGACAACGTCATCCTTCTGTTCCATGCTCTTTCCGGTAGCCAGCACGCTTTCGGCTATAACCCGGACGTCCCCGGTATTGGCTCTCTTTGGCAACAAGAAAACCACGAAGGTTGGTGGAACTCTATTATCGGCCCGGGCAAACCTCTCGATACAGACCGATTCTGCATTATCTGCGTCAATTACCTCGGTGGTTGCTATGGTAGTACAGGCCCTGCCAGCCCCTGCCCTGCTGATGAAAAACCATACGGCTCTCGCTTCCCTCATGTGACTGTGGGAGACCAAGCTCGCGTTCAGGCTCAGCTTCTTACTCAACTTGGCATTGACCGCATTCATTTGGTAGGCCCATCTGTAGGGGGGCTTATTGCTTTGAGTTTTGCTTGTCAGTTCCCGGAACGCGTGAAGTCTTTTATTTCTGTTGGTTCCGGGTATAGGGCATCCATCGAGCATCGTCTTTCCTTATTTGAGCAAATTCTGGCTATTGAATTAGACCCTCATTTCTGTGGTGGTGATTATTACGACTCAGAACCTCCTTATAAAGGTCTCGCCTTTGCTCGCATCATTGGTCACAAGGCCTTTGTTTATCAAGAAGGGCTTGAACAACGTGCCCGAAAAGAAGTAGGCGATGCCAAAGGTATGCTCCATTGGCTTAAGCCTACGCGTAGTACTCAGAGCTATATGCTCCACCAAGGAACGAAATTTGCTCATCGTTTCGATGCCAATTCTTACATCCGCATCGCTGATATGTGGTCAGAATTCGACATCCGCGATCTGACTCCTGCCGCTACTTTTGAAGCGGCTACTTATGGCATAGCTTCTGCCAATATCCCGGTTCTTGTCTTTTCTATCGACACGGATTGTTGTTTTAAACCTGCTGAACAGCAGGACTTTGTCGCCAGACTTCGTGCCGCCGGCATCTCTACTGAGTTCCATTCCATTACTTCCACAAAAGGCCATGATTCTTTCCTCCTTGAACCGGAACTCTACGCCGAGCCCATTCGTCGAATCTTAGGGTGACACATTTCCTTTGAATTTTTCGGCAGCTTTCATAGTCTCACCCCTATATGAAAATCTGCCAAACTTCCCACACTATCCATACAGGGCATCATCGATGCCAAACAACTTACGACCATCATTTTATCTTTTCTACTGACCTCCCGGTCACTTTTGGTGGGCTTGCTGAGTTCCCTACTCCATCCACCATGCTTGGCTCTACTCTTGCTTCGTGCATGATGAGCTTACTTTCTGTCCTCGCTTCAAAAAAAGGCTCCGAACTAACTGGTATGCGCATTTCTGCTCAGGCAGAAGAATCCTCAGAGGGCGTCAATAAAATCTCCTTAGATATCTATGTCCCTCTAGCACCGGACCATCCGTTACGCCCACTTTTAGAAAAATCCGCACGCCATTGCCCAATCCACCGCTCATTACATCCGGATATTCAAGTCGAACTTACTTGGCATTGGGGCTGTGACCAACAGGCTCTATTTAATAAACAACTTTCTTCTGACCACCTAACTCCCAATAACCCTAACCATGAAATAGAAACAAACACAATGAACACAAAAGATACAAACAAAGACGCTAAGTGTGACAAGCATGACAGCAAGTGCGACTCACATTCAGCCCCAACTACCCCAAAAACATGCAGCTCGAAAGATGCTGATAAAAAATGCTAAGGGCTCCTGCCCACTTGTGTGATAATACAAAAAACCCGGAGGGGCATTTTCTGCCTCTCCGGGTTCTCTCTTAAATAAATCTTTCCCCCTCTTTATTGTGGGTCACGGTGCCAATTCAATGCCCCCTTACCTAAGGCATACAAATATGCCACCAGCAAAATCCCTATAAAAATACACATCGCTGTAAAGGATTCCGGATTATTCATCACATAATCCTTAAAGTTTACTGCCCATGGATATAAAAAGACTACTTCCAAGTCAAATATCACAAACAACATGGCAACCATGTAGAACTTCACTGAAAACATCGGTGCCCCGTCCCCTACAGGTATCATACCACATTCGTAAGGCACATCTGCCGGCTTTCTTACTACACAGCGCTTCCCCATCAATACACTAAGCCCCAATATAATACCAGCCAACCCAAGGGCTGCCACTACCTGAACTAATACTGAAAAAAATTCCTGATTCATATCGTCTGCACTCAAGCTACCATATCTTTACCCAAATTGCAAAAACAAAAAACGTGCTTTTCTCCCTTTACTCATCATCGCAAAAAAACATCTGCCTGACCTCATTCGTCAGACAGATGCTTGATGATAAAATTACTCGCTATCTATTTTTACCCTTAGCGACGGCGACGTAACCCCAGTACCCCAAGTCCTAAAACAGATAGCAATACGCTAGATGCTTCGGGAACATTCAGCACTTCATAGTTGATGGCCACGCTTGTCCCTGTAGTTACTAGGTCAAGTTGTACTGTTTCTGATTCTGTTAGAATAAGTCCATCTGTATTCCAGTTAATTCCACCTTCAGCACTACTAGCATCATAAAGCAAAATCGTACCAGAACCAGTTAAATTACTCGTGTTCAATTCACCAACGAGAGTAAGTGTATGGCCATTCGACCACAGGGTGCCATCTAGCGTAGCATCAAAGAAACCATGTGAATCGGCTGTAAAAGTCCCATAATCAATCGTGAAATCTTTCTTATAACCAATAGCATTTGTTGAGCTAAGCTCAACTGTAGCATCACCGGATAAATGAATGGCAGAGAAATTTATATCAGCAGCTCCACTGCCAGTTGTTATCAGCAATGTATTCCCGGAACCTAAATAAATCTCATTCGATGCTCCGAAATACACATCTTCACTCGACCACGTAATTTGATAATTACCATCATTGATAATAGCATTATCTGAACCACTCTGGGGATAATATCCATTCGGTTCGCCACCTACAGCCCAGTTGTTGGAATTATCCCACATATTATCTCCGGCATTCCCTGTCCAAGTGTAATCGGCAGCGTGAGCCATCTCTGCAAATTGCTTTACTCTAAGTGATAGGAGCTAACGCTCCGATTCAAAATAAAGAGTTGATTAGCCTCACTGCTAAAGTCAGGAGACTTTAGCTCCCAGCGAGGGCTACGCTTGGGTGTCGATTTGAGTTTCAAACAAATAAAGGGCCACCTCTCCGTTTCTCTGTAACTAGGCTCTCGCCCACTCGCTTGCGGTTTGGGGACCACCTGGGGCTACGTCGCAATGCTGCTGGAACTCTCGCCCACTCGCTTGCGGTTTGGGGGTGAAATACACACTTCAAGCTTCACCGCTAATCCGCTTAGAACACAGATTGAACGCTGCCTCAGTCGGGACTTCGAGCTCCCGCTCGTAGTTGTTCCGCTTCTCCAAAAGCGGAACTGCCACGTAGTGGCCTAGCCAACAGAGGTGTGGTCACAGAGGAAGAATCACACCAATCACCATTTGGTGTCTCTAGGAATGGTAATTTCTGTTGATTTACCGCTGGTTAGACCCACCGCTACGAGCAGGAGCTCGAAGCCCCCAGTTGCTCGTCGCTTGGGTGTCGAGTTGAGTTTAAAGCAAATAAAGGGCCACCTCTCCGTTTCTCTGTAACTAGGCTCTCGCCTTTCGCTTGCAATTTGAGGGTGAAATACACCCTCCATGCTTCACCGCTAATCCGCTAAGAACACAGAAAGAACGCCGCCACAGTCGGGACTTCGAGCTCCCGCTCGTAGTTGTTCCGCTTCTCCAAAAGCGGAACTGCCACGTAGTGGCCTAGCCAACAGAGGTGTGGTCACAGAGGAAGAATCACACCAATCACCATTTGGTGTCTCTAGGAATGGTAATTTCTGTTGATTTACCGCTGGTTAGACCCACCGCTACGAGCAGGAGCTCGAAGCCCCCAGTTGCTCGTCGCTTGGGTGTCGATTTGAGTTTCAAGCAAATAAAGGGCTACCTCTCCGTTTCTCTGCAACTAGCCTCTCGCCCTTTCGCTTGCGATTTGAGGGAGAAATACACACATCAAGCTTCATCGCTAATCCGCTTAGAACACAGAGTGAACGCTGCATTCCTGGGAGCTAAAGTCTCCTGACTTTAGCAATAGCGTATAACCAGCCTTAGCCATCTCTGCAAATTGCTTTACTCTAAGCAATAGGAGCTAACGCTCCGATTCAAAATAAAGAGTTGATTAGCCGCACTGCTAAAGTCAGGAGACTTTAGCTCCCAGCGGGTGAACGCTTGGGTGTCGGCTAAGGTTTTTAAGACGATATTTGGCTATCTCTTCGTTTCTCTGCAAATTAGCTTTCGCCCATTCGCTTGCGGTTTGGGGGAAGAATACACACTTCACGTATCACCGCTAATCCGCTTAGAACACAGATTGAACGCTGCATTCCTGGGAGCTAAAGTCTCCCGACTTTAGCAATAGCGTATAACCAGCCTAAGCCATCTCTGCAAATTGCTTTACTCTCAGTGATAGGAGCTAACGCTCCGATTCAAAATAAAGAGTTGATTAGCCTCACTGCTAAAGTCCGGAGACCTTTACGTGCTCCCAGCGGGGAAAGCTTGCGTGACGAGCATGATTAAATAACTTTATGGGGCTTTTTATGCGTTTCTCTGTAACTAGTCTCTCGCCCACTCGCTTGCGGTTTGAGGGTGAAATACCCCCCTCCGTATCACCGCTAATCTCCCCTCACCTCAAAAACTTTTTTCCCCTTAAAACAGAACGAGCCTCATAGTATTTCTACCATGAGG
>JAUNER010000024.1 GCA_030525455.1 Akkermansia sp. | reverse complement strand
TTTGAAAGAAGAAAAGTCAATTATTTTACCTGATTTGTTTTCTATTATAATAAACAAATCTTTCACAAGGCATATTTTTTCTTTCGTGACGAATGCAATATTTCCAAGAGAAATAAGATATTTTCCCTTCGATTTATTTATGTCTCTATCATAATAAATTCCACAAGGCCAATCTGAGCATGTCTCATATGATTGATAGATACTTTCTAGTAAATCAGAAAAACAAGCTCCGTTTAATTCATCTAATTTCCATGAAATTGGAATATACTCACCGTTAAAATTGATATTATTCTTACATACTAAATATATATGAGGATAATGATCATAATTAATGTGTATATGAGTTTCTCCATGAGCTAACATCATGCCAGATAGTATGTATAATAATAATCTCATTTTTTTTGAAATATATTAGAGGGGAGTGGTAAAGGAATTAGTTTTTGAGGTTCGTTAATCTTATGGGATTTTTTAATTCCATCAATAAGCCCAGCTTTTGTACGAATGAAATTATCTTTGTTGGTTTCCTTTGAAATTAATTTTTGTTCCAATGTTACGTATTTCAAAACATATCCATTGCAATATGGTGTATTTTTTGAATATAGGCGTCAAGAATATATTTTGCTTTTTCGTAACTATTTGATTCGGAATAAAGTTTGTAATAGTATTCTGAGGGTGCTTTTATATAAGCTATATCCGCTTTTTGATAAACACTCAAACGTCTGTTTTCATGAGCCAAAATAGTTGCAACACCATTTGATGTATATCCACTGATTTTTTCGCTTTCATCAGGCCAATATAAACCAATTCTGAATGTAGTTTCTAATACAAAAGATACGACACAACAAAATTTATTTATATTTTTATTAATCCTATAGTCAACTTGGAGCTTTTTGTTTATTTCTTCTGCATTTTCAATCATTGTTACAGCCTTGCTATTATATTTTTCAGGTCTAAACTCTCGTGGGAACTGATATGTAATTATTTCCGTTCCTATGTTATCGAAATAATTCATCAATTTATTCCCCACAAAACCATACAAATTCCAGCCGCCATGTTCGGCTATGAGGTCGCGGTTTATCCAGCGGCCGTCGGTGGGATTGTAGTGGTGGTAGTTGTAATAGACTAAGGCTAATTCATTGTTGAAGTATTCACTACTCCATTGGATGGGTTGGGTAACGTCTCCGCTTGCGGTGACGTTGCCGAATGGTGTGTAGGCGTAGGTGTTACGGATGTAGCCGTTTTGTCCGAATACTTCACAGATGTTCTTCGTTAAATCCCAGCCGTAACAGAACCATGTGCCGTCTTTTTGGATGGCGAGCGGACGCGTGGCGACAGGCTGAGTCGGGTCCCAGGTGATGAGCCATAGGCTGGGATAGCCGTTGTAACTAGGCTTACACCCCTCTCTTATTTCAAGTTTATAGAATGAATAGTATACTAAAATCTTCACGTCTGCGTCATCGCTTATTTTTTTAATAGTTCAAGCTTATAAAGGAAAATCCTTATAATGTCCAATATTTTATTTCAATATAATTGTCGTAAGACTTAAATAATTCATTGAAAGACTTATTTATTGTATTAATGATATTCGTATTGTGATTGTATTTTATTTTCATTTCTCTAATTTTATCTTGTCTTTTGTTAACAAAATGCTTTGAATAGTGCCACATTTTCGTTTTAGCATCAAAACAATAAAAATTAAATCCTCCGGCGATGCAGATTCTTTTTTTAAACTCTTCAAGTAAAATTTTTCCTAATTGAGCATCTTTTTGATTTAGCAAATAGGTCCTTTTACTTAAAACATTATTTTTAAATAGTATTTCAAAAATATAATCGATTTCATATTTTTACAATCACATTTTAAAGTTATTATAGCCCAGTCATCATCATAATTATCATTTTCACTTAATTGTTTAGGATAGTTCTCAATATGTTCCTCCATTATTGAAATAAAGTCATTAAAAATGGACTCATATATTCCATGATTGCCCTTTAAACCAGATTTCTCTATATCAGGAATCTGTTCACATAGAGCTAAAGAAAGTGGATAATGAATGGGTGTATTTTCTGTCTGAAAAATACAATTTTCTATGAACAAGAATTGTTTTTTAAATTCTTTTTGATATTTTAACATACCATAAAGATCTATATCTGTTCTTAAATTATGTAAGATATGCTTTTCTTTTAAATCTGTTAAATGAGATCTAGCTTTATGTAAATGTGAGCAGACATATTCCATAGGATTAAATAAAATTGGCTTTGTAAGACATAGGTAAATAAACATTGATACAATAACCAAAATTAGAAGGTCAATAAAGTAATTAGTAAATAAATTTTTTGTATTTTTCATAATAATATAACCACTCATTTTTGTAAGCTTCTCCCTCTATTTCGTAATCATTTTTATAATATTTTAATAGAAATTTTCTAGCATAAAATGTACTATATTCATTTATTTTGTTTTCCAATATTCTCTCACATTATATCATAATCATCAACTTTATAATCTATGTTTCCTACAACATTGTTATGTGTATATACTCCAAATGTTTTATGCATAGGGAAACGCCGACGCCCCCCCCACTCACGGAGCCCTAAAAAAACGCGAAAAAAGTTGACACCCAAAAAAACAAAAAACTCTATGCTCATATAGGTAGTCGAGTTTAAGATAACGGCCTTAAAGAATCTCCTCAAAATTGATAAAGAGAAATAAAGCTGACTAGTCCTTTAGGGCATGTTTGATGGGAAGAGTAGGGATATTGCCTAGAGCTAGAGAGCGAGCGGGGCGGCGGAGGGAATTGTGAGTTTGTGAGATGAGTCGCTGGAGTTTTCTGATGATGTTCTCTTCGTTGGGGTATAGGGTAATAAGCTCTGTAGCTGATATTTGCTGACGAAGAAGGGCACAGAGAAAACGGTCTGAGCTAGTTGTAGAAAGATGGCGCGAGGTGGGGAAAATTTCAGTGAGTTCAGAAGCGAAGAATTCGAGAAGTGGAGCTAAATCTGCTTGGTTTGCAAAGGGGATAATTTCTGAGTGATTAAGAATAAAATCAGTTTGAGTAAATGAACTAAACCAAAGAGCATTATGTTGGTTTGCAATAAGGCGAATGTGTGCAGCTAGAAGTTCTGGTTCGCAGATGTCTTTAGGAAGAGAGACAATAGGGATAGTGGTGGAAGATGGCTCAGATTGTTGACAGATGCCGATAATAGAGAGCTGAGGGTATAGTTCCTTCAAGAATGAGGCAAAGTCGTGAGCGTGTGGAGATTCATCGAGGTAAAGGCAGATAGTTCGATGTTCATGCCCTAAAAGGTGAGTGATTGCCTTTTTTAGTGCAGATTTTGCAGTAACCGGCTCATGGGCAATAAATTCATCGACATTGATGATGCCAGAATCTGCTTGAAGTGGCGGCAAATAGAGAGTTTGTACCCCATCTGCAGACCAAGCTTTGGAATTGCCGGGAAAGACGCTAGTATCACAGCACCCTGCAGGGCGAACGAGAGCAATGGGAATACCTAAGTCCTTAGAAAAGGAACTCCATTCGGAATCATCCATGCCGTCTGGAGAATAGCTCCAGGGGGTGTTGTCAAGGTGAACGATGAATTCCGGTAGCGGCTGAAGATAAGCCGCATGAATGGCACGGATTGAGAAGTGCGGAGCTTCCGCGATTCTGATGATGCAGAAGCTTGCTGATTCGCATGAGGAAAACGATAGAGATTGAGGATAGCAATTCCCTTGATGAAAGATAAAAAATTGAAGCTCATTATCTAAATACTCTGCCAAAATGAGTGGGATGCTCATGATTTCTTTGGCAATGTAGTCTAAAGCGGCACGATGTTGGTGTTTGAAGCCACTTTGCTGAGTAAGAGGGAAAGGAGCAATGCCGCTTAGTGCTTGGCATGGTGCAATCACTAACTCTGCTTGATGGTCAACACATTCACGGTACAGGGTGACAATCTGTCTTAGATTTCTCGGGAAATTGCCAGCTTCAGCTTCAGTTTGGATGATGGCTAAGTGCATGATGATTAAATCGTGCCATTAAGTTTGCGACCAATCCAGAATAGAGTCAATAAGGAAAGAACACTGATAAGTGTGATAGGATGACACCATAGCAGAATACGAGACTCTATGGGCGGAGGCTGTGGTAGGCGCTGAAGTTTTTGAATAAGCTGAGGTATGTTTTCTTGTCTTACAATCTGTCCGTGAGTGATGGCTGCAAGCTCTTGGAGTAAGGAAAGATTGAGTGGCTGACCGATTTTTTCGATTTGCTCAGATGTTGTGGTAATGGGAAGGGTGACTGTTTTTTCTGGTTCATCGACAGTAGAGGCAGTAAGCAACCATTTGCCGGGTTGAGAGATTTTGACAGAGGCGGTATATGCCCCCCAAGTGTGATTTTGGCTAAGCATTTGGCGGCGAGTTTTTTTCCCATCAGGCGAAGTAATGTCTAGGAACACATCGCCCTTTTGCATCGGGGCACCGAGTTTATCAGAAACCATAGCCAGCACATTGATATTATCACCTAATTGCGGGCGTTCCGGTGTGGGGATAAGTCTGATTCTTTCGCCGGCCGCCATGTTTCTTTGATAACTCATCCATCGAGCTACTTGACTCCAGAAACGATAGTGGTATTTGTCTTCAACCCCCTTACGCCAACGCCATGCGGCATCTGTACCCATGAAAAGAACTTTACCGGTGCCATACGTTTGTGTAACGATAAGAGGTAATCTACCATAATTGTTTTTTATATTGCCATGTACAGCCAGAACGTTGGTACCTGTTTTAGCTCGCTCAACCGGGGCATACCAGTTAAAACCAGGCAATGTACGCCAGATGGAATCATTTTCATCTTCGGAGTCACCTAGTAGGGTGAGGAGTGAGCCACGACCCTCGTGGGTGAGGATAAGAGGAGTTGGGGTGGGGTGAGTGGTGCCGGATTTTTGTGATGATAGGAAAGTGACCGGCAGTAAATCTGCCAAATCTGAGTTAAGGAGTTCTAGTAGGCGGCCTTGGTGCCCCGGGAGAAAGACAATACCGGAAGCTTGGTTTTCCACCATGCCTTTTAGCATGGTGGCTTGTCCCTTGGTGAGACCTTTGCTACCTAATCCTACATCACCTATAAAAATCACATCGTAAGAGGCGAGTTGCTCCGGTTTTTCCGGGAATTTTAGTAGATAACCCGGCCCTTCTCCCATGGCGGTAATTTCCGGATGGAAGAGCAGGGTATGAACTTCTACACCGGGGTCGCGATATAAGGCATTTCGGATAAAGCGGTATTCCCAGCGAGGGAGAGAATCGATAACGAGAACTTTGATGGATTCTTTTTTTCCGGAAATAAGGAATGAGGAAGTGTTATTGTTTTTAATGCGTTCTTGAGTTTGTACAGGAACAGAAAGTTCCAGTTCTTCGGCTCCTTCTTGCTGAATTTTCCAAAGGAGAGAATCTGTCGTTTCACTTTGAGCCGAGATGTTTACTGTTTTTGTCGCAATACGTCCGCTTGATTTAGATTTTAGCTCGACCGTTACTTGGCGGTCTTTATCTAATGTACTTTTGATGGTGAATGGAATTTGTACAGTTTCATGTACAATACCATAGGTAGGAGCTTTTACTTCTTGAAGAGCTAGGTCCGGCAAAGGAACTTCACTCCCGGTAGGAATGAGAAATAGAGGTACTCCGCGGGCTCTAAGCTTTTGTGCTTGGGTAAGCAGTGGCGTTTGAGCATTGTGTCCGCCATCTGTAAGCATTACGATAGCATGAAGGTTATCTGTGGATTGCATGGCATCGCTTAGTGGCTTAGCGAGGTCTGAACATGCTTGTGCGTAATCAGGAGAATCCTGCTTTGGAGCAGAACTAAAGCTACCCTTATCGACAAGGTGTGTTGATTCCAATGCGGAAATTTGTTCTTTATTAAGCAAGTCAGCAGCATAGTCCTTTCTGGTGATGACATTTTGAGCGGATAGCTCAACGTCTTGAGTTTGCATAGAAGCCGAGTCATCAATGAGAATGGAAATTTTGGGTTTTTCCTTAGGTTTGATGATTTCTACATATTCCGGTTGCCAAATGAGTAAACAAATAATAGTTAGAATAATAAAACGTAGAATTTCTAGCTTTTTGGTAAGTGGACGAGGGTTTAAACGAATCGCCCGATAGGACAAAAATCCACCTATGCCCAGCACAAGAATAGTGAGGGTGATGGCTTCAACAGTTGGGAAAAAGCTCAGATTCATAAACGAGAAAAGGGTTTGGTTAGCTTTTTAGGTAGACACAAGAAAGCTTCCAGTAAAAGGCTGATGAGCATGAGATAGAGGAAAATATACCATGCTTCACGCACGAGAGTCGAGTTTTCCTGGTTTTTATGCATGGTGCTGATAGTTGCATTTGGCAAAAGAGTAAGCACTTTTTCATCTGTGATTTGTTCGATGTCATCCTCGCTTGCCGGGCGATTGACTGCAATTATCTGAGAACCAATCTTGTAAACACCTGCCTGTGCAGTAGGTAATGAGCCGCTTCTATGCTCTTGTGCATGGTCTAAACGAATGGGGGTGTCGGTAGTAGATTTGGGTAGGTTTGCGTCATTGACCTCAAGATGATTTGGGGTCTCAAAGCGGATGGCTCCTTCTGCTGCCATACGAAAAACGAGCGGTAGCAATAAATGTCCATCTGCAAGATTAGACCATGCATATTTAGGGAGGGTAGATAAGAATATAGCCTGCCCTGCACCTACGCGTATTTGAGCAATAGCACATTCGTTATCGTCCCATGTGGCAAGGGAAGTATATTTGCCGGTAAAACATTTACGTTTGATGGCTTGTAGTTTGCCTGCCGGAATGGGCGTTTTATCTGCACCATCTCTTAGAGAACCATTTTTTCTTTCCCAGTTTGTGATTTGGAAGTGACTATCTTTGGGGGCTTGTTCCATGGCTTTCCATGAAATACCTAAAAAGCTAGTGGTAGATGCTGAGGCAGAATCATTTGGTAAGAAGAGAATTTGCCCCCCTTGTTCAAGATAATCTCGAACGATTTTTTCTTCATTTGCATCGGGTAGATTTCCGCTCCAGATAACGAGAGATTTGTCATCTGAGTGTAAATCTTTAAATTTAGAGGTATTATACTGAATGGATTTTTTGTTACTTAGTCCAGGAGGTGCTGCCATATTGGCAAGCAATTTGGTAATAGTATTATTGGCACCATTGACGGCAATTTGAGCAGTATGTTTTTTGGTAAAGGTGAAATACACGATGTCATCACTAGGGGAGTCATCATTAGGTAATGCCAGATAGCCAAAGCCGGAATTTTTCCCATCGGGCAGGGGAATTTCTTTTTGTAGGGTAACACTGTGACCTACAATAGAAATGTCTGAACTGGTAGAAACATTGTCTATGCTGGTGATGAGAGGTAGAGTTTCGTTGACGTTGCAGATATCGCCATATCTGAGAATTTCAATTTCAAGAAGAAGTTTGTCTTTTTGTTTTTGTAATGATTTGAGAGTTATCGAGTGATTGCTTTCCGGTCTGTCACGTAATGCCATGATGCGTAAAGTTGGTGGGATGGGCATGGCATTGAAGCGTTCTCGTACTTGAGCCCAAACAGGGGACTCCGGATTCCATGAAGTGATTTGCATATCCGAGGCAATCCAAATTTCAGGATTCCCTGTGCTACACGTTTCAAGATATGGAATTGTTTTTTCTAGTAGAGAAGGGATATCTGCACCGCTATCTGTAGCCTTTGTGATAGATAAATCTGCTAGAGTTTGTGGTTCCGGAATTTGGATAGTTTGACCATTTGTCGATTCCAGCAAAGCGAGACGACTATCTGATAGTTGTTCGAAGGTGGTATTTACAAGAGAGGGGACAGCAGAAATGAGAGGGTTGTTTTTATCCGGTCTGGCATTCATCGAAGCAGAGCGGTCTAGCACCAAAAGGATGTCTTTTACACTGGCTTGCCCCCAGCCAAAAAAGTCGCCCATGAGAGGTCGGGCAAAAGCTAATATCAAAACGATGATGGCAATTGCCCGAAGTGCTAAGATGATGTAGTGAAGAAGTTTTTTTACACCTTTTGTTTCTTTTGTTGCACGTAAGACAAAGTCCATGGCGGCCCATTTTATAGACTTATGTCGCCATCGGTTAATCAGATGAATGATAATAGGAAGGGCCGCCGCAAATAAAAACCACAGAAGCCAAGGTGAGTTAAATGACATGGTTAAGGAAACTTTTGGGTGAGGAGGCTAGTTATTTCGATGTTTGCGGAGATAGAAGTTGTTCCAGCAGATGCCCTACCATTTTCCCGGTGCTAAGGAATGACTTAGCATCCAGTATATGGATATTATCTGCGGCTGTATGCCACCATGTGCCGGACTGAAAGTCGTCAATGAGGTTGATGGCATCTATGCCCGCATCTAAAAATGGAAGATGGTCATCTATAATCCCAGCTCTGGCCACAGACCATTCAGTATAGCCTAGTTTAAGTTCATCAACGGCTTTTGTGTAAGCCTTGAATAATCGTGGAGGGGTGCCTGGGGGAATGCGTATTTTCTTTCCTTGACGGCCTACCATATCGAGGTTAATTTGCCAGCTTGGGTAGGGTTGGGTAAGTTGACTTACATAGTATTTTGACCCAAAGAGCCCATCGTCTTCGCTCATGAATTCACCAAAACATTCCTCGCCATCAAAAAAAACAAGTTCAATTTGCGTGGCTTTATTTGGTTGAGTTGCCAGAATTCTAGCTAGTTCGAGTAAGGTGGCGGCACCGGAAGCTCCATCATTAGCCCCGGTAAAGTTAGGGATACCGGTTTTTGTATCGATATGGCAACTGATGATGCCATGAGCAGACTTAGAGAAGTCAGGTGTTTTCCCGAATCGAGCTCTGAGGTTTGTAAAGGTGAGTGTCCCATTTGGGGTATTGGTTTCAAAACTTTGACGTTCGTAGCACCAACCATATTGAGTGAGTTGAGATTGGAGGTATTGTAATTGTTTTTCGTAACCCGGTGTAGCCGGGGCACGCTCACCTATGGCTACAATTTGTGAGACATGGTACATACAGTTCTCTCCGGAAAAACTCGTTTCGGTAGTTAATGTAGTGGGGATTTGGGTTTGAGTAGGAATGGGGGGGAGCTCATGCTTATCGCATTGAGTTAGTAAGGCAATAGCTATGATAAGAATGAGCCGATACATGAACAAGGTTCGGTTAAAGTGAGTGTAGACACAGTGTACTATTAGTCCTTTAGAAGGGGCTCTTGCCCAAGTAATTCCAAGATGCGAATAAGTTCAGCCTTGCTTGTAAAGCAAATTTCAATTGAGCCTTTGCCCCCTTGCCCGGAGATATTAACTTGGGTTCCGAATTGGTCAGACATGGTAGAAGCGATTTTTTTATACTGTGGTGAGCTTGTTCGCTTGGCAACATGGGGCTCTTCCGGTGGAGCAAGTAATTTCTGGACGATTTTTTCTGTTTTACGGACAGTATAGCCTTTGCTTACAATGTCGCGACCTAATTGAACTTGCTGGTCTGTGTTTTTTAACGAGAGGAGAACTTTCGCATGGCCAACGCTAATTTGCGAGGCCATGAGCAATTCTTGAACTGATTCTGCCAAGTCTAATAAACGAATGGTATTGGCAACTGCGGCACGTGATTTACCTACGCGTTTTGCGATATCAGATTGCTTCATTTTGAATTCTGACTTTAATCGCATATAACCTGCGGCTTCTTCGAGGGGGCTTAGGTTTTCGCGTTGTAAGTTTTCAATAAGAGCCATTTCCAGCACATCCTTGTCAGAGGCTTCGCGGATGATAACCGGAACTTTCTCCAGTTTTAACACGCCGGCTGCCCTCCAACGTCTTTCTCCGGCAATAAGCTCAAATTTATTGGCTTCTGATGCCTTTCTGACGATTAGTGGCTGGATGATGCCGTGTTCACGGATGGATTCGACCAGTTCTGCCAGTTGGTCGGGGGTGAAGATGGCACGTGGCTGTAAGTCACTAGGTATGATAGTGTCGTGTTTTAATTGGTGTACGACATCCCCTGCCTGTGGTGTCGCCAGGGTTTCATTGGTAAGATTTTGATTGATGAGTGCTCCGAAGCCTTTGCCTAGTGCTGGTTTTGCCATAACTGAGGGATAGATTAGCATTTTCTTCCCCCTCTTGCAACAGGTGAATGAGATATGCCATGAGAAATTCTGCACATGTAGGCGATATGTGCCGTGTTAGGCGGCATGACCTCGTGCGTTGAGTTTGCTAGTTCTTGAATTCTAATCACAAATTATCATGAATAAGGAATTAACAGATGATAAGAAGTTGGCTGCTCTTGAAGCAGGGAAGTCAGGTATATTACGTGCCTGGGAATTAACTAAACTTAACAATCAGCTCAAATGGTGGAAGCGGGCTCTCTGGATTTTGCTTGCCGGTATTTGTTCTGCATTAGGTGTGTTGCTCACGGGGTGTGGGCATCACATTTCGGTGTCAGATGATGGTGTGCGTATTTGCAGAGATGGAGCGTGCTTGTCATGGGATGCACAGGGGAATGTGCGGTTTGAGCAGGTTGTGTCTCAAAAATAAAGGAAGAATGCTATGAATGCAATCGAACAAACTGTGGCGTATTATCGCTCTGCAAGGCGTTCAAAGAACGCCATCGTAGAGGACGCTCGCTATCAGGATGTGTTTGTGTATACCCCGGAGCTGGTTCTTATGGCTAGGCGGGTAAATTCAAATGCCTCTCCTGAGCAGATAATCGATATTCGTGTTCGCTTCCCCCGTCATGAGTGCGATGCCTGGTATTTGCATTTTCTGGCAGGGAATGTGGAGTCATTGGGGATTTGGGTGAAAGATATTTGCTCTTTGCCCTGGATTCTTACTCAACATGGGAAACGTGGCGATTCGAGACTTACTAAACTGGATTCGCAGCGATTTTGCCGGATGATGAATGCTACTTATAAATGGAAGATTGATGATGAAAATTGCCATTGATATAGGTCATGCTCATGGTACAGGGTCTTGTGTGAACGGACTGGATGAGCATACTATTGCCACGAGGGTTGCAGAGCAACTGTTTGCTGAGTTGACTAAACTTGGGCATAGTGTGCAGGTGATTGACTTCCCGGATGCCTCTAATTCTTCTGATTTATCACGTACGATAGAACTGGCTAATCGAGTCGGTTTTGATGTGGGGCTCAGTTTGCATTGTGACTGTGCGTCTCATTCCGCTGCTCGAGGGGCACACGTTTGTTATTACAGACGATATCATGGGCAGAGTTTTACAGATTCTGCGAGTGGCAAAGTTCTGGCTGAGTGTATAGCGGCTCAGCTTTGTCCATTTATGCCGGGTAGAGCAAATGCTATCCAAGCTCGCCCGGATAAGTCGCGTCAGCTCTCAGGGCTTGCTATCCTTTCACAAACCTATATGCCGTGGGTTCTCATAGAGTTAGGGTTCTTAAGCAATGAACAAGATGCCCGTATACTTAAAGACTCTCCCCATATCTTGGCTCGATTGATTGCCAAGGGTATTGATAACTACCTAAACTAATGAAAAAAGCCCCTCATAAGAGGGGCTTGATTTTTAGATGTTTATAAAAGATTCTCTACCTATTTATTTGCTTTCCATCTCAGCACCGGTGAGGGTGAGAAAAAGGAAGTGTATGAATTAGTGAAGTTTTCGACGCAAGCAGAGCCCTGTTAATCCCAATAAACACAAAGTGGTGGTGCCTGGTTCTGGAATAACAAAGTTTACTCCACTTATGAAAACATTGCTCCCATCATAAACTAAAGATGTTGTTTCGTTAATCCAATCACCACAGAAATAATCAGATGCACTTAACGTGATTATTTCATCAGCAGAAGTTGCTGTAATGTCATCTAATGAAAAAACAATTGTGTCAACCCCAGTAAAAAGATTTATTTGAGAATCGGCTTCATACGTTTCATTCTTTGATAAAATAAGGTTTATTTTATTTTCATCTGTTGAAAGTAATGATAGAGTGCCAGTTTCAATATTGAGGTTGGCACCATTAGCAATGTAGGTTGAACCTGCGTCTAAATTTAGGTTGCCATTTATAGTGCCTCCTAATTGTTGGTTATAAATAGTATAATTATTTGAGTTCATTAATGACGTTGCAGAAATATTATTTATTGTTTCTGTAAGTCCTGTTGACAATATAGCACCTTCTTCAATATTGATGTTTCCTGCTGTTATTTTAGTACTTCCATTCGTACTACCTAGTGCTAATGACCCGCTATTATTGATGGTAATATCATAGCTTGTTGCATTTAGTTCTGCATCTGTTATCTTCACAGTTGCGTTGCTCCCAGAAATTACGGTGATTGTGTGGGTGTTTAGTACGGCATTGTCTTCTACTCGTAACGTTCCCCCATGTAAGTTAATTGAGTTAAGAAGGGAGCTTGTACGAGAATTTGTGATTTCGCTTTCAGTTCCTGCTGTGCCTCCTTTAATTTCCTTTAGATGATCTTCCGTGTATTTGCCACTAAAGATGATATCGCCTGTGGCTTTTTGTTGATTACCTAAAGAATCTTGATAATCGGCATTGAGTGTAACAGTTGTCCCTGTGTAATTCCCCATGTAGACAGAATCGTAGAATGTAATATGCCCTCCTGTTTTTGCAGATAATGTCAAAGTATCTGATTCGGTATCTGGGGTCATATAAATGCTTTGTAAAAGGATAGAGCCTCTTCCAGAACGGTCGCCTGGACTATATTTGTAAGAAGATCCAAACCCTCGTTCTTGATATTCATAGTTACAAGAAAAGGTAACCTCGGTATTGTTTATAATGTTTATTGCTCCTTCAGAATAAATTGCACCGCCATATGTATAATAAGCTTCAGAACGGTTGTTGTTGAATAACACATTTCCATTATCGATAATATTTAATGAGCCATATGTTCCTATAGCACCACCATATGCGTGGGAGTTGTAATAACTATAAGAGTCTTCTGAGCGTTCCGATCTAGAAAAAGCATAAGCATAGTTTGAGTCAAAATTAACTTCCACATTGTTAGAAATGGTTAAATTGCTTAGTGAATGTAGTGCACCACCCTTTGCGTGGGAATAGGCATAATAACCAAGAAATGTGTTTGCCCATTCTGTATAAGCAAATGCATGAGCTCCATTGTTTATAAATTCAATGCTTTCATATTCGCTGTATGTATCGCTCTCTCTTGAGCCAAATGCGTAGGCCGTGCAATCGGAATAAGATGAATTCCTTTCACCTTTGTTTAATTGATCTGCAACTGTCAGAGGGGCCTTATACAATGTATCGCTAGCATATATGCTAGGTATACCGAGTATGGCAAACAGTAATGTAATTTGTGAATGTGGTTTC
This sequence comes from Akkermansia sp., assembly GCA_030525455.1. Taxonomy (GTDB): domain Bacteria; phylum Verrucomicrobiota; class Verrucomicrobiia; order Verrucomicrobiales; family Akkermansiaceae; genus Akkermansia. The sequence goes on along the minus strand of JAUNER010000024.1, from coordinate 28,847 downwards.
TTCATGTTTTTTTGGTGTTAATGGTTATTTTGTTAAAGATGTAATAATTTGTGAGGAAATTTGTTGGATGTTTCTTTCGTCGTAAATGAAAGGAACAAAAAGTCGAATTAGAGTGTTTTTGATAGATGATTCATTATCCGTAGAATGACTACTAACAAATTTAATAAATGATTTGAATTTGTCTTTGGCTTTTACTCTTTCATTTGCATTTTCTTTTTTACAAGCATTTAAGTAGTTGTCAGATTTTAGGAAGTCAGAAAAAATTTTTTCGTGGATACTATATTCTTGTTTAATTAATGAGGATATTTGGGCTTGATTTTTTTCTAATGCACTTACTAATGCAATTTCAGGAGTGATGCCAAGATCAAAAATTCTTCTGCTGTTATGTTTGATATTATCGAATGCATCATGGTCAAGAACAGCACATATTCTTTGATTGTGAAATAATTTTTTTTCAGCATTTTCTACAAAGGTAATTGTTTGGTTATATCCTCCTATTGGTATGATTTGATAATTTATTTGATTGTGAAGCTTATTGTCAGATGAATTAAGATAGATGGTTAATAAGTTGCGAAGTATGGATTCTGACATATCATCTTCAACGCAAATGATAACATCTGGATTGGAATATTCGTTAAATTCTACGAATCCAATAGCATACGCAGGAAAGCAGGGGGTAATAACTTCATAGACACCTTGTTTATCTGTTTGATTTAATAGTATGATTTTTGAGCGATTGGTTGCCCGAATCATTGTGGGAGAATGAGTGGATATAAAGACAGTTAAATTTTTTTCGTCAGCGATTTTATTAAGATAAGATAAAAGATTAAGCTGTGCTTTAGGGTGTAGAGCAAGTTCTGCCTCATCTAATAAAATAAGAGAATTTTCCTTTGAGCTTGATATTTTTTCGACAAGATTTAATATGGCTAATTCTCCTGTACTAAAGCGTTTTTCTGAGTAAAAATATTCGCGCTTGTTATCTTCGATAACATAAAAAAAGGAAGAATTTCTACCTCGTCCATTTTTTACTTTTAGTCGTTTTAGGTGATTATATTTTTCTTCGGAAAATATATAATTGAGAGTTGTCTTAATCTCTTTGTTTGCGGAGATAAATTCTCCTTTTTTTATTTCATCGTTAGAAGGAGATAATCTTTTATGATCTGCTTTTATAAATGTTGCTGTAGAAAATCCAAAAGAGGCAAGGACGTTATTAGCTAGCCCTTTAGTGCCAGTTGGTTTCCATCGTTTTTCTAATTTCCCTCTTTTCCCGTAAGTTACATATTCTTCATCAGATTTTATATAAGTAATTTCAGAGTTAGCATATTTATCGACTTCTTCATTTTCAGAATTGGTATTAAAACATTCTTTCAGAGCATCTTTATAACCCAACTGGTATAGGCAAGATAAAATGGATGTTTTTCCGGCACCATTTTCTCCGACTAGGAGGTACACTCCGTGTTTTTTGGGCATCTGGAAAAACAAATCCTCTAAGCCTTTGGTATGCTTTATGTGTATGACACGCTCCATAATAGGGTATCATACAGTATTCGAAATGCAGATTACCTATTTATTTATTACTATTCAAGCAATTATTAGAAACTGCCTAGAATGTAATGCCCAAATTTGGAGAAGTTGCTTTTCTCAATTTGTATTTGTAAACAGTAGATTTTCTATTTTTATTTGACATCTGCATTTCGAAAGAAGACATCATGTATCGGTATGAAAAATAACTTTATAGCAAAAAAATTGTTGCAAGGAATGAAGGTGTCAGAGATAGATGCTGCTCGTTTAGTTTTGGAGGCTATAGAATTCATGGGAGAAATGGTTGTTGATAAAAGCCGGACTGAATTAATGAATCTATTGAGACGAGTTATTTACGAGGGAATAGATGCTATTAAAAACGCAGAAAATACTGTTGCTTTTTCTGTAGCAGCATGGGAGAGTGTGGCTGCTCGCTCTATGTTAAGACCGAGTACAAAACGAGATTTGCGTCATTTTATAAGACGTATGTTACGAGTGGAAGGGGTAGCTGATAAATCATTACGTTCTTTTACCACCGCTGACTGTAAATATATTTTGGAGACTGCTTTTGGGAAAAGTCTTAGTAGTTATAAAAAAGGTCGTGCAATATTGCATAGTATATTTGCTTATGGGCAAAGGAATGAATGGATAGAAATTAATCCAGTTTCACGCATTAAAATTCCTCGTATGGAAGAAAAGCTTATAGTTCCATTAAGTCCTAGTGAAGTAGAAAAGTTAGTAAAAACTGCCAGACGCCCAGAGTTTAGAGATATGCTTTTTTCGCTTACTTTGATGCTTTATGGAGGAATTAGACCAACAGAAGTGAGTAGATTACGGGAAGGTGATTTTAATTGGGACGAACAAAGTGTAATTATACGTCCTAGAGTGAGTAAAACTGGTGGTGGTCGGGTAGTACCATTAAGAGGTATGAGAGGTATTCTTAAACACGAACGGTATGTGCCTCGTAATTGGGTGCGTAAATGGCGAAATTTGCGGCGTGCTGCAGGTTTTTTTCATTGGCAACCTGATGCTTGTCGTCATACTTATGCTTCTTATTATGCAACAATGTTCAAAAATTTGAATGAGTTACAATTAGAAATGGGACACAGTGATGTTAGCCTTCTTCGTTCTCGGTATATGATGCCGACTAGACGTAAAGATGCAATGGTGTTCTGGCAAGGTATTGTTTAGTTGTGATTCTCATTATTCACCCTCCATCTCAGCACCGGTGAGGGTGAGAATCATGCAATTGAGACCATGGACGACTTCGGCGAATTCGCGGTAGTCGAGTTTTTCAGCGGTGTCGCTGGTTTCGTGGTAATCATCGCAACGCATATAAGCGGTATCTGTGATGGCAAAAGAGGGGATGCCTTCTTTCATATAAGACCAGTCATCAGACCAAGCCACTCCTTTTGTCAGATAAGGGAAGCAAATGGTGCGGACCTGCATTCGACAGTTTTTCGAAAAAATCTCGGCACATTTTTGAGTATATTTTCTTCCTGTATTGGTGCTCATAAAAGCGATGTAATCACAGCGGTCGGCTACCCCTAAGAGAGAACCTGCGACGGCAGAGCGACGTTTTTTATTGGAGCGAGGTGAGTAGACTCCGAGAGTTTCCGGAGTCATCATGCCCATGATGTTATCAACGCCGAGCTCATTGATAATTTTGCGGGCATGTTGACGAGAGCCCATATCGTCTGTTTGGTAAAAGGGAGCTTCTTCGTTGGCATAGCATACAAAGATGATGCCGTTTTGGGTAGGGATGTCTTTTAGAAGTTTAGCAAGTGTAAGAACAGTAGCAACACCTGAGCCATTGTCGTTTGCACCGGGGGTTCCGGTTTTTGATGGGAGCACCGGACCGTGACAATTCCAAGTGGGCATGCCGACTCGAGTGTCATAGTGGGCACCTACGATAAGCCATGGGGCATTGGGGTTGGTTCCCGGTTTACGAACTTCTAAATTGACCGCAGTTTTACCAACGGCATCTAGGTATTCTTTTTTATCAGAAATGGTGTATTTCTGGTAATCAACATCATAGCCTAATTTTTTAAATTCGTCTGCTATGTAGCTTGTAGCTTGGTCGTATGATTTTTGGTAGTAGTGGTTCCTTTCCCCGATGTCAGCGGCAAGTTTGGTGACGTGTTTTTTGAGGTCGTATTCAATGCCGTCGGTATCCGGCTTATGACAAATTCCGGAGGGTTGGAAAATTTGAGCACATTGAGTCAATGTTAGGATAGCACCGATGCTTGTGAGTAGAGAAAAGGACGAGAAGTTTGTACCATGAAGTAAATTTTTTATTTTCATGTGGGAGCGAGGAAGAAATTATCGAGCTCTTTTGTTTAGTTGGTAAGAAATAGCCGGGACGGAATTTTTCTTATTGGTGCGTAGGGCTTTGCAATATGAAGGAGATGCGTAAATGGGTAGACCTATGTCTAAGCCCTTTTCTGTTTTTGCAAGGGCTTTCATCGATGTGTTTAAGGAACAGCGTTCAATAACAATAGGGTCCCCTGTGTTCAAAGAATAGAAGGCATCGTACACATCATTGCTGGTCATGCGGATGCATCCGTAGGAGGAAGGCGTGCCAATAGTGCGTTCCTCAGCCGTGCCGTGAATGTAAATCAGCCGAGAATAGGCATTCCGATTTCGTTTTTCCATTCCTTTTAACCACATAATGCGTGTGACAATCGGGTCTCGACCGGGAGAGTTTGGTTGGACTCGTTCGCCCGTAGGTTTGCGGCTTTTGAATACCATGCCTTTTGGCTGACCATGCCCGATTTTTGAGGCAATACAATGAGCCCCCAGCGGAGTCCGGCAACTGCCTTTGATATCCCCTAAGCCAAATTTTGATGTACTAATGGGGTAGGTTTTGACGATATTGCCATCTCTGATGATAGCCATCTTTTGGTCACGGACACTAACAAGAGCCCCATCTTTGACAAGAGCTGTGGGTTTATAGTCGCGTGAGCATGATGAAAAAGTCACACAAATTGCAGTGAGACTAAGCAATATGGTGAGAAAGTGAGATGGCATGTTTAGAAAAAAGAGTTCGTCGGATTAGTCTTTCTTAGCAGGTAGCATATTGTGAATCATGCGACCAATAGAGCAGAAACCTGTGTAGTAGAAACCAAGGAAAGGCAACATAAAGATAGGTGAAATGTAGTGCCCTTGCTTGATGACTTCAATAATCATGAATAGGAAGAATGTGCCGCACGCAATTTCTAATATGGGCTGAATGATAGATTTGATGGCTTTGTAGCCGGTCTTTTTCAGTTTAGAAACTTGTGAGCGGTTTTCTTTGTCACCTACGCCATATTTTGGCGTACGCACGAAGCCTGACTGGTGACCGAATACAGCCTCGAGTACAGCTTTTGCATTATTTACCGCCATACCTACGCTGAGGGTTAATAAGACAGGGAGTACGATAATTTCTTTCCACCAGCGTTTGGGTTGAACTACTATTTGAGCACTGATGTAAAAGATGCAAACAGCGATACAGGTGAGGAAGAAAAGAATGGCATTCACATACCACATGAGAGCTGTTTGGCTGGCCGGAATGCTTTCCGGATGCACGCAAATCGGATAAATAAGAATGCAAAGAATGCCAAGTAGCAAGTAGGAATAGTTACATGTGAGGTGCGTAAAGGCTTCCATTTTTGCCTTTAGTGGAGCATCAGAGCGAAGAATGTCAATGAGGATTTTTTGACAAACCTGGATAGAGCCTTTCGTCCAGCGGTGTTGTTGTGATTTGAATCCATCCATGTCTACGGGTAACTCAGCAGGGGTCACAACATCATTGAGGTAAACGAATTTCCAACCTTTAAGCTGCACGCGATAGGAGAGGTCCATGTCTTCTGTAAGGGTATCATGAGACCAGCCACCTGCATCACCAATGACGCATTTACGCCAAATACCGGCTGTGCCGTTGAAAGTAAAGAAGCGGCCGGAACGGTTACGGGCGGTTTGTTCCATGGCAAAGTGACCATCCAAAAAGATACCCTGGATGCGTGTGAGTAGGTTGTAATGGCGATTGATGTGCCCCCAACGTGTTTGCACTAAGCCTACGGATTCATCGGTAAAGAAGTGGATGCATTGCTGTAATAAGTCCGGCTTAGGCAGGAAGTCTGCATCTAAAATAAGGAGAAACTCACCCTTTGCTACTTTTGTCGCTTCTTCCAATGCACCTGCTTTGAACCCTGTACGGTCTGTGCGGTGCAAACATACGGCATCGAATCCGCGAGCTTTGAGTTCTTCTACTTTCTTATAGCAGTGGTCGGTGGTGTCGTCTGTTGAGTCGTCCAGAATTTGGATTTCCAGTTTATCTTTAGGGTAATCGAGTTCGGCGACAGATTCGCAAAGTCGGTCAACGACAAATTTTTCATTGAACATGGGGAGTTGCACGGTAACGACGGGCAACTCTGAGAATTTAGATTTTGGTTGCGGGATATTTTTGCGGTTTTTCCAATAAAGGTAAACAATTGTAAGGCGATGAAAACCATAACCGGCAAGGCCAATGAGCACTAAAATGTAACAACAGTACCAGAAAAACAAATAATCTTGCATGAGGTAGAAAAGTGTAATGTGTCTTTTTGCGTCAATGCACTGAGATTTGCTTGACGTGTGATTCATATAAGCCACCATAGACAGAGAGTCAAGACTAATTCAACTGTGAGCAATTCTTTTCAACGAATTAATATGAAGAAATTTTCTGCCGTTTTAGCTATCTTAGGGTTACTAACGTATGTAGATAGTTCCCATGCTGCTCAAAAAGACGCTTCTTCTGAGCAGATTCAGCCTGTTGTGCCAGAGAGATTGCTGGATGATACACACATGAATGAAGAGCTGGGTATCAATGAGTTTACAGCTCCATCAATAAAGAAGATATTTGAGGATTTAGAGGGGTTGCCTGCCATTCCTGAGGGGAGTATTTTGAGAGCACGCCCGGCTCGATTGCCCATGGACCGTTGTTCATTGGCTCTTCAGTTGGGGGGGATGATGGCAGATGGTTTTGTCATTGTTCAGTGCGGGAAAATGAATGAAGTGAAGCCTATAGCTCTAGAGCTTTCTAATTACGCAAAGGCATTAGGTGCCGGTGAACGTGTTAATAGGCATGCTGCTAGTTTGTTAAAGAATGCAGAGGATGGGGATTTGGTTAATTTTAAGAATAATTTGGCTATGATTCAGTCTGATGTAGAAGATGAATTAGCTTCTTTGCGAGATTCTGATATGGCTAATCTGATTGGTCTTGGTGGCTGGATTCGTGCTCTGGATGCTGCGACCGCGGCATTGTGTGCCAAGTTTTCTGAAGAAAAGGCAAAAGTTATTTTCCAACCGGATGTGCCGGACTATTTTCGCTACGTTCTTGATGGGGTTTCTCCGGAAATGAAAGAACGCCGTGATGTGGCATCTATTATGGCCCATCTTAGGTTATTAGAAGAGCAGATGACTTTACAAAAGGGGAAGATGCCTACACTTCAAAATGTAGAAGCTCTGCGCCATACTACTGCAGCAATGATGAAAGTGGCCCTTGGTGATGCAGGGGTGAAAAAACTGCAATCTCCTGCTCTTTAATTTTTTTGCAAAAGAAGAAAGAGCTGTTTATGTCTTCACTGCCGGTTATTGAGACGTTGGATGTTTTTTTATCTGAACGCCGTTTGCTAAAAATGGTGCTCCATCGTGTCGATGAGGAACCTAGAGTTCTGCCTAAACCTGCTTGTTGTAGGGTTTTTTGCCAAAATCGCGGTACAGAGGCTGTGCGTATTATCGGTGCAAAGTGGATTATTCAGTCTCGTGTTTCCAAGACAAAACAGGTTATCGAAAATGACCAAGTTTTTAATACTCGCCCTTTGATGCAGGGGGCTCGTGTTTTGGCATTTTCTACTCGGTTTAAGTTAGATCGCCCAGGGGCATTAAGCCTTACATTGCTGGTGCGAGATGAAGCTGGGCGACTCTATCAATCGAGAACGGCTACTATTAAATTAAGATAATTGTTAGTGAATGACATGTAAAAGGGGGGGCTGGATTTTTCCTCCCTTGTTTTGTTCGTTGAGTTGATTATTCCCCTTGTTCAGGGGGTGTAGGAGCCTCTGCTTTTTCTGAATTTTGTTTCCCGTTGTTTCTCCAAATCATCCATCCTATTAAAAATGCCAAGACGCCAAAGCCTGCTATTCTCCGTGGGGTGCTGATGCCTTGGTCTTCTGCTTTTTCGGTGGCTTCGGTCGTGCTAACTTGTGACGGTGGGGGGGTGGTGCCCGCGTTTTCTGCATGTAATGGTGTGCCTACAAGTAGCAGGGCAGACATGATTGCTATGGATGTATGCCGATGGTGAGACATGGTATCGCTTCTCATTTCTTCTAGATTAAATCAAAGTTTCTATGTATTCAATCTAATTTCTTGAGAAATTGGGATTTTTTGTAATCTTTTTAATGTAAGTGGGTAGTAGGTGTTCTTTGTCTCGTTGTTCTAAAAAAGTTGTTCATAATTTTAGAAAATGCTTGCTTTCTCGCGAAATTTAGCTAAAGTTCCTCACGTCCTAAGGGACATGCCAACATATCACTCAAGGGGTATTAGCTCAGTTGGTAGAGCGCTTCAATGGCATTGAAGAGGTCAGCGGTTCGAACCCGCTATGCTCCACCAAATAAAGGCTCGCAGGTAAATCTTGCGAGCCTTTTCCTTTTTTGTTTTTTTGGTATTCTTCAATTTCAGACGCAGTGTAGAAAAATTTTTTCCTCAATTTTTTGTATTGTTTCCTTTTTTTAATTTCCTGAATTGAGTGAGTTTATAGAAAACCTTGGAGCGGATGATAGGATTGATTCGGAGTCGCCTCACGGCTCCTCACCCCCTTACGGGGGCAAACGCGTTGCGTTTGTCCAAGCAGGCTTACAGCCGTCGTCTGTTTTCAAGCCCACTTTGTGGGTTCTCATCCTATCATCCTTATTAAAGGCGATGGTTTTGGGTATAAAAAAACTCACTCGAACTGAGTGAGTTTATGGAAAACTTTGGAGCGGATGATGGGATTCGAACCCACGACATCAACCTTGGCAAGGTTGCGCTCTACCCCTGAGCTACATCCGCTTTATGGATGGGGTCGGTAGCCATGTGGCTTCCGTGTGGGAGTGATTGTAGTGATATTTTTGGGTTTGGCAAGTATTTTTTTGCAAGAAAATGTAGAAAAATTTTTTTACGTATCGTTTATTATTGATATTTAGGAAAATAAAAAAACAGAGCTAGGCAATTATTTTTTTTGCTCTAGCTCTGTGAAAAGAGGGAATGTATTTATTAATAACTACGAGCCCAAAGAACGCGACGTGTGGTCATGCGGCCAGTGAGAATGCAGGGGGCTGGTTCAGCTGTACCGAGTTCGCCTTGAGGAATGCATCGGATAGAGATTCGCAGACGTTTGGCGAGTTCTTCTTCTTCATCCGGTGAGCCATCCCATGGTACGAGCAACCAGTCGGCATCGCCCTCAGTAGAGAAGTTGGCTTCGAGTTCTGCGAGAGAGGATGCTTTTTGGATATGGGAATCGCGGAAAGCAATAGCACGTTGTAAAAGTGAATCCTGGATGTCTTGGAGCAACTTTGTGCAAGAGTCGATGAGTTCACTTTCAGGGATGAAGGATTTTTCGTTGGTTGCTTGGTCACGACGTTGGAGGCAAACAGAGCCTTTATCGAGGTCGCGAGGACCGATTTCGATGCGAACCGGTACACCTTTTTTAATCCACTCCCACTTTTTAGCCCCACCACCGATGTCACGAGTATCGACGATAACGCGGACAGGATAGCCGTGGAAAGACTGTTGGCGAAGAGTGGCGGCAAGTGCTTGGCAGTGGTCGATGATTGCCTGACGTGAATCTTCCTTAGGCGTGACCGGAATAATGACCACTTGCTGAGGTGCGACACGAGGAGGGCAAACAAGACCATCATCGTCAGAGTGCATCATGATGAGGGTACCAATCATACGGGTGCTAACGCCCCATGAGCTGGTCCAAGCGAACTGCTGGGTATTATCACGACCTGCGAAGCAGATGTTTTGAGATTTAGCAAAGTTCTGCCCCAAAAAGTGAGATGTGCCCGCTTGAATGGCTTTGCGGTCTTGAACCATGGCTTCAACTGTGAAAGTCTGAACGGCTCCCGGGAAGCGTTCTGCTTCAGTTTTTTCACCGGGGATGGTTGGTACGGCGAGGACGTCACGCTGAAATTCCTCGTAGACCTTGTGCATAGTGTGCGTTTCTTCGATGGCTTCTTCTGCAGTCTCGTGGGCGGTGTGACCTTCTTGCCAGAGGAACTCAGCCGTTCTAAGGAAGATACGAGGACGCATTTCCCATCGCATGACGTTGCACCATTGGTTAATTTTGAGAGGTAAATCACGATAGCTAGAGGTCCATCGAGCAAAGGCGGCACCGATGATAGTCTCGGATGTAGGGCGAATGACATAGGGCTCTGTGAGTTCTCCGGTAGGAATCATACGAGTTTTGCCGGTAGATTCGTCCTTTTGAGCTTCGAGTCTGTGGTGAGTGACCACGGCACATTCTGTAGCAAAGCCTTCAGCATGTTCTGCTTCCTTTTCAAGGTAAGAAAGAGGGATGAGCAGAGGGAAGTAGGCATTTGTGTGACCTGTGTCTTTGAATCGTTGGTCAAGGTCTCGCTGGATAAGTTCCCAGATAGCATAGCCCCAAGGCTTGATAACCATACTGCCACGAACTTCGGAATTTTCTGCCATATCGGCAGCTTTGATTACTTGTTGATACCACTCAGGGAAATTTTCTGCACGAGTGGGGGAGATTGCGTTTTGTTGTGCCATAAGAATAAATAAAAGAAAGGTTAAGTTTGAGGAGGATTGGTAGTGAAATTAAAATGGAGCATTCCGCATGTTTTGATAGTTCGAATAGGCAAAGAAGCCCATAAAACATGGAATGAAATAGGAATGAAGGAATAAAAAGCCCAGCGTACCGGCAATGATAGCTGTAATCATACCGATGAGGAAAACGAGGCGAGGGGATTTGATGAATTGTTCTATAATCTGCCCACCATCTAAAGGATAAATGGGTAGAATATTTAGAATAGTCCACCATTCACCAATCATAATCATATAGGAGAAAAAGATGAGGTTTTCTGATTCCAAACAAGCCAGGGGAGGAAAAAGGACTAAATCCCAGAATGTAAAACCTCGTTCTAAAATAGCATCTTCTGCTAAGTGCCAAGCAATCGCTAAACTAATAAGACCGAGGATGAATGTTACAAGTGGTCCGGCCATTAATGTGAGGACTCGACCTGCTTTTGTGCGTTCTTTCCCTTGGCTGAGTGTAACACCACCGCACATTTCCAGAATGATGGTTTGGTGAGTAGCTCCCATGTTTCTGCCAACGAGGGCGTGACCAAGCTCATGCCCAAGTATAGCAATGAGACCGGCTATAATAAATATAGCAACATTAACGAGTTGAGAAGCATCTGATATTTCTAGAATTCCTCCGAATAAAGCAAGAACCAGCCAAAATGACGGGCGTATGTATACCGGTATATTGAAAAGGAGGAAATGAATCATGCTTATAGCTTAGTGGATAAGGAATGACTTGCCAAGTCTAGAGCGTGTATTGTAATCAAATTCATGCTTTTTAATGTAATTTTTTTTGGCAACAGAAATAATGAAAAAATGATTTCAAACACTCATTGACATTACCTGATGTCTGATAATGATGGAATAAATTTTTTATGGCAGGGTTTTCTTATTGGCGGTAATATTTAGGATGTGCTAAGCTCAGAGAAAAGCACATGACGAGACGAATCGCTGCATTCTGCACCATATTGAGTTTGGCACAGGCGTATGAAGGTCCGGCACCTAAAGAGGTGGCGGAGCAGGGTGGTATTTATGTGGGGATTGAGGCGTTAATGGGCTATAGGTCTGATTATGTGTACAGAGGTGAGTATGTGGCAGAATCAAGCATGGAAATTCAGATAAGTGGCGGTGTTGCTTTGGATGATGATTGGTATGTACAGGGAGAGCTTTTTTATTTAAATGAGTGTGAAGCCTCACCTTTCAGGCAAATTCAGATATTGGGAGAATTAAATTATTATCTAAACGCAGAAAGTACAATCGGTTACTATGTGTCCGGACAGGAATTTGATAGAACGACATTAGAAAGTGGTATAGAGCAAGGAGTGATTTGGCGATGGAATCCATCATTGGACTGGGGGATTAAGGCAAAAATAGTTTACGACAGCGGACAAGAAGGTACGTATGCAAAGATACAAGCTTCTTATATGCCACTCATTGTAGAGAATATAGCATGGGTAAACTGTGCCCAAGTCGCTTGTGCCATAAACTATGCTGATACCGATGGTATAAAAGAACTCATGCTACGTACGGGATTAAGCTGGGCGGTAAATGAATCGTGGAAAATAGAACCTTATGTAGCATGGTATTATGGAGTAGGGAGAGATGATTTCTCACAATTTTGTGCGGGATTTTGGTTATCGTATTCGTTTTAGAGCTAAAAAATGTAGTACAATAGCATTTTTCTGTTGCCAAATCCGGAAAGAGGGGTAAGATGGCAGAGTATTATGAAGCCTACACTTCTTGTTTTAGCAGCCGGTATGGGCAGCCGATATGGTGGCCTTAAGCAGTTGGACCCAATGGGCCCTAATGGTGAAGTAGTTCTTGACTACTCTGTATATGATGCCATTCGTGCCGGTTTCGGTAAGGTGGTATTTATCATTCGTCGCGATTTTGAGGAAATCTTTAAGGAAAAAGTAGGTTCTCGCTTCGCAGATAAGATTGAAGTGGACTATGCATTCCAAGCATTGGATGACCTCCCTGAAGGTTTCTCTGTACCTGAAGGTCGTGAAAAACCATGGGGTACAGCACACGCATTACGTGCAGCTCGCAATGTAGTAAAAGAACCATTTGCAGTAGTTAATGCAGATGACTTTTATGGTGCAGACGCATTTGTGCAAGCAGCCAAATTCCTCACCTCAACTGTAGATGAACCCAATAAGGCTCACTATGGTATGATTGGATACCCGCTTAAGAACACACTCTCTGACCATGGTGATGTAAATCGTGGTATTTGCTCTATTAAGGGTGGTTTGCTTGACGGTGTGGAAGAATTCGTGAAGATTCAGAGTGACGAAGATGGTGTTGTTCGTGGTAATAACCTGAATGGTGATCGTTTGCCGGTAGAACCGGAAGAACTTGTTTCTATGAACTTCTGGCTCTTCTCTCCATCTTTCATCGAACTTACAGAAGCTCACTTTGTCCAGTTCATGAAAGAACATGGTACAGAGCTTAAGAGTGAATGCTTTATCCCGACTGTAATGGATGCTCTTATCCGTGCAGATCGTGCTGATTGCCAAGTGTTACCAACAACATCATCTTGGTTCGGTGTAACTTATCCGGATGATAAGCCTATGGTAGTTGAAGGTATCAATAAGCTCATCCAAGAGGGTGTTTATCCCGAAAAACTTAACTAATCATTGCAAATATGCACGATTTGAAGACTGTTTCTTCCCTCTTTGATTTAAGAGGGGACTTCGTACATGGCTACTCCTACGGGAGTGGCCACATCAACGACACTTATTGCGTTTGGGTAGACCAAGCTGGTCAACGTCTTCGTTACATCTTACAGCGTGTTAATCATAACGTCTTTAAGCAGCCCATCCCATTGATGGAAAACGTAAAGCGTGTAACAGACCATGCCTTGAAGCGATTGATTGAAGAAAAGTGCCCGGAAGCCTATCGTCGTACTTTAACATTAGTTCCATCTGTGGATGGTAAGCCATACGCAATTGATGCCGATGGTAACTGCTGGCGTGTGTATCCTTTCATTGAACGTGCACGCACCTACGACCAGATTGAAACAACCAAGCAATGCCAAGAAGCTGCTCGTGCATTTGGTGAATTCCAGAAGTTGACAGCAGACCTTCCTGGTGAACCACTTTTTGAAACTATTCCTAACTTCCACAACACAACATCACGTTTAGCTGCCTTGAAAGAAGCTATTCAGTCCGACCCCTTGGGGCGTGTGAAGGAAGTTCAGAAGGAAATTGACTGGTTCTTATCTCGTGAAGCAGATTGTCACTTGGTGGTTAATTACTTAAACTCAGGTGAGCTTCCGCTTCGTTGTACACATAATGATACTAAGCTCAATAACGTGATGCTTGATGACGTTACAGGTGAAGGTATTTGTGTGATTGACCTTGATACTACTATGCCTGGGTCTGCTATCTATGACTTTGGCGACATGATTCGTACAGCAACTTCTCCGGCCGCTGAAGACGAAAAGGATGTATCTAAGGTTTGCATGCGTATGTTCATGTTTGAAGCTCTCGTTCAGGGGTATCTCAGTTCTGCTAAGAGTTTCTTGACTCCGCTTGAAAAGAGTCTCTTGCCATTCTCTGGTAAGCTCTTGACTATGGAATGTGGTATTCGTTTCCTTACTGACTACATTTCTGGCGACGTTTACTTCAAGATTCATCGTCCGGAACATAACATTGACCGTTGCCGTACTCAGATGGCTTTAGTGGAATCCATTGAATCTCAGATGGATGAAATGAAGGCTCTTGTTGAGCGTTACTAATCAGAACATAATATAGGACAAAAATTATGAAGATTCTTGTGACAGGTGGAGCAGGGTTTATTGGCTCTCACATCGTAGAACATTATCAGGGTATTGCCGAAGAGATTCGTGTGCTTGATAACCTTCGTACCGGGTATCTGAAAAACCTCGATGGTTTAAAGCATACGTTTATCGAAGGTTCTATCTGCGATCGCGAATTGGTTCGTCAGGCTGTACAGGGGGTGGATTATATTTTCCATATGGCCGCATTGGTTTCTGTACCGGAATCAATGAGCAAGATTGACGAATGCGTGGATATCAACGTAACCGGCTTGCTCAATGTTTTGGAAGAAGCTTCTGCCGCTGGGGTAAAGAAGATTGTATTGGCATCATCTGCCGCAATTTATGGTGATAATCCGACTGTGCCTAAGTTGGAAACCATGTATCCGGAACCGAAGAGTCCGTATGCTATTACCAAGCTTGATGGTGAGTATTATCTGAATATGTTCCGTGCAGAAGGTAAGATTAATACAGCCGCTGTTCGCTTCTTCAACGTCTTTGGCCCACGCCAAGACCCGAAGGGTGCTTACGCTGCCGCTGTACCGATTTTTATCGAAAAGGCAGTGAAGGGTGAAGATATTACTGTTTATGGTGATGGTACTCAGACTCGTGACTTCATTTATGTGAAGGACATCGTAGGTGCTCTTACTTTTGTGGCTGAGCATCCAGAAGTAACCGGTGTATTCAACGCCGGTTATGGTGGGCAAATCACTATTGAAGAACTTGCCGGTAACATTATTAAGGCAGCTGGTTCATCCTCTAAGGTCCTTCATGCACCGGAACGTGCCGGCGACGTGAAGCATTCTCGTGCTTGTGCTGATAAGCTTCGTAATGCCGGTTGGCAGCCGAAGTACACCTTACCGGAAGGTTTGGCTACAACGCTTGAATACTTCAAGGGTTTACTCGGTAAGTAATTCCGTTTTGAGTTGCTCCTTGTGATATAGGAGTGATGATAAATTTTGAGTCTGCTTTCTATTTAGAGAGCAGACTCGTTTTTTTAGTTGTAGTTAGTTTGTTATTGATGAAAAAAGAATGGAGAGAGTGGGTATACTTCTAAGATATAAGAGCATAGCACGTTGAGTGCATATAGGGTTGAGAAGTTAGTTTAATCGTGGTGGTGAAAGACTCTGGCAGATTCCAAAATGCCATAGGTAAGTTCATCAACATTTAAATTGGCAGTATCAATAACTAGATGAGCTGTTTCTTGGTAAAATGGCTCGCGTTCAGCAATGAGCTTTGAAAGCACTTCTTTAGGGTTGGCTGTGCGTAAGAGCGGGCGGTTAGTGCATTTAGCAACACGCTGGTAGAGGGTATCGACATCTGTTTTTAACCAGACGACAAAGCCTAGTGTTTTGAGCAATTCTCGGTTTTCCGGGTGGATGATGATGCCACCACCGGTCGAGATGACTTGCATTGATTTTTTTGTAGCAATTTTTTTCAAGACTTCTGTTTCCATTGAGCGGAAGTATGCTTCGCCATGGACTTTGAAAATGGTTGGTATAGACATGCCTGATTGTTTTTCAATCATTTGGTCTGTGTCTACAAATTTTAATTTGCAAGTACGACTGATATATTTGCCAACAGTAGTTTTTCCACATCCCATAAGCCCAATGAGGATGATATTTGGTATGATAATGGATTGTGGATGACTCATGGGCTTATTGTACCTAAATTATAGAATTTGAGAATGATTTTTTTTCGATAAATTGGACTAAAATCATGGCATGATGTAGAGGAGGAGGGAATTTAGCTTGTATCAGGAAATGAGAATGATAGCTTGAACTGGAGTATGAGTAAGATGAATAGTGATAGGTTAGTGTTGATTTCTGTGCTAGCATGGGCGATAGTTCCGCCTATTTTGATGGTATTTGGGCAGGCCTCATCTGATTCACAAGTGGCAGAAAATTTTGTTGCTCATTATATTGATGTATTTGCCCAGTGGGGGATATTTGGTGCTGTTATTGGTTTTGTTTTTGCTTTTCTTACTTATTGGTTAAATAAGAAGGACTGGGAGAACTGGCTAAAAATCGGTACATTGTTTATGATTTGTTTTTTGGGCTTAATGACGTATCAAGGACTTCAATTTGCTCTGTATTATTTGCCCTTATGTTTGATAGCTCCTGTGGTATTTTTTATCTGTCGCAAACGGTTGCCTAGGGGATAATTAAGATTTGATAATAATTGAGGCATGGAAAAATCCATGCCTCGAAATTTATTTTTTTTGGGGGGGAGCACTCTATTATTCTGAAAGAAAACGGAGGTAGGCATCCCACAATTGGCTGCCACCTAGTAACCAAATAATAGCAGCTGTCAATAAAGCCGGACCAAAGGGAATGTTTTTCCCAAAGCCTATGCGAGTAAGCACTGCATAAATAAGTCCAAGTATGGCTCCGGTAAAGAGAGAAAAGATGACACAAGGCCAGCTCCCTATGGCTCCAATCATCATCATTATCCAAGCATCGCCTGAACCCATGGCTTCTCGATTAGCTTGAATTGAGCATAAGGTGCCATGGGCTGAGCGAATGTCTGCGAGAAGAAAAACTTTGTCTGTGCCCTGTACTTGAATTTTATCGACATAGAGAGTGAAATCTCCTGTTAGACGTAAAGTGTCGTCGATAATGAGTTCTCCTCCACACAAATGTGCCTTATCTGAGTCTCTATAAAATAGTTCAGACCAGCCGTGGCTTGTATTGTTGTCTATGATGATTTTCATTTCATCATTTTCATCCTGAGCTTCTTCTAAAGTCCAAGGCACAGGGGTTGTGTAATCCTTTTTCCATGAACCAAAGGCAAGTTTTCCCAGCCATGCTGTGAGCCACATCAGCATAAAACCACTAGCGGCACCTAGTCCGGAGTAATAGAGGGCATCTGTCCAAGTAGAAATTTCTTCAAGCGGGATGATGAGTGGGTAAAATGCTCCGGCTATTAGCCCTGCCATTGTGCCAATAATTGTCTGTGAACGATAAACGAGCATGTGCTCTGCATCAATAAAAATAACGACAATTGCCATTACCAGCCATAGAACAAGGGCAAGCTGAGCAGGGAGTGGGGCTAAAGGGTGGTGATAGGCAACTGAGGCACAGAGTAGGGCACAGGCAAGCTCTACAAAACAATAGCGGAATGTGATTTTTGTATGGCAACAAGCAGATTTTCCGCAAAGGATAAGCCAACTGAATATGGGGATATTGTTATACCAAGGAATGAGTTGTTTACATGTGGGGCAAAAGGAACGCCGTGGCTCATTTACTGATAGTCCGCGTGGAACTCGGTAAATGACCACATTGAGAAATGACCCAATGCATGCACCTAATGCCCCAAATAGGAGCGGTAGTGCCCACGATGGAAGAGAGAACTCTGCTGGCATGTTTATTCCGGCTTATATGAACGGTTTGGCGTTTCGTTGATGCGGTCAATTAATAAGCGTAAACGTCCATAATTCCCTCGTTTAATGGGAAATATTAGCCTTGGTAATTGTGCTAAATGTGGCTCGTCTTCTTCCTCTGGTAGTGGCCCTCCTAGAGTCATGTGTCCTCCTTCGATGATGAGGTCGCTAAATTCGTTTTCGATCATTTTTAACCATGGCGTAGGTATATTCGTGTTCATTCGAATGACGATTTTATCATCAATGAATCTGTATGAGTGGAAAATGCGGTAGAATTGGTCAATGTGATTGATGGCTTCTTCCGGACTCTTGGTAACAAAAATAAGGTGGAGGTCATCTTCAGAAATTAACCCGGAATCTAGCAATTCGACTCGGATGAAAGCCATCCAGTTGAGCCAGAATGTTTTTCCTGGTGAATCGAGTAGTACGAGTGGATAGATAGTGGCTTTCCCTGTTTGAATAAGAGTTAGAGTTTCAAATACTTCGTCCATCGTCCCAAAGCCACCTGGTAATGCCACCATGGCATCGCATTCAGCGACAAAATTGAGTTTGCGGACAAAGAAGTAATAGAAATTGATAAGTCTTTCGCTATTGGCGACGACATGATTGGAATGTTGTTCAAAGGGCAGGGTAATGTTTAAGCCAAAGGAACGTTCTACGCCTGCACCTTCATTAGCCGCTTGCATGATACCAGGACCACCACCTGTGATGACCATGTACCCATGTTCATTGCATTTTCTGGCAAACTCAAGTGTTGTGTGATAAGCTGGTTCATCTTGTTTAATACGAGCGGAGCCGAAAATAGATATTTTGCGAATATGTCGGTATGAGGCAAATACGCAATTTGCCCTGTACATTTCACGACAGGCTCTAATCATAACGGCAAAATCATGTGGAGAGGCCTGCGATTGAGCCATAAGAACCCCTGTCTTTATGTATTCTTGTAAATACCGAGGATCATGTGTGGTTGAGGCTAGTTTACTGAATTTAGAAGCTATTTCAGCTAATGAGTCGTAAGCAACATCCATCGGCATGGTGGAAGGACTGGATTTATCCTCACCGGTAAAGTCTCTTTTATCTAAATAATTGGGGTGTTCCATATTCAGTTGTTTCCTTTCAGCTTTATTATGCCATAAATTGCCGAGTAAGTCACAGAAAAATTGCGACCAAGTGCGAAAAGTATTGATTGTTTGAAATAGATAGGTACATTGCTCCCGCACGGATGTTATCAAAAACATGCCGTTGGTCCTTTCGGTAATGAAAATTACCCAGTCTGTGTGAAAGGGAAACCCGGTAACTATCAAATTATTATGTCGGAAATCGAAAATACTCCAGTAGAAGAAACTGATGTGACTACATTGGGCCGCTTTGAACTTCCTCGCAATCTTGAAAAGATTGAGGATCCGAACGACCCTAATCACATGACATTTGTGGCAGACCCATTTGAAAATGGCTATGGTCATACATTGGGTAACTCTCTTCGCCGCGTACTTCTTGGCTCTCTCGAAGGTGCTGCTATTACTACTGTTCGCATTGCTGGTGCTCAGCATGAATTCTCTTCCCTTCCGGGTGTTGTGGAAGACGTTACTGAAATTGTGCTTAACTTGAAGAAAGTTAAGTTTAAGCACAATGGTAAAGAGCCTCGTTTGCTTTCACTTCGTGTGCATAAGCAGGGTGTTGTTACCGCTGCTGATATCGCTGGTGACGATATGTACGAAGTAGTAAATCCGGAACAAATTATTTGTACACTTGACCAAGACACCATGTTTGAATGTGAATTCCAGGTGCGTGTAGGTCGTGGCTTCTGCACAGGTGAAGAAAACAAGGTGCAGGATATGCCTATTGGCGTGATTCCGATTGACTCTATCTTCTCTCCGGTAACTCGTGTGAAGTACGCTGTACAGAATACTCGTGTGGGTCAAATGACTGACTATGATAAGTTGACCCTTGAAATCTGGACAGATGGCCGTATCTCTCCAACAGATGCTCTCCTTCAGTCTTCTGCAATTCTTCGTCATCACTTGGATGTGTTTGTGAACTACACAGATGACCTTGTGAAGTTTGAATCTGCTCCATCTGCAATTCAGGATGAAGAAACAGCTCGCCTCCGCAAGTTGCTCAATATGAGCGTTAATGAAATCGAACTTTCTGTTCGTGCTGCTAACTGCTTGAACAATGCTAATATTACAACAGTTGGTCAGTTAGCTATGAAGAGCGAAAGCGAAATGCTCAAGTACCGCAACTTCGGTAAGAAGTCTCTTAACGAAATTAAGGATAAACTCTTAGAACTTGGGCTTTCTCTTGGTGTTCAAGTAGATCCTGCTCTTCTTACCGGTCCTGTTCCTCAGGCTAAGCCGATGCGTGGTATCGATGATGGCGAAAGCCCGGTAGGCTTACATGACCTCATCGCTCAAAACATTGAGGACGACGACTAAAATCTTACAATATCACATACACACATTAACATACATAGAAAAATATCATCATGAGACACGGTGTAAAAACTCCTAAGCTTCAGAGAAACGCTTCTCACCGCCGCGCACTGTTGGCAAACCAGGCTGTAAGCCTTATCCTCAATGGTCGCATTACCACCACTTTAGCAAAGGCAAAGGCTCTTCGCCCATACGTTGAAAAGCTTATCACTCTTGCTAAGCACGGTGACGTTCATTCTCGTCGTTTAGCAATCGCTACCATCCACAATACAGCTGCTGTAAAGCGTCTTTTCGCTGAAATCGCCCCTGTTTGTGCAGATCGTAAGGGTGGTTATACTCGCATTGTGAAGCTTGGTCAGCGTTTAACTGACTCTGCTCTTATTGCAATGATTGAAATCATTGACCTTCCTAAGGAAGAAGTTAAGGAAGAAGCTCCTGCTACAACAGAAGCTACTGCTTAATGCTACTTCTTTGATTTTCTTATTTAACTAAATGATTTTCACCTCGGTGGTTTATTGCCACCGGGGTGCTTTGTTTTTGCGGAGGAATGTTAATCAATTCACAAGGTATTAAATGGAAGAGTGCAAAGAATCAGTCTTGATTCTTTCGGGAAGATGAGTATAATAGTCTTTTCACTATGGACGCAGTATTATTGTTCTCAGGACAGGGTGCCCAGAAAGTGGGCATGGGTAAAGACCTTTATGATAAGTACCCAACCGCAAAGGCACTCATCGAACAGGCTGATTCCGCACTTGGCGAATCCCTTTCAACAATCATGTTTGAAGGTCCCGGTGAGGAATTGACTCGTACCTGTAATTGCCAGCCTGCACTTTATGTGCATGGTCTTGCTTGTTTGGCTGTACTTAAGGAGCTTGTCCCTTCTCTTAATCCAGTAGCCGCAGCCGGTTTATCTCTTGGTGAATTTACCGCTCACGCCGCTGCCGGTACATATTCATTTGAAGAAGGGTTACGTCTCGTTCAGAAGCGTGGTGCTTTCATGGAAGAAGCATGTAATGCTACAAAGGGCACGATGGCCGCAATGATTGGTGGTTCTGACGAAAACATCGCTAAGTTGGCAGAGGAATGTGACATTGACGTTGCTAACTTTAACTGCCCGGGTCAGACTGTTGTTTCTGGTACAGAAGAAGGAGTTGATAAGGCTATTGCTGGTGCTAAGGCCGCTGGTTGCAAAATTGCTAAGAAATTAAATGTAGCCGGTGCTTACCATTCTCGCCTTATGAACAGTGCTATGGTAAAACTTGCCGCTGAATTGAAGAATGTAGACTTTGCTACACCAGCTATGCCGGTTTACTGTAACTACGAAGCTCGAGTTGTTGAAGGTGCTGATGACATCCGCAATATGCTCGAAAATCAGGTTTGCGGTTCTGTTCGCTGGACAGCTTCTATGCAGAAGCTCGTTGAGCAAGGGCATCGCCTCTTTATTGAGCTCGGCCCGGGTAAAACTCTTGCCGGCATGATGGCTCGCATTTGTAAGGAAGCTACTGTCATTTCTATTGAAGACGTTGCCAGCCTTGAAGCCGCTGTTGCAGAATTGAATAAGTAAGACTCTTTTCTGATTTTTTCAAAGCGTCACCCTTCGTTTAGGGATGACGCTTTTTCTTTTCTTATTGTTAATAATTTTGTAGTGTGGGCGGTATAAGAATGCTAACGAAGGTTTCAATCGTAAATGAGCTTTCCTATCGACAATTTGAGGAGATGGAAGCTATGGAGAAAAGATACTATGCCGCTGAGTTTATCACTCCTGCCTCAGAGGCTTGGAAGTGGTATCAAGAGTATCCTCTGAGTACTATTGCCGCCCAAGTAGATGAGAAAATAATTGGGTTTGTGAATCTTTTTCCGGTAAAATCAGAGATTTATTTGCTTTTGAGAGCAGGGCGATTTAATGATAGTTTGCTAAGAGTAGAGCATCTTGACAATGGTCGGGGTGAGCTGTGTTATATGTTTTTGAGCTGTCTTGTGGTAGCTCAGGAATTTCGAGGATTGGGGGTGACGAGTATGCTCCTAAATGCAGCCATAAAGCCGTATTTAGGTTTCCCCTGTGTGAGTGTAATTACAGATAATGTAACAGAGGAGGGTGTTCGATTTTCTGAAAATTTCGGATTCTCATTTATTTGCGAATCCGATCATCATTCAAAAATTTATGAACAAAGTTGGGTAAACTTTGTTGCCCAAATTAAAAATTTACCTTAATTGAAGCCCAAATACACCGGATTTTCTACCACTAAGTTCCAAGGAACGGCGGCGTTCGGGGGGGAGGAAGTCTCTGCTAAACTCAGCATAGTGCATTCGGTCGCGGAAGTAGTGAACGGCACTTTGCGATAGAGCAAAAATGAAATCCATATCCATTTCAATAGCCTTGTTTTTGGCAAATTCACAGAGGTTTTTTCCGTATCCGCGGCCTTCGTGGCGGTGTTTGATGTAGAGGCAACCAAGTTCAGCACTATGGTGGTCAGGATAGGGATAAACAGCAACACAGCCAACAATGGAATCATCGAGCGTGAGTACATAGTAATTGTCAATTTGCTTTACTATGTCTTCGTAGCTTCTATCGACAAGTTTTGAATCAACCACAGACCTTGCTATCATAGAGAGAAGTTCCGGTATGTCGTCTTCGCGTAATTGCCGAATTTCTCGATAGGAGTCCGTGTGAACCATGGTGCCGACCCCTTCTTCAGAAAAGAGTTCATCAACAAGAACCCCACGCATTTTACCATCTAAGAGGTGTACTCGTGGAATGCCCATGCGACAAGCTTCTGCGGCTTGTTTGAGAAGTTCTTGGTGCGTGAGTGATGGGTCAGATAAGGTGGCAACTTCTGATTCTAAAATTGCGGCAATAGGATGCCCATTAAGCGAGGGAACTCTGTGGTTATCTAACAGAACAATATATTTAGCCGCACCTAGTGCAAATGCTGTATTTATGGCCTCATGGGCGAAACAATCGCTTTTGCCTGAGGCAACGACCGGAATTTGGTGACGACTTAGGATTTCACGAACTCGTTCTTGGACGAGTTGCCCCCCTTTAAGAGGAACTTCTACTAAAGCCGTTCGCATTTCGCATGATTGCGTGTGCTTGTAAAGAGTTTCTGCATCATTCCCGTCAACCATCAGAACTGGGCGTACCCCTATTTCTTGCAAGACATCGAGGTCAAGTAAGGCGTCAACTAATTCCGGGCAATTTACGAGATTTGACTCAACATGAACGACGAAAATTTTGTCCCTGAAATATGGAACATACTCTAGGACAGAACGAGGGTTAATGGTCTTTTGAGCAGTTGGTTCGTTCATGGATTTTTTGTGTGTAGCGTGGGGCTTAGAAAAGCCCCACGGCTAGAGAAATTATACTAATTAAAATGTGCGTGTTTCGCCCATATCACGATTGTCCATCGTGTCTGCCATGTCTTGAGATGCCAAAGTCATGGGAATGTCATCGTCACCTGCATTAACTGATTCTGCTGGTGCAACAGGAGCAGCCGGAACTACGGGTAATTTTACCGTTACTTTGCGTTTTGGCATGACTAGTTTGGGTTCCGGTGCGTATGGTGCAAAGTTTTCCGGCATAGTACCGGCTTCCGGCATTGGGTCGCGACTTGGAGCGGCAGGAGCCGGAGCATTACCAGCTTGTTCGCGAATGCGAGCAATTTGTTCACGCAAAGCGGCGAGCATATCGGCGGGCATACCATCGAAGCTGATTTCTTCTGCAGATTCATCAGAATCAGATGAATCAAATTGAGGTAATCCGGCTAGGAAGTCTTCAAAAGCATCGAGGTTTGTTGTACTTTTGAAAAGGTTACTAATGGTTTCTGTACGAATGCTATCCATCAATTCAATGAATAAATCGTAAGCTTCGGACTTGTACTCGACGAGTGGGTCTTTCTGACCTTGGGCACGCAGGCGTACCCCCTCACGCAAGGAATCCATATTGTACAGATGCTCCTGCCACTTTTTATCGATGGCACTAAGGATAATCTGTCTTTCCATGTGGTCGAGGTATTCGGCACGTTCGCGTTCGGCTTTTGCTTCATAGACCTCTTTTACCTTAGAGATGAGGAATTGTGCGGCATCTAAAATATCTCGTTTTTCTAATTCTGCGGCATCGGAAGATAAGCCTAGGGGGAAGTTTGCATTTGCCCATGCTAAAAGTTCACCAGGGTGTCTATGCCCTTCAGCATCAGGTTCTAGGTATTCGTGTGCTTTCCCTGTGATAACTTCTTCGAGGACATCGTAAATCATTTCACGAGGATTTTCAGAGGAAAGTACTTCGTTACGATACCCGTAAACAATTTCTCTTTGTTTATTCATCACGTCGTCATAGTCAAGAACGTGTTTACGCCACATATAGTTGCGTTGTTCAACACGCTTTTGAGCAGTTTCGACTGATTTGTTGAGGAATGAGTGTTCTAGTGCTTCGCCATCTGCTACGCCTAAGCGTTCCATCATGCGGGTCATGCGTTCTGCCGCACCAAAGTTTCGCATGAGGTCGTCTTCAAATGAAATGAAGAATTGAGAGGCACCCGGGTCCCCCTGACGAGAGCAACGACCGCGAAGCTGGCGGTCAATGCGGCGTGATTCGTGACGTTCTGTACCAAGTACAAATAAGCCACCAAGGTCAGCAACGCCATCGCCTAGTTTAATGTCTGTACCACGACCGGCCATGTTTGTAGACACTGTTACCGCCCCTCTCTTACCGGCTAGGGCTACGATTTCAGCTTCGCGCTGGTGGTTTTTTGCATTAAGAACTTCGTGGGGGATGCCTGCGCGTTTGAGCATTCTGGAAAGTGTTTCGGAAGCATCAACGCTGGCTGTGCCGATGAGAATTGGCTGACCTTTCGCGTGTAGGTCCTTAATCTTATTAACAACGGCATTGAACTTTTCTCTGCGAGATTTGAAAATAAGGTCGTTTTGGTCTTCGCGAATGCAAGGACGATTGGTCGGTATGGGAAGAACGTCCAACTTGTAAATATCATGGAATTCAGCGGCTTCTGTTTCTGCTGTACCGGTCATACCTGCCAGTTTTTTATAGAGACGGAAGTAGTTCTGAATGGTGATAGTGGCGTATGTTTGGTTTTCTCGTTCAACTTCTACGCCTTCCTTGGCTTCTACGGCTTGGTGTAAGCCATCGCTCCAACGACGACCTGGCATTTCACGCCCCGTGTTTTGGTCGATGATGACCACTTTCCCTTCCTTAACGACGTATTCGACGTCTTTTTCGTAGATGCAGTATGCTTTCAGGAGCTGAGAGGTGGTGTGAAGGCGAGCGCCGGTTTCGTCAAGTCGTTTTGTAAGGTCGTTTTTTAGACGAAGTTTATCTGCTTCAGAAAGACGTGGGTCTTCGTCCATTTCTGCAAATGCCGTGCCTAAATCAGGTAAAACAAATGCTTCCGGATTGCCGGGGGATATGACTTCACGGCCTTTGTCCATGAGGTCTGCATCGTGTGTCTTTTCATCTACGGTAAAGTAGAGTTCTTCCTTTAATTTATAGAGTTCTCGCTTGCGTGTGTCTTGGTAAAGAGTTAATTCATAACGCTCAACGATGCGACGAAGTTCCGGTTCTTGCATGGCTCGCATGAAAGCACGATGGCGAGGTGAACCAAGTTTTACTTTGAACATACAACGACCTGCATCATCAATGCGACCTTCCTTATGAGCCTTTACAGCTTCTGCCATTAATTCATTGCAAAGGTCTGTTTGTGCTTTTACAACACGTTCGATGGCTGGTTTAAGGCTATCATATTGCTGCTCGCGAGTAATAACCGCCGGTCCGGAAATGATGAGTGGCGTACGTGCTTCGTCAATGAGAATAGAGTCAACTTCGTCAACGATAGAAAAATAGTGACCACGCTGAACTTGTTCAGACTTAGAGCTGGCCATACCATTGTCTCTAAGGTAGTCAAAACCAAATTCAGCATTTGTACCATAGGTGATGTCACAAGCGTATTGTTCGCGGCGTAGTTGGGAGGGCATCATGCTCTGAATACAACCAACGCTAAGGCCAAGGTATTCAAATAGCATACCCATCCATTCAGAGTCACGACGTGCCAAGTAGTCGTTAACGGTTACAACGTGTACCCCTAGACCGGTAAGGGCATTTAAGTATACGGGTAGGGTTGCTACAAGGGTTTTCCCTTCACCAGTGGCCATTTCTGCAATGTAACCACGGTGTAATGCAATGCCACCAATGAGCTGTACATCAAAATGAACCATGTCCCAAGTCAATGGTTGACCACAGACTTCCTTTTGAGTGCCACAGAGTAGACGTGCGGCATGTTTAACAACGGCAAATGCTTCCGGTAGGATTTGGTTTAGGTAGCGTTCTCTTAGTTTGTCAAACTGAGGGGTGATATTATGCCAAGCTGCTTTACCTTCCTCGATGGATGCCGGGGTAGGGTCTACATGAGGTAATGAAGCAAACTCCTGTTTAAGTGATTCAAATCGCTCGTTGAGTTTGTCGGCGTATTCCTTTAATTGAGAATTATCAGCAGATTCGATAATGCGGATGGGTGGAAGCTCGAGTGGTAGAAATCTGTGTAGGTATTTTTGCCATTCTTTAGTCTTATTGACCAAAAAAGCCTGACCAGAGGCACTCCCCCAGTTTTCTTCTAATGCTACGATTTGTTCCACGATCGGGCGTAAACGCTTTACTTCACGCTGGTTCTTCGTGCCTACGATTTTCGTTAGAATCCACTTAATCATTGTCGGTCTGTGTGAAAATTGTCAGTTGAACCTAGTTTGATAGGCTCATAAATGTCGAAAAATGTTAGCTTTTTTTGTCGAAATTGCAAGTCCATCAAGGTTCCTACATTGCTGATGACATGATGAATAAACGAATAAGAGTTTTTTGAAAAGAATCTGATGATAATAATAGTGAAATGTGCTTGAGTTCGTGACTTTATGTTTTTTCCTAGTTGAGTGCAAATGATGGTTAGAAGGGGAGAGAAAAGTCTGGGAAATCCGCTTGATAGTTTAATTAGTATGGAGTATACTTCGCCTATTGTATTATTTATGAAAACGATTATTACATACGGGACTTTTGACTTGTTTCACACAGGACATGTAAATTTATTGAAGCGAGCCAAAGCTTTGGGGGATAGGTTAATTGTTGGGGTGACGAGTGATGCGTATGATCAGTCTAGAGGAAAGTTAAATGTGATGCAGAACTGTGCGGAGAGAATAGAAAATGTAAGGAGGTCGGGACTGGCTGATTTAATTGTCGTGGAAGAAGAAGAGGGTCAAAAAGTTTTGGATGTGCAAAAGTATGGCGTGGATGTTTTTGCTATTGGTTCTGACTGGGTTGGCAAATTTGATTATTTGAAGGAGTATTGCGAAGTTGTTTACTTAGAGCGAACAAAAGGTGTTTCTTCTACGGATTTAAGACAGGAGAAAAATGAAATTGTTCGTATGGGGATTGCCGGTGCCGGACGAATTGCAGGTAGATTCTTATATGAATCAAAGTATGTAAGTGGTATAGACGTTACCTCTGTTTATGCCCGTAAGGAAGAGCGAGCAAAAGAGTTCGCTGAGATTCACGAATTACCTGAATATTACACGGATTATTCTGAATTTTTGAATCATGTGGATGCTGTGTATGTGGCCGTACCTCATCATGTGCATTATGATTTTGTGAAAGAAGCTCTCATGCATGGGAAACATGTGCTTTGTGAGAAGCCTATATTTTTAACTAAGCGTGAGGCTGAGGAGCTTTTTGCTTTGGCTGAAGAGAAAAATTGCATATTACAAGAAGCTATCAAGACTGCGTTTGCCCCTGCATTTTTACAGCTTGTGGGCGTGGCTAAAAGTGGTTTAATAGGTAGTATTCGTTCTGTGGATGCGACCTTTACAAAGTTGGAAACAGATAAAACTTTACGAGAATATGATATAAATCAAGCCGGCGGGGCATTGAATGAATTGGGCTCATATCCTATGCTCGCTATTATTAAGCTACTAGGTATTCAGGAGCCGGAGGTTTCATTTATTACTTCAAAGGATTCGGCAAGCGGTGTGGATGTCTTTACGAGGGTTAATTTCTTATACAAACACGCCTCGGCTACGGCAAATGCCGGAATTGGTGTGAAAAAAGAAGGCGACCTTTGTATAGCCGGTACGAAAGGTTACATATATGTGCCGGCACCCTGGTGGAAAACGGAATATTTTAAATTGTGTTTTGAGGATTCTCGTAGAAATAGAAAGTATTTTATAAAATTTGAGGAAGATGGATTGCGATATGAATTATCTGCGTTCCTCAATATGATTCATGGTGGGGGGATTGTAAATCACATGCTGACACCGGAAGAGTCTATTTTTATGGCGGGCATCTTTGAGATGTTTAGGAATGGTGAAAACGTGAGAGTGCTTAGCTAATAAAGTGCTTTTGTAATCTTTTTCTCGTCTAAGGTATAAAAAAACCGCTTGTTGATGAACAAGCGGTTTTTATGGCTCATGCGGTGTGATGAGCAAGTGATTGTGAGTTTAATTTAAGCCTTTGCAGGTTCTGCTGGCTTTTGCTCGGCTGCTTTCTGAGCCTTTTTAGCTTCACGAGCGGCTTTGCGTTCTGCCTTTTTAGCTTCCCAAAGTTTATCAGCATCAGCCTTGAGCTGTTTCATTTCTTCTTTGTTAAGCATGCCATTTTTATCTGCATCATACTTTTCAGAAAGAAGCATCATCCCTGCCATCATCATCGGGGTTTGTGCCGGGTTCATGATGTGAGGACGCTTACCCTGACGATGTTGACGAGGCCCTTTGGCACCATGCTTCGGTCCCTTAGGCCCACCCATCATCGGGCAACCTTTTTGAGGACCGCATGGACATTGTTGGCAACCATCTTCACGAGTGTGATCATAAGCCCAGAAATCGCGAAAATATTTATTAACTACTTCAGATAGATTGCACA
>JAUNER010000023.1:42163-42427 GCA_030525455.1 Akkermansia sp. | reverse complement strand
AATTTTTTTGATTTTTTTTGAGAAAACTAAAATCTCCCCCAAAAACCGGGGAATTTACCCCAACAAAACACAAACCACCCAACCCCCACACCGAAGCAGTCCCAACAAAAAGGCAAATTCAGAAAAAATCTCTACGAAATCATGAAAAAAAACACCCCCCTATTACGTAGTAATACCCGAAGAAAAAAAAGAAGGAGAAAAAGAACTTTCTTCTTGCAATCCATACTCAAAAAGATAGAACAAAACAAATCATTTTAAATATCA
>JAUNER010000023.1:0-42153 GCA_030525455.1 Akkermansia sp. | reverse complement strand
AGCGTCCCATCTCTTCGACGAGTGCGGTGCGGGGAACAACTATATTTTCGCCTTATTAGGACTAAGCTATCTCAACATTAGCCAAGCAGACCTGCAACTCAATAAAGTCAACTACTACGACCACATCAGGAACCAAAGCACATTTGAACTGGTATTTGACAAATCAGTAGTCACAGCAGACCAACTCAATAAAGAGGCCGACGAAGAATTTCTCACCTGGAATCCCTACCTCAATGTAAAAGCCGTATGGACCGCACCCAACGTACTCAGATGCACCGTACAAGATGAAGTCCCCTTCCGAAGCAACTACACCTGCCAAATATCGGAAGGGATGCAATATAGCGACAAAACCGCTATCACAGAAAAACCAATTACTCTACATGGTCAAAGAAGCGCCTATCTACAAACAAGGGTTCTTGACAATCGCTTTAATACTTACTCCCTCTATCCATGGGACAAATTCATCGTCGGAAGTAATAACATAAAAGAAGGCGAAAAAAAGCTCATTGAAAACACACTCATCATCGCCCAAAAATTTGAGGAAGACAAAAAAACCCTATCACCCGACACCCACACAGTAGCCTACACCATACGCCCCCTCACACTAGCCGAAGCCCAAAAGAGCGACGGCTATTACCTCAGAACCCTTCTAAACACACAAAAATACAAAGCCAAAAGCAAGGACACACCGATAGACGAATACTATGTAATCACGCCACAAACGCCACTCAAGCATGGTTACACTTACAAACTCGTCATCCCAAATGCTACATATAATAATGACACATACAAACCGGATATTCGCACCCTAGGCAGCATCGCCACCTTAAACGCAAATACCCCCGACTATGAATCTGTAGACAACAAATCCGGTAAACTAAAAATCGGGTTAAGTCTCCCCATTGAACTAAATAACCTCCGGCAATTCCTAAAAGAAAACCTCATCATCAGCAACGAAAACGGAACATTCGTGTACGATGAGACCCAAAACACATACACAGGGAAAGCTGATGACAACACAACTATCACTATTCGCCCGGATGAAGAAAAACTACAAAAGCACCAAGCCATCTTCGGCGACATTAAAAACATCGCTCAAATACTAGAATTCAACATTAATGGCAATCAAGCCCTCGTCACAAAACTCAAGCTCCAATTCAAAAACATACGAGCATGCGACGGGCAAACAGCCGCAGAACTCATCAGAGAACAAAAAATAATCCCCGAATCACCATCCATGTACGTAGATGCCGGCAACAACGGCATCATGACAAGCGGAAGTCGCCACATCACCACCAATACCACACAAATAGACAAACTCACCATACGTGGCTACAAAATACGCGAAGGACACAGACGCCAAACCCTCAATGCCTATAAAAAAATCTACGAAGGCAACACAGACCTTTTGCCGGCAACAGCAACAGACCGCAACCAGCCGATATTCCTGCCAACAGAAATGCTGGTCGCAGATGAAAATGCTACATTAGAACTCCCCGTAACCGACAGAGTCACCAACATCCCGCTAGACAAAGTCTTCAAAAAGAAAGTAGAACCGGGAATGTACTTCATCGAAATCGAAGGGGCCGTCAACGAAGCCAACATCCGCTCGTACAAGAAATTTGGCATCATCAACGGAAATGACATCGAAGACTTTAACCAAAACGATGCCAGCTACGCCACCCAATCACTAGTACAAGTCACAGACATAGGCTTACTAAAAAAACAAAGTGGGCATCATCACTTTTTCTACACCTATTCTTTATCAAGTGGGAAAGCCATCAACAATGCTGAAATCCAAATACTTGATAAAACCGGTTCTCTCATTAAAACAATAAAAACAGAAAATGGAACAGCCCTCGTAGACCGAGCAAAAAATGCCTACTATGCCCTTATCAAAACAAAAAATGACCGCTACCTTTGTCAGCTGGGAGAACAAGACTACGAAGGGCAAGTAAGAACATGGTCATTTAGCGATATTGAAAACCCGGACTACACATTCAGAGAATTAGGGTTCAGTGCCGACGAACTGGTAGAAAACAAGCTTTTCATATTCTCAGACAGAAACCTCTACCGCCCTGGTGAAACAATCCACTTCAAAGGTATACTACGCACACTATGCAACAATAAATTAGCCCTCAGTCCGGAGAAAAAAATCATCCTCACCCTCTCTGACCCAAACGACAACGATGTTTACACCGATGAAGTAACCATTTCTGAACTAGGGACATTTGACAAAACATATCAACTCCCCAAAGAAAACGTAGGGACCTACACCCTCACCGCCAAATTAACACAAAAACTCAAATACCCTGCACCATTCAGCGAAAAGAACCCACCAAATGAATGGTGGTGGAATGATTATAAACGGATGCAAACCGAGTTTGCTCATAACGTGAAAGTACAAGAATTCAAGCGGAATGAATTTGAACTCAAGCAAGAAATCACCACACCAAAAGTAGGAGCTACAGAAATAACCGGTCACATTACAGCTACCAACTTTACCGGCATACCTGTATCAAACGGTAAAGTGGAATGGGGCATGTGTATCCACAACACAAACTTCTACCCCAAGAACTACCAAGATTATCGTTTTGGTATGCACATCGAGTCGGATAGTGACTACTGGAGCCACTACTACGGAACAAGTAAAAGATATAAAATCGACAACTACGACACCCAAAAAAGCAAACTCGACGACAACGGAGAGCATCAAGCCACATTCAATCTGAAAGGTCAGCCATTCCCACAAGTTAGAGAAATTCAGCTCTTCACCTACGTCACCAACAACAACGAACAACAACTCTCCACCAATGATACAGTAACCTGGTATCCCTCATCTGTATTTGTCGGTGTCAAAAACAAAGCCACATTCTGCCGACAAGGAGAGCCACTTGATTTGAGACTCGTAGCCGTCAACATCGATGGCACAGCTCATGCAGAAAAAGACATCACCCTAGGTGTAGAAGTCATTCGAAAAAGTTTCAGTCCCATACGCTTCAGCGGCATTGACGGCTCAACGATACGAAACCAGGAAGAAAAAGAACTCATCAGCCAACAAGCCATCACCATCACCCCGGCAGACTCTGCAAACAAAGTAAGTGGGGGCAAAGAACTTCTCATTCCCACCACCAAAGATGGCATCTATGAAGTTACCCTAAAGGGACTAGACCCACAGGGACGCTCCATTGCCACCGCAGTCAAATACTACGTTTATGGGAGTAATGTTTCCCCATGGGAATACCATGATGGATTAAAAGTAGACATCATCCCAAACAAACAACTCTACCGCTCAGATGAAACCGCTAAAATCCTAGTACAGACACCCATCGAAGGAGACGTCATCGTGACTGTCGAACGAGAAAAAGTACTGCGTCAATTCACCTGCACCGTTTCCCCTACAAACCCAGTCATTGAAATCCCTCTAAAAGCAGAAGACGCACCCAACGTCTATGTCTCTGTCTTTCAAGTACGCGGAGCAGACCTTAGCAAGAGAAAAGCCCAAAATCCACAGCTTAAACTTGGCTACGTCAACCTCAACATACAACCCCTAGAAAAAACCCTCAAAGTTAGCCTAGACACCCCTAAAAAAGAAATCCAACCCGGGGAAAGCTGCACCATCACCGGCACCATCACCGACCACACAGGCAAAGCCGTGGCAAATGCCGAAGTGTGTCTATTTGCCGAGGATGAAGGCACACTACAAGTCATAGGTTACAACACACCAAATCCACTAAAAGCCTTTTACAGCAAGCGTCCGTTATGGACAAACACATGGACCATGCTTCATCAAATCCTTACAGAAGATTTAGATGACCGCTCATACGACAACAAAGGGATGTTCATTGGTGGCGGAGACGATGTAGATAGCGGTGAGTTCTATCAAAAACTCAAAACTCGCAGTGATTTTAACCCATGTGCCGTATGGCTGGCATCCATAAAAACAGATGCCAACGGACACTTCTCTGTAAGCTACAAAAACCCGGACACTCTCACCCGCTACCGAGTCATGGCCGTAGCACTCACCAAAGACTCACAATTCGGGTCAACAGATGGGGCATACATCGTCAATAAGCCCATCATGCTGGAACCGGCACCACCCATCAGTGCCGTTGAGGGCGATACCCTCATCATTCCGGTAACTATAAGTCAAACTAAAAACCATGGGGTCAACTGGCAACTAAAACTCCACGCCACCAATGGCACGGAAGTAACAGACGCTACTCAAACCATCACACTCCAAGATAAACTACAAAAAACCATCTATCACACCGTAAAATTCAATCAAGCCGGAGAAGTTCAATTTCGTTGGGAAATCGCCAACCTAAACACCACCCCACAGGCAGGCGAAGCACAACTTACAGACTCAGTCACTCACAAAGTACAAGTAAGCCCCCCTACACCGGAGCTTCGAGAATGGCAAGCCTTTACCCTCAAAGCAGGCGAAAGCATAGAACTCAACAAACTTATTAAAACCGAATTTAGAGATGATGCTCAGCTTTCACTAAAAATAGGCAATAGTCCCATTCTCTACGCAAATTCAGATATCCAGTACCTATTTACATATCCGTATGGCTGCGTTGAGCAAAAATCCTCCATGCTCCTACCTTGGCTATATATGCCTATTCTACATGAACACTTTAATGGAATAACCCAAGAACAGCTAGACAAACGCTCAGACACCATCAGCAAAGCCATCACAGAAATACTAAGCCACCAACTAACTAATGGCGGATTTTGCTATTGGAAAGGCGGCAATGAGGCTTCTGACTACACCGCCTATGCAGCATTGGTACTCACACTAGCCAAAGAACAAGGAGCAAAAATACCATCATCACGTGAAGAAAAATTACACTCCTACCTGCAAAAAATCGTCTGCACAGACAAGAAAACAAATTGCCTAGCCGCTTGGGTACTTGCTCGTCACGGTAAACTAACACTCCCCACACTAAACCGGATGCTAGAACGCACAGAAACAATGAGTGAACAAAATAAACTCTATCTGGCATTAGCCATCCAACAACAAAGGAAAAACATACCAAATGCACAAAAACTCATTGCCGACCTCACAGCTCAGAAAGAAGCCACTGGTCTCAATGATAAAATAACCGAGCAACTTCTGGCTCTCTACTCCCAACATACAAACGATACAGCCATGGCTCTAAGCAAGTATTTCATGAATAACTTTACTACACACAAGGGAAGAAGCTTGCTTACCACCCAATGTACAGGCTGGAACATGATACTGCTGGGAGAATTCCTGCGTCTCCACAAAATCCGTGGACAAGAAGGGAAAGTCCTATACAACGAGCAAAACGCAGAAATCCAACAAATTATTCCTGCCAAAGGCTATGCTTCTCATTGTGTCAATTTATCTGAAAAAACCAAACTTACCAACCTCAATGCAGACTCTGTACTCTATGTAGCCCTAGAAGCCAAAGGCCGAGCAAAATCCAAGAGTGACAGCAGAATCTCAAACGGATTCCAAATTCACCGCACCTACGAGAAGCTCGATGGTGATACATGGGAACCGGCGACCGAATTTGAAGTTGGCGATTGGGTTCGTGTGACACTTAGAGCCACGGCTACCAGCCCGGAAAGCACACACCAGTACATAGTCATCGAAGACTACTTACCCTCGACAATGGAAGCAGTCAACCCAGAGTTAGACTCACAATTACCACCGGTAAAAAATACAGTCTCGCTCATCGATGCCCCCTCATACACAAGCCACAAAGAAATCTTAAAAGACCGCATTCGCTTCTTCATAAATGCTTGGTATGGCAACCAATCATTCCAAGCTCAATACACAGCCCGAGTCACCAAGGCAGGACAAATCACCGCACCGGCGGCCAAAATTGAGTGTATGTACGAACCAAGCAACTACGGTTTAAGCATTCCTCAAGAGCTAGAAGTCACAGAAGACTAACTATGCTTCGCCGCATTAAACGCCTTATTACTTTGCGTAGAAGCCTCATATTTTCTATGGGGCTTCTAGTCGCATGGGGAATCATTTGGTACATCATCCCCATGTGTCTATCACTACCTATTGGATTAGTGCAACCACCGACCTTTGGCACAACAGTACTAGACAAAGATGGTCACATCCTAGTATCGCTCCCTGGGGATGATTATTATCACAGCTACGCTGCCCAACTACACGAAATCCCCGAGCCAATGATACAAGCCACCCTTGCGGCGGAAGACAAGCGTTTTTTTTCGCATAGTGGGGTAGATTTTATCTCATTAGGCCGAGCCGTACTAAGCAACCTCTGGTCCGGACGAGTTGTATCAGGAGCCTCAACCATCACCCAACAACTGGCTAAAATCAGCTCCCCCCCACGACCTCGCACCATTGGTGCTAAAATATGCGAATTCTTTTATGCTCGCCGCATAGAAATGAGCTTCAATAAGGAAGAAATTTTAGAAGCATACTTTCAAAGACTAGACTATGGCAATTTACGCCGAGGACCACATACCGCAGCACGCTTTTACTTTGGTAAGGAATTGAATGATTTATCCCTAGCCGAATACGCCATGCTCGCAGGGCTCCCACAAGGGCCAAGTAGACTCAATCCACTCAAGCATCCAAAGCAAGCACTCGAAAGACGACAATTCGTACTGGAACGACTCAGAGAACAAGGCAACTACTCTGACGAAAGTATTTTACGAGCACACCATGAGCCATTAATTACCAAACTTCCAAAAGACAAGCAACTACCCCTCATCCCGGATTTAGCATCAGACATACTCGAGCAAAAACGCAAAGGAATCATCAAGACCACGCTATCTAAGCCACTTCAACAAGGAGCCATACAAATTATTCACGATGAACTAGCCCGACTTCATGCCCACAACGTTACACAAGCAGCAGTCATTGTCATAGATAATTCTTCCGGACACATACTTACACTTATAGGCTCAGCAGATAGAAACAATCCACTAGGAGGGCAACATGACGGCACAAAGCTACTACGCTCACCGGGGTCAACCCTCAAACCATTTGTCTATGCACAAGCATTTGAACATGGAGCCTACCCGGGAACCATTCTACCGGACATTCCCACCATCTACCGCAGTCCAAATGGCACAGATGCACCGGAAAATTACAATAAATCCTACATGGGGCCCATATCCATAAGGCAGGCTTTAGCCTGTTCGCAGAATATACCTGCCATGCGAGCCCTAGAAATCTATGGTGGAACACAAAAATTCCAAACACTCCTTCATCAACTAGGATTTTCAGAAATTACAAAACCAGCTGATTTTTACGGATTTGGCATCGCCATTGGAAATGCGGAAGTATCATTACGTCATTTAGCATCTGCCTATACCTGCCTAGCCAGACAAGGGAGTTATATCCCCATAGTATGGGAAAAATCAGAACAATCCCCACAGCAAATCCTGAAAAAAAGCACCTGTTTCCTCGTATCAGACATACTCTCTGACCGAGAAGCACGAAGAGCAAGCTTCCATGATTCAGAAGTCATGAATTTACCCTTTAAATATGCGTGCAAAACCGGTACATCATCTGATTACAGGGACAACTGGTGCATGGGATTTACAAAAGAATTTACCGTCGGTGTTTGGGTCGGGAATTTCGATAATTCCCCCATGTTCAAGGTTGGAGGAATGACAGGAGCCGCACCGATTTTCGCCCGTATTCTATCACTGGCACATTCACAACGACAAGCAAACTTCCCAACCCCACCTGACGAAGTAAAACTAATCCACATCGACTCACGCACAGGAAAGCAAATTGGTTCATGCGACATTCCGAAAATTTACCACGCTACAGAATGGAGTCCCAGAGATCATTTACCAAACGAATCCTCCGTAGATGATTACGATGAAAAAAAACGCGTCAAACTCGATAGTATTTACAAAGAATGGGTTACACGCTACATCGGGGAAAATCACGCTAAATGGGTGTTAGACGAACAACTCTGGACAAACACCTTTTCACCAAAAATCACCTCCCCTGTCAATCGTGCCCACTACGTACTCGACCCCGAACTCCCTCATCAAGGCAATACCCTAAAGCTAGAATCCAACCTCCCTCCCGGTGGGGAATGGTCGTGCCCTAGTCTCCACATTTATAAGAAAGACAATTCGTTCTATTTACAACTAACCCCGGGTACTCACACCATTACCTTAAACCATCCTATACTACATATTACTCTAAAAGCCACGATTTCCGTCTCAGAGATTTAAGAATCTCACGCACCGCACGCAACATTTACTTGATTTCTGCGACTCATATACTAATCTTCTAGCATGTTTCGTTTGTTGCGTCATTTATCAGCATTGGGAATTAGCTCTATTCTATTCACCCATAGCCATGCTTCACCTATCACAACAAATGTTGGCGGAATATTTGACGTCAATTTTTACAATAACGGAGATTCGGTAACTTGCGGACTACTCGGCACCTATACATCAGATAAAGACTGGACTCAGGAACAAATGAACTCACTGACTCGAGCCTTGGAAACATGGGATGCCATCATCGATAACACCCCGGGACGCAACATGTCCGTCAGTGTCTTTTGGCAAAACCAAGGAGCAGGCTATCTGGCTAGTGCCACATCCAGCAACAAATTTACCATGGGGATAGGTGGTGAAACCCCAAGCTATGTAGAACGCATTTGGAAAGGCGGAGAAACCATTTCAACCACGGCAAAGGAGCCGGACATTATCATTGTTTGCAACAGCTATAACTACAATAACTATTATTATGGCGAAGCGACAACCGGCGTAGGCTCTTTCAGCTACGATTTCCAAACTATCATGACCCATGAACTTGGTCACGCCATCGGCTTCAAATCCTTATTTAACACCGAAAATTCCGATGGCACCTATGCTCCATTCATCGATGGGAATGGGGCATCTCATTACACGCCATTTGATGCCCTCATGGTTAACGAAGCAGGTGATAGCCTCATCGAAAGCAAAAACCTCACTCTTGGTGAAACCATTTATCTCAAAGGCACAGACCTTACCGTATTTAATCCATCTGCATGGATGTCTGGCAGTAGTTTAGCCCACATTGATGACCCGGATGCCCTCATGTACTTCACCGTCCCTTATAACGGCTTTATGAGGACCCCGACAGAAAGCGAACTAGAGTTGCTTTCCGTCATGGGATGGGACATTAACCCTGCCTATCTCTCTGTGCCGGAACCGAGTAGCACTTCTCTCTTACTTATCGGGTGCGGACTTCTCCTGTACAGAAGAAATCGCACATCCTCCAAATAGAGAACCTCATCATCTCAACGCTATGAAAGTCAAATATCTCATCTTCGGTTTGCTTGCTCTCTCGAGCTTCTCTTTGACTCGTGCAGAACAAATCGTCAACGTTGGCACGACATTTACCTGCTATTTTC
Source organism: Akkermansia sp. (assembly GCA_030525455.1). Taxonomy (GTDB): domain Bacteria; phylum Verrucomicrobiota; class Verrucomicrobiia; order Verrucomicrobiales; family Akkermansiaceae; genus Akkermansia. The sequence continues at coordinate 32,767 of JAUNER010000023.1, read as the reverse complement.
AGGATTATGGAGAATCAGGCCGTTTTATGTACGATGCTTCTATAGCCACATAGAACCAATCGCAAATGGATGCAGCTATAAGAGCCCTAGCAACATGGGATGCCATCATCGAAAACACACCGGGACGCACACTTAATGTAGGCTTATACTGGGGCTCGTACACAAATGGGACCTTAGCCGGAGCCAGTTCACATTTTCTCCCGTCCTATACAAGCACATTCGAAAAAACAAACACCATTGCCGAAGAAGTCTGGAGAAATGGTTCTACCTATAATGACGATGCCGTTTACTTTTATGACATCTATGTTATATGTAACACAAATGCCAACTTTTATTACGGAGAAGCACCTCTGACAGGGAACTCCAACCAATATGACTTTCAGTCAGTACTATTCCATGAAATTGGTCATGCTGTCGGCTTCAATAGCCAGCTACAATCAAATGGAACATTTAAAACCGAATATGGTTCTACCCTTTACACCACCTATGACTCTCTCATCACTGATGAAGAGGGCATAAAAATCGTAGATAAAGCAGCAAATGGACAACAAGCAGTTAGTCTTGGAGAAACACTCTCATTAGAAGGGACTACCCTCACCGTCTTTAACCCGACCACCTACCAGGACGGCAGTAGCTTTGCCCACATAGACCCGGTATCTGACCCAGATGCCGTTATGCAGTCTACCATCACGAATGATACATCTAGAAGAATGCTCTCTGAGGAAGAATTTCTACTCATGGAAAGAATGGGGTGGGATATGGTTAGTTATTCGGACGTCGTGCCTGAGCCGAGTACAACAACATTAACTCTTTTTACCTTAGTCGCTTTATCCCTAAGACGCAAACGTACCGCATAAATATTTGTGCGAAAAAATTTATCTTTTCATTTTGACATCTTAAAATGGAGGGTGTAATCTGAGATATTATGAAAAACACACTCTCTCTTGCTTTCGTATTCGTCATCGGCGGCATCATATTCCCGTGCCATGCAGAAACTCACTATGCCACAGGAGTATCTGCAGAGGGCGGATGGTTCGACTGCAATAAGGCATATAATCCGGAAGCTTTTTCGTATGTAGAAAATGGCTTGAAGCCAAACACAACAGCCCTAGCCAATTACTTCCCGCATACCGATGAATATATGTGCTGGGCGGCCAGCTCCAGTAACATTTTGGAATACATGAATGCCCAAAAGGGGAATACAACAGTTTACTCATCCTCCTACAACACAAGCTCAGGCAATAGTAAAGTAGATGCTATATTACGCTCTAGAGCCCAGTATGAATCCTACTACAAATTCCTCGAATATTGCAATGATGACGGAGGCAACGCCGTAGACGGCATTTGCTGGTATGCAACCGGGGACGAAGCCTATAATTATGGTTCCGGCACCGCTCTTTCTTATAAAGATCCCTTGAACATGGGCGGTGGCTATTTTCAAGACATCGTTGGGTCAGACGGAACAACTTTCCGAAATCAATACGTTTCTACTTTTTATCAATTCTATGGTCAAGGCTATGCCGGAGATTATCAGCTGAATAACATCCAAAACCAAAACACAACATACACAAATTTATTTAGCCAATCATTGGCATCAGGTCCTATTGCTTTAAGCATAAACACCATGGATGAAGGCAACAACTTTCTGAATGGTCACGCTATTACCTGCTGGGGCTATGAAACGGATGCAAATGGGGTTATCTCGTCCATATTTATCACAGACTCTGATGACGGTATGGAAATTTTACGAACACTAACCGTCTCACAAAACGCCTATGGCTACCTCACGCTTTCTGAAAACGAAACCTATCAATCATTCTACTATGATGAGAATGGAGACAGCACCGGGTATTACAGTAACATATCATACGCTGATGACGGCTACGTCCTCACTTCATTAGCATCATTCAATAACTTCTATCCGGCACTTGTACCGGAAGCAAGCACAGTTTCTCTAAGCTTACTAGGGATTGCCGGATTATTACTTCGTCGTAAGAAAGATTAATCCAAAACCTCATTTATCTAACGATACATCAAAATACTTCCCTTTTTAGGGAAGTATTTTTTTCGGGATTCATAAAAACAGAAAAGCCTCACAAGCTATTAACTTATGAGGCTTATTAATGGCTCCCCCGGTTGGGCTCGAACCAACGACCTAATGATTAACAGTCATCCGCTCTACCGCTGAGCTACAGGGGAATTGCAATCCTTTGCAGAAGTGCGAGGGCACTATACACCGAATTTTTGGATAATGCAAGTATTTTTTCTCATTTTTTTAAAAAAATTTTTTATGGACACATAAATGGAGTTTATGGCATCGCAGATTCTTGACCTAAAGGTCAGAAAAAAGCAGGGTATAAGGCGATATGAATAAACAGCATCACATTGCAGTACTAGCAGGGGATGGGATTGGGCCGGAAGTCATGGCAGAAGCACTCAAAGTACTAAAAGCCGTTAGTGAGAAATACAATTTTCAGATTAGCTACAAGGAAGCGTACGTAGGCGGAGCCGGGATAGACAACTGTGGTAAAGCCCTGCCGGAAGAAACCATACGCACCTGCGAAGAAGCCGACGCCATTCTGTTTGGCTCCGTAGGTGGTCCTAAATGGGAACATTTACCAGCCAACGAACAACCGGAACGAGGTGCACTTTTACCACTCCGCAAGCATTTTAAACTTTATGCCAACCTGCGACCCGGAGTATGCCTACCGGCACTTACCCATGCTTCACCTCTGAAGAACGAACTTATCGAAGGAGGCTTTGATATACTCTGCGTACGAGAACTCACAGGCGGGCTCTACTTTGGGCAGCCTAGATTCCGCGAAAAAGAAGGCGACGACGAAGTTGTGGTAGATACCATGCGATACTACAAAAGCGAAATGACACGCATCGCCAAAGTCGCATTTGAAGCCGCCCGCGGACGCCGAAAGAAAGTTACAAGTGTCGACAAAGCCAACGTGCTTGCGAACTCACTCATGTGGCGAGAAACCATGATAGAAGTTGCCCGGAACTATCCGGACGTAGAACTGGTACACATGTATGTAGACAATGCAGCCATGCAACTAACACGCAATCCACGTCAATTTGACGTATTGGTTACAGAAAACCTCTTTGGCGACATTCTATCTGATGAAATGGCCATGATTTGTGGCTCTCTAGGGATGTTGCCAAGTGCCAGCTTATGCCAAGGGACAAAAGAAAATGGTTTATTCTTTGGTCTTTACGAACCATCAGGCGGTTCAGCTCCCGACATAGCCGGCAAAGGCATCGCAAACCCCATTGCACAAATTCTATCCCTTGCGATGCTATTACGCTACTCACTAGGCGAAACAGAAGCCGCAGATGCCATTGACAATGCCGTTAGGAAAGTGATTGACCAAGGCTACAGAACCGGAGATTTGGCCACAGGTACACCTGGTGAAATCCGCGTAAACACCGCAGAAATGGGCGATGCCATCGTTGCCGCTCTCTAAACACCTAATACTCAAAACCACGGGGGCTATAAGCGCCCCCCCACAAGCTCACTGATAAACACATGAAAATACTCATCATAGGACAAGGCATAGCCGGTAGTTGCCTAGCTTGGGAACTCAAGCGACGTCAAATTGACTTTATCATCGTCGATCGTCCTATCAGTGAGACTGCATCTCGCGTAGCGGCAGGGCTGGTAAATCCCCTTACCGGTAGGGCTTTCCGTGCCGGATGGCGACAAGATGAATGCTTGGCTACACTCCAAGAATTTTATCCTGAAACGGAGCGTGAATTACAGGGCAAATGGTGGCAAAAGACACCGATTTACCGGGAACTGGAATCAGATGACCAATTAGAAATCTGGGCTGAACGCCAATTAGCCCCAGAATCCTCTGCTTTTGCAGGGCCTCTCTTTCCATGGCCGGAAGGCTGGTCCGGTAAAGGTCAAGCAGCATATACACGTGGCTCTGGCGTGCTTCATGTAGAAAAGATGGTCAACGCCATGCGGCAATATTTTAGTAACCGGCATCAATTCATCGAAGCAGAAATTCATCCGGACGACATTACTCGCACTTCGGACGGCACATTCCTGTGGAGAGACCATACCTTTACCCACGTCGTATGGTGTACCGGGTGGGAAGCAGGAACTCACCCACAGATGGCTCCTCTCAAAGGGAGACCATCCAAAGGAACAATCATCGACGTCAAACTTCATGATTTAGACTGGAATGCCGGAATTTTACACTTTGGTCACTGGCTGGTATACAATGGTGAATACTGGCGATTTGGGGCGACCTATGCATGGACATGGGATGAGCCGGGCACACCTGAGCTACCGGCCGTCCAAGAACTCATGCTAGATTTAGTCACCCGATATAAGGGAGAAATGGAAATCATTCGCTCACGAGCCGCCGTACGCCCCATCATCCGCCGAAGCCAACCTGTTGCAGGTCCCATACCTAATTTACCCGGTCAATATGTATTTTCTGGATTAGGAAGCAAAGGAGTGACCACCTCACCCTGGGCGGCAAAGCAACTTGCCAAGCACCTTGTCGATGGCGAAGAACTACCGGCAGATTTACTGCCCTCAGCCCTTTGGAAATAAACTTTGAACGCCGAGTATCTCAATAGCGTCTAATCCCACAATATTCGCTACATATTCAACAATCTCATGCCTACGCCCCAATCCCCTAAAATAAGCTTCTCTGAGCGACTTTTTGACCACAAAAACCAACCGACGGTCACTCACTGGCTTATTTTAATCAATGTCATTATCTTCCTCATCAACTTCATATTCCCATTAGATTTCAACATCTATAACAACGCTTACATCATCAAAATTCCCCTACTGCAATTATTAGGGCAATATAGCGAAAACTTATGCTTTCAGCATGGAGAGTATTGGCGGCTTTTCTCTTATCAATTTTTACACGCCAGTCTTGGGCACTTAGCATTCAATATGATTGCTCTCTATTTCTTTGGACCTAGAGTAGAACGATATTTCGGGCACTTACGTTACTTGTTTTATTATTTGTGCTGTGGTGTAGCAGCGGCATTATTTTCTACTCTCCTAAGCAACGTTGATTTCATCAACGCCACATGGAACAGTTATTCACCTATGGTAGGAGCCTCCGGTTCTATTTATGGAGTTATGGCCGCCTATGCTGTGTTATTCCCTCATGGAAGAGTGCAGTTATTATTCCCCCCAATCAATCTAAATACCAGACAATTTGCCCTAGTGGTACTTGGTTTGGCCTGTGCCTATATCTTTTTTCAATGGGATAATGCCGGTGGTGAGGCCGGACACATGGGGGGCATGATTGCCGGATTTATACTTACATTCTTTATCGTTCTAAAAAACAAACTTCTAGGGGCTCACCGTGAAAAAATTTCTACGATAAAATCCACTCACGCACCGACCAACGACGACATAGACAAAATCCTAGACAAAATCGCTGAGGAAGGCTTAGATAGTCTGACAGAAGAAGAACGAGACATACTACGCCGAGCTTCATCTCGCTAAACAGACATACTAACAAGCCACTAGCTTTTGTATAGAATTTATTACTTAGGCAAACCCGTTTGGGGGTCAAACATTTTCGATTGCCTTACGTGTTCTTTTGTTTGATAAAATCGCACATAATCAATTAAAAACTGCACAGGATATCCCTTCCCATCCTGAGGGGCTTTTTCGCACCATGTACCCCCCACCGCAGAATTTAGGATTAAATAAAATGGCGTACGGAACGGATTCCCCTCACTCTTGGTATACTTTACAGAATTGATATCCAAGGTTTTTATAACCTTATCATCTATCATCAACTTGATGGAATCTTTATCCCACTCCATAATGTAAGTATGAAAATCCTCAGATAAATTAGGAATCTTAACCGTACCACCCACAGATTTATCATGCCGCGACACACCATCCGGACTCATGTGAAATGTAGCATAAACTGTATCCGGATGCTGTGAAATGTTTTCGAGCATATCAATTTCCCCATTTGTCGGCCAGCCCCATTTATTTTTCCCTAATAACCAAATAGCCGGCCATATCCCTTTCGTTCTCGGCACTTTGGCTCGTACTTCTAATCGCCCAAAGTGCATCAATTTTGTCTTTATTGTCGTCACTGAACCGGAAGTATAGGGCATAAATTTCGTTTCTTTAATCCATTTTGCCCCACTCTTTCCGTAATGAATATTTTTAAACTTCTCAAAATGCGTTTCTAAAACTAATTTCCCGTTTTTGATACGCATATTTTTAGCACGAGAAGTATAAGTCTGCTGCGAGCCTTGGTTTCTGATGACACCTAATTCCGGTTGCCAAATTTTCGGGTTAATTCTCAAGCCATTAAACTCATCTCCCCATACATAAACCCAGCCTCCGGGCAGGGACTTCGGGGGAGTTTCTGATTTTGCATATACGAAAGATACGCCCAAAATGCCCAAGAATATAGAAACCAGGCTCCTTTTCATAGCCACTTTTAGTTAACTTGAGTAGAATTTGTCAGTGCCTCAAATCGTGCTAGCACCCAAAATACATCTGACAAGCGATTCAAGAAAAGAGCCGTATTTACATTACTCAATTCATTTGACAATCGAAGGGCTACGACTCTCCTCTCTGCTCGACGACAAACGGAACGTGCCAAATCCAAATAAGCGGAACCTAATGAACCTTCCTTTCCTGGTCGAGCCCACCCCTTAAAGCGAATATCACACTCTTTCTCTAGTTTATGAGCCTGCTCCTCCAGCCATGCCACATCTTCATCCTTTAAGCGAGCATAACCTTTCTCATCATATTTAGGCAAATCCTCTTCTAGTGTTGCTAATTCCCCCATAGCTCCAACTAAGCGAGCTTGAATGGCATCAATCAACTCCACGGTACTTTCACTTACCCCGGAATGTCGAACCACACCCATTAATGAGTTTAATTCGTCTACCGTCCCGTATGCTTCAATACGAGCATCTGTCTTTGGTCGACGCTTCCCGAACATTAAATCTGTTTCACCGCTATCTCCTCGCTTTGTAATTACGCTCATGTCTACAGATTAGCACTTATTACCAATCTTGCATATAAAAAATTTTGCCACATTGCCATCATTGTCAGAATCATTCCCCCTTAGGGTCTTTGCGAAGCTCCATTGATTCTAGCAATTCCTTTTTCACTCCCTGAATGAGGATATTTGCACCAGTGGTAGATAAATGGTCATCGTCAATATACAAACTCTTCCCATTTTCTATTAACGGCCGCATATTCCCATTTTGAGAGAAAAATACTGAATCTACCCAAATTACTTTTGCCAATCCGTGTTTTTCTAAATCCCGAAGCACTTCCTTTGCTTCTTTTTGTCGCTGATTATATTTATCTGCCGTTATGCATAAATCATTTGCATAACCACCAAACCATCTTTTCTTTACAGCTAGAGTTGGTACATTCAGACCTAACTCCGGAATGGAGGAAAAAATAATCACATTTTTCCCTTTTTCTTTCAACACCGCACATAAATAAGCCACCCCATTATGACTGAAAATAAAATCATCCCGGCATACGCAGGGAATATTCGACGAATACGCCGTACATAGAAGTTTGATATAGAGTATGTCCCTCGCTCTAAATCTTTATATAACCCTTTCGTAATTAAATAACCGGATATAACAAAAAACACATCTACCCCAATAAATCCACCACTACACCATTCCGGAAAAACATGAAAAAACAATACAGATAACACAGCAAATGTTCTGAGTCCATCTATGTGAGGATAATACGTAGCTTGCCTTTCCGCTGTAGAATACATGCGGTCTTGTCTACAGCATTTGAAATGCTTATAGGATGACTGTAGAACACAATATTTAAGTGTTATTTAATTATAAAAAAAATTCCCTTGTCGATACACATTGAATTCCTGGCTTAGCATTTCTTGTAATCTAATCATTATAAGAAATTAAGATTGACATAGTATTTCTAATACTTATACATTGCCGAGAGAGAAAGATGAGGGAAAGTCTAAAAGAAACACATTTACGAGAAGAAATACCGGGATGCTCCGGGTGCACGGCTTGCATGAATGCCTGCCCAAAAGGAGCCATCAAAATGAAAAAAGAATCAAATGGATTTCGCTATCCCATCATTGAAGAATCCCTTTGCATAGGATGCCAAAAATGCATCAAAACGTGCCCTGTCTATCAATGGGCGAAACAACCGGAAATCCACACAAACAACCCCTCTGAAGCAAAAGCCTACGGTGGCTGGATACTCGATGAAGAAATACGTATGCAGAGTTCATCGGGAGGGATTTTTAGTGCCCTCGCCCTTCATACCTTATCCCAAGGCGGTGTTGTGTATGGAGCCCATATAGATGATGAGCTAAACATCAAACATATTCGCATCGACAACAAAGCCGATTTAAAAAAACTACGAGGGTCAAAATACAAGCAAAGCGACTTGGGATTCTGCTACCAATCTGCAAAAAATGATATAAAGGCCGGGAGGTCTGTACTTTTTTCCGGAGTTCCATGCCAAATCGGAGGCTTAATAGCATATCTAGGAGGCAAACGCCCGGAAAACCTGCTGAGTGTAGACATAGTTTGCCATGGAGTACCCTCAGATGAATTATTCGATGCCTACATTCACTATCAAGAATCGCTCCACGCAGGCAAAAAAATCACCCACGTAAATTTCAGAGATAAAAGCACAGGGTGGAAATCATATAGTCTTTCAGCGACATTCTCTGATGGGGGAAAATACACAGAGTACTCTTGGAAAGACCCATACATGAGAGGATTTCTATCAGACTTACACCTGCGGCCGGGATGTTATGAATGTGTTTATCACAAACAACCAAGATTAGCAGACATCACACTAGGAGACTTCTGGGGAGTAGAAGGAGTTGCCCCGGAACTAGACAATACGAAAGGAGTATCGCTCATACTCATCCATACCGCCATAGGAGAGCAAGCCCTTAATTCCATCAAGGATGCATGCTACTTACAGACTGTTCCCTTTGAATTAGCCATAAAAGGGAACCCTTCGTACTTCCGTTCCAGCCACAAACCGAAAGACTATGCTGCTTGGAACGAAAAAACCGCCCAAGCCACACCGGAAGAGTGGATGCAAATGATTATCAAACGCCACCATGTAAGCTTCATCAACCGAGTAAAAGGGAAAATAAAGAAAATTTTAAAGGCAGTTCTCAAACGAATCGGACTCAAAAAATAAAAATCCCTTTCATCGCAAAAAATAAAAAAGCCTCGCACCGGGAAATTCCCCGAGCGAGGCTTTTGAAATTCAAGCAATAGGCAAATAACAAAGTGTGTTATTTACACTTCAAGCGACGAGCCACACGCTGCACATACTGCTCCATAGCAGATAATTCAGACTCGATGCACTCGACAAGCTTCAACTGCGTACGACAACGAATCAAGTTGTGCTTAGGCATCGATGTTTTGAAATACTTATCGCCCTCCAGATAGTCAGTAAGGAAGCGGATACCGACTTCTAAAGTAATCAACTTACCGGAGAAAGCAAGCTGGTCAATTTCTGCCGGCATAAGAAACTTGTGAGCAGCATCTAAATATCCATCTACAATAGATTGGAACATAGACATACGCATACGAATCTTACTCAAATCCTGTTCGTCTTCCTCAGTGGGCGGAGTCACCGTTCGTACCATATCACCGAAATCATAGAGCACCAGACCGGGCATCACCGTATCAAGGTCAATCACACAAACCGCATTATCCGATTCCTCATCGAGCATCACATTATTGATTTTAGTATCATTGTGAGTGATGCGAGTCGGGAGTATTCCCTGAGCTTGCAAATCAAGCAAACGGTCGACGTCTGCTTCACGTGCTTTAATAAACTCAAACTCCTCGCGACAGGAATCAAGTCTACCCTCCGGGTCCTGAGCGGCTACCTCCATCAAACGATTAAAACGCTGGCGAGTATGATGGAAATTCGGAATAGTTTCAACGATGTCCTCCGGATTCATATCGCTAATCAAATCCTGGAACGAACCAAAGGCAAACCCGGCTTGGTAAGCCTGGCGAGTATTCTCTACCACATCATAGGTGTGTGTGCCTTCCAAATAATTATAACAACGCCACAAACCATCGCCCGGAATTTCAATATAATTGCGACCACCGCGAGCCGGATAAAGATTTAAGGTTTGCCCAGCAGAGCCCTTTACCCTTCTAAGTACTTTCCAGTTAATATGGCGAGTGACTTTTTCCACATTACGCATCACGGCACGAGGGTCCTTAAACACGTAATCATTGATGCGTTGCAAAATATAAGCGTCTTCTGTGCCATCAGCTTTACGATAAACAGCCTTATATGTCGTATTGATGTGACCGCTGGGAATTTCCTTACCCGTAACAAATTCACCTTCAATAGCGAACAAATCGCCAATACTTGCAATGCGAGTCAATAATTCCGGAGTAACGGGCGGTTTTTGATGAGGAGGAGTCATATATTTTATATTGAATGTTATCTTACAAATTTATAGCCGGCCATTTCATCAAGTTTAGTGCGTAGTACATCTAAACCTTCACTATTTAAAGCAGAGATTGGAATAACCTCCACTTTAGGGAAACGCATTCGGAAATTAGCCAGATTTTCCTCTGCACCCTCTAAATCCATTTTATTAGCCACAACGAACCATGGCTGTTTAGCCAAATCTTCGCTATACAGCTTAATCTCCGTACGAAGAGTCTCTAAATCCTCAATAGGATCACGAGCTTCACTACCAGCCATATCTAACACAAATACAAGAACTTTACAACGTGTAATGTGTCGCAAAAACTCATGGCCTAACCCACGATTACGGTGAGCCCCCTCGATAATACCGGGGATGTCAGCCACCACACAACGACGGAAATTCTCAAACTCAACTACACCGATGATAGGTTGCAAAGTCGTAAACGGATAGTTTGCTACCTTTGGCTTTGCCTCAGACAAATCACCAAGAAGAGTACTCTTACCGGCATTGGGGTAGCCGACTAGCCCTGCATCCGCAATGCGGCGTAATTCCATGAAAAACACACCTTCCTCACCCTCTGTACCCATTTCAGCCTCTTGCGGTGCTTGGTTTGTAGCCGTACGGAAATGCCAGTTACCACGGCCGCCAAAGCCACCCTGACACAACACAAAACGCGTCCCCAACTCAGTAAGGTCGGCAATCTTTTCCAGCTCAATGCCATCACCCTCTCTTTCTAACCAAGTAGCCTCGGCCATAGAACTTGCATTACTGCGGTAAATAATCGTTCCGGGAGGAACTTTCCCGATAACCGATTTACCGTTTTTACCATGTCTTTTGGCACTCTGACCGGCAACCCCATCCGTTGCAATCAACTTAGGGTCATAAAAAAACTTACGCAAATCATCTGTATGGGGGTCTACCTCCAAGATGACGCTACCGCCATCGCCGCCATCACCACCATCCGGTCCGCCTTTGGGCACAAATTTTGCCCGGCGAAAACTCACCAATCCATTACCACCCTTGCCCGCTCTGGCAAATATGCGGATATTATCTACAAACATGTGAGTTATTATACACTTTAGCTATTAAAATGCAAGAATAACTCGCAATAGATAAATCATCTGCAACAAAGGGACATTTATCTCTCATACCCATACGCCAAGTTGAGAACAAGTCCCCAGCCACAAAACATATAATTTCCAGCTTGCAAATTGATTTGCAGATGTTAATATGACGATTATGCTAGAGGGAAAATTACAAGGTTCCTCGCGCAAATCACCTGATTTAGTGACCGATGAACTAATAGACATTATGCAGAACGCAGGAGTACTCGAATTTAACGAGATATTCTTACAGATGCTTTCTGCCATGAAAGAGAAGAAAATGCCTATGAGCGGAGAAGAAATTCTACGACTCAGAATTTATGATAAATTACAAAACTTGGTTAGTGCCGGGGGATTAATGAAAAAAGGGAAAGTATATACCGCCACCCCAAAACTCCCGACGCTGAAGTCACGTTAAAAATGAAGTAATAACATTAACGGCAAAAATCAACAAAGAGATTGCCATTTTTTCAAAGCCAATGCATTTGATGCGGCGGCGACTTCGGCTTTTCGCTTACTCGACCCATATCCGGAGCCAATGAGAACACCATGCCAATGCACCTCGGCTAAGAATCGGTCATCGGCATCTCTAGCCCCTATTTCTGTTGTTTGATAGGTCGGAGTTTCCGGCAAAACAGCTTGCAAAATACTTTGCAACTCCCCTTTAGGATTCACATCTGCGGGGTTTGCGGCTAATTGCTTAAGAGAATCCTGCAACACTCGCAAAGCAATTTGCTTAGTTGTCTCATAATCAGAATCCAACGACATAGCCCCAAAAACAGATTCAAATGTATTTGCTACGATAGAGTTTTTGCTACGTCCGCCGGCCTTTTCCTCACCTTTTCCGAGCAAAATAAACTGTTCCAGCCCTAAAGAAAACCCCACCTGCCCCAAATTAGCTCTGCTTACCACACGAGAGCGAAGCTGTGTCAACAATCCCTCCGGCGAACGTGGCATAGCGGCATACAAATACTGAGTCACGGCCAGCTCTAACACGGCATCGCCCAGGAACTCCAGACGTTCATAAGTCACCCTCGTTTCTGCTTTGCTATCAGCACTAGGATGAGTCAAGGCTTGAACAAGTAGTCCCTTATCGCGAAATTCATAACCTAGTTTTTTTTCTAATATGCCAACATCCATCGCCAAGATGCTACTATTATGTCCGTTAAATTGCAATGATAAAGCCAGCAAGGCAAAAAGAGCCACCAAGCCAAACAAAATCAGAAAGTTAATAAAGCAAGAGCAGAAATCTTGACCTTATGATGAGATAAGAGCAAAATGATAGGCATGGAACAAATCGGACTAATGGAGCTGATGAAGCTGGCCGCAGAAGGGGTGACAGAAGCTGAAACATTTGCACAACTAACACAACGTCTATCAAAGACAACAAAAACAAACAAACCCTACTTAGACGTCACCTTTGCAGCAGCGGAAGGGAACATGAGCATAAAAGTATGGGCAGATAAAGCATGGTTCCCCGACATAGCCTCTCTACCTATTGGCAGTTTTGTAGCCCTCAGCGGACAATGGGCAAAAGGCCAATTTGGTATGGAAGTAGCAGAACTAAATATACGCCCCCTTAACGAAGAAGAAAAAGAAAGCTTCCTAACCGGTTCCGGAGCACTCAGAGAAAAACAAAACCAAGACCTACAAGACATTCGTGAGCTAACAGACAAAATACAAGACCCGAGACTACGAGTGCTATGCCGCGAATTTCTGAACCAATACGAAGAAAGGCTCTACCGCACCGCAGCCGCACGGAACTATCACCATGCACGCCGAGGAGGGCTCATCGAACACACCGCCAGCATGATGCGGTTAGCAGACGCCATTGCCACCGTCACACCGGAGCTTAACAAAGACCTGCTACTAGCAGGGTGTTTATTTCACGACAGCGGCAAACTCTGGGAAAACAGCTATCCTAAAGAAGATTTCGTGATGCCCTATTCAGACGTTGGTGAACTACTAGGGCACATCCCTCTAGGTATTGAACTCATCAACAGCTTATGGAAAAAAATCATGCTCCTGCCGGAAGCAGAAAGCTGGAAAACCCTAGAACCACCCACGGCAGACGTACGAATCCACCTACTACACCTCATTGCCGCACATCATGGAGAACTAGCATTTGGCTCACCGGTTGTTCCAAAAACACCGGAAGCATTTGCACTTCACTACATTGACAACCTAGATGCAAAGATGGAAATGTTCCGAAATGCCTACGACACAAGTGAACCACTCAGTGCCCATGTACTACAAAAGAAAATGCCCCTCCCCGGCAATGTGGTCATACCTCTGGCAAAAATAAACGAGCCCCCCCTAGAGCCACCCACTGAGAATAGCCTCTAATTTTACCATGAATTCATCCCCCGAGCAAGCTGTGCCATGGATGGAGCGGCTCATTGCCAAATCTCCACTACTCATGCCGGCACTCGCCATGCTAAGCGTTTACGCAGCCATAGATTGCTCGGGGTGGTTTTGGTTAGCGGCAGTAATTTTCATTACACTGCCGGCAATTTTTCGTTATCCGTCAATGAGTTTTGTAGCCGGGCTACTCGTACTTTGGGTAGGAATAAACCTAGAAACCTACCACCGAGACTACAACAGCATCAGCTCAGAACCCGGCAGATACTGGAAAAGCACGGGGTCTATCAGAGCAGCATCCGGAAAATCCTACATCTTTCATCCAGACAACTCCAACTGGTTTTGGCTACTCTCTACAAAGGACTTCCCTACTCCATTAGAAATCGGACAACGATACGAAATCCAAGGCAAAGCCTATGAATTCATCCCCCCCACCGGACCAGGACAATTTGACCGCGAACGCTGGGCATATTTACGACGAATCGCCCTAGGGATAAAACTTGAGCAAGCCACACACATGGGGGCTGGAGATATAACCAGCCAATGTATGGCCTACTCACAAAGCCTGCGGAAACGAGCCTCTGCACTGCTGAGAGAAGGAGCAAGCCCCGACGATGAAACCCGCCAAGTCATGGTTTCAACAGTACTTGGCGACACTACTGATGCAGAACTCTCAACCATTGAAAAATTTCTACACAGCGGAGCACTACATATTTTTGCCGTTAGTGGGGCACAAGTAGCCATACTTTCAGCCATGTTGCTAGGCTTATTTAAACTTCTACGAATACGCCATAGCCTAGCCACCCTACTCACCCTGCCCGTTGTCGTCCTCTATGTATTTGTCACCGGCATGGAAGAATCTGCTGTACGAGCCCTTATCATGATTATACTCTTCCTACTTGCCCCCGTACTACGCCACAGGAAATCCACCCTCAATATCCTAGGGCTGGCCTTTATCATCATGTGTCTCATCGACCCATTACAGCCCTATCAACCTGGTTTTCAACTTTCCTTTATCATCTTTGGAGTCATCGCCGCTGTACCGATAATCATCAACAAAGAACGCCCCATTTGGGCACCAGATTCATTTATTCCCGCACGAATATACACCTACTTTGAACGCCTTGCTCTCAAACTTAGCAGAGGCACCGGAGCCCTCATCATCGTTTCTATCAGTGCCTGGCTCATATCAATTCCCCTGACGATTTGGCATTTTAACTCATGGAACCTCTATGCGGTTCTATCTAGCATACTACTCACGATACCGGTTACCCTCATCATGCATTTCAGTCTAGCCGGCATTTGCCTAAGCTGGGTTCCCGGAGTTCTGCCCGTATGTAATTCCATAAGCAGTATGCTTGCCGGCACTATGCTAGCAACTGTCAACTTTATAGCTAATCTACCCGACAGCTACCAATATTGCTATCCCTCACTAAAAGAAAATGAAGCACTCATCATTCCCCACTTCCCCCATAATTACTCCATACTCCTCTCAAATCCGGCCATAGTACTCAATGCAGGGTCTGCTAGTGCCCAGGAATTTAACCTAATCCCCATCATGAAAGCACGTAACATTTCCCCTGCCCACCTCATACTAACAGGTACTACAAAATCCGACCGCGAGGGCATGGCTACACTCAAAGAAAAATACCCTGCACTCCCCTATCACGATGCTACCAAAAATCCCCCACAATCCATCACACTAGCCCCAACAAACACACTCACCCACATTCCCACCCCCGAAGCCATTCGCACAGGAATCCACCAAGACAAAAGTCCTATCTTCCTATGGCAATGCCATGGGCAAAAAGTCCTCATCATCGGGAACGCTCGCAGTAGCGGACTACCAGCCCTAGCACTCACAGCAGACCTCATCATCATAGGACATCATCCCAGAGACCCGGTCATGGATAGCGAATGGATTCAAGCTACAGGAGCCAAAGCCGTCATATTCACCACACCACACACCTGTGCCGTACCGGAGGGCGTAAAAAGCTACAGCCTAGTAACATCCGGCACACACACACTTACCCTCACCCCGACAGGCATTTGCATTACCCCATGGGCTAACACAGAGACCCATAAAGAGTAAACCCGGTGCTTTCGTCTATACGGATTGGACGAATTTCACCAATATGCTCACACCCAGCTTCCACCATAACCGGTTTATTCTGTGATGTACGCCCGGCCAGACGAGCGGCATTTGTCTTTGATGGTCCTTCCAAAAGCACCTCTTGGACAGTACCTACCAACTCTGCATTTTTACGGACGGCGATTTTATTCACCACCTCGAGCAAATCCTGATTTCGAGCTTCTTTTACCTCTTCCGGGATTTGATTATCCATAGCAGCCGCAGGAGTGCCACGGCGAGGGGAATATCTAAAAATAAAGGCATTATCGAACTGAATTTCTTCTACAGCCTTACGAGTTTCCAAGTAATCCTCTTCCGTTTCCCCCGGAAAACCAACAATAATATCAGTCGTGATTGCCAAATCCGGGCGAGCTTGTCGCATCTGCACACATAACTCCATATAAGCTTCATTTTTATATGGGCGACGCATCAATTTCAAAATTCGGTCACTCCCACTCTGCATGGGGAAGTGAATGTGGCTACACAACTTCGGCAAATAAGTAAATGCCTGAACCAAATCCTGCCGGAATCCAATAGGATGTGGAGAAACAAAACGAATACGTTTCAGACCATCAATCTCATGAACCGCCTCTAACAACTGCACAAAGCCCCCCTTACCATCAACCAAGGGGAACTCACGCCCGTAGCGATTCACAATCTGCCCAAGCAATGTGACTTCTTTTACCCCGGCATCCACAAGCATTTTTACTTCATCCACCACATCAGCAATAGGTCGACAGCGTTCCTCGCCACGAGTATAAGGTACAATGCAATAAGCACACTTCATCTGACAACCTTGCATGATAGAAACAAAAGCAGTCGAGCGTTCCCCCGGGTTCAAATGGTCCTTAATATAATTCTGCGAATCAACTTCCTCTGCCACATCAATCACATGACTACCGGAAAAAGCACTTTGCAAGTTATCCATACGATGTTCCTGGCGTTGGCGAACAATACTATCAACATATTCAAACACACGGTGATATTTCTGCGTACCAATGACCAAATCAAGTCGTGGAATTTCCTTAAAAAGCTCTTCTTTTTTACTCTGAGCCATACAGCCCATCATACCATAAACCACATGTGGCCTATGCTGCTGTAATTGAGATGATACTAAGCCCATCTTACCCAGAGCTTTTTGCTCAGCCTGCTCACGAATAGAACACGAATTCATCAAAATCACGTCTGCTTCACTCTCACTAGTAGTCAATGTATACCCATTCTGCACAAACATACGGGCTACTTGCTCAGAATCACGTTCATTCATCTGACATCCATAGGTCTTTATGTATAACTTTGGCATCGTTTTAGCAGGTCTTTGTCTCCAATAATTCTTACCCACATACCGCCATATTGCAATCCTAATCACTGACTTCCCAAGGTCTTTTCCGCAAGCATAAATCGGCTAGGAGTACTTCTCTGCCCCAAATATGGCAACATTTCCTGTGAACACCGCCACACATACAGCAATCCTAACTTAACCAACCTATCACAACCATGATAAAAAAAGCGTTCATTCCCCTCATAATTCTAAGTTCTCTACATACAGGCGTGGCGGCCTCAACCATCCTGTACACGAATGATAATCCGGACATAACTCTCGAACAATACATCTCTAATTCCGGCAATTGGGACTCTATCACCACCCCTGGGAACCAAGATTTCACCCTCAAATTCGACAACACAGACATTTACCTCAAACTCGACACCCCTGTCTATTTCAATCAAATCACTATTGGTAGCAATTCGCCAGCCACCTATACTATTGATTTTGGCACCAATGGCAGACTCAATACAAGTGGAGCAGAAATCAACTTTGGCACCAACGTTACCCACTTCAATCTGACGGCTTCTGTTTCAGCCGACGCATTGGCAGAATTAAATAAAGGAGAAATCATTACTAGAACACTCATGTATGGAGCGACAAACTGGGGTATTTGGAATTTCTCTGACCGAGGTACAAAATCTATTTCCCTCAATGGGATTGAAGGGTATACATTCATTGGACAAATCACCAATTCTGCTGAACTTCAACAAGGAGAATATGGTTATATCTACAATGATTCCGATAGCTCAGATACAGTAGAGCTCGCCATAGCCGGCCTCAGCATCCCGGAACCAAAAACAACAGCACTCATCTTACTTGGGGTTGCGGCTCTCCTATTTACTCGCAGGAGACGCTAATAAATCCGACAAGTCTAAAAAGGCCCTTGATAGAGGGAGAGCAAGGGGGTAGTCTATAAGCATCATGACAGACACTCCACTGCGAATAGGCAATCGTGAATTTGGCTCTCGGTTAATGTTAGGAACAGGGAAATTCTCATCAAATGAAAATATGCGTGCGGCTCTCGATGCTTCCGGAGCAGAGATAGTTACCGTAGCTCTACGCCGAGCAGATTTAACAGGTGGTCATGACCAATCTGCCAACATTCTGGATTTCATAGACCCAGAGCAATATTTAATACTACCAAATACAAGTGGAGCCTGCACAGCAGAAGAAGCTGTACGCTTAGCACGCTTGGCCGTCGCAGCCGGATTACCTAATTGGATTAAACTAGAAATCCACCCAGATGCCCAATATCTGATGCCCGACCCCATAGAAACCCTTAAGGCCGCTGAAATACTCGTCAAAGAAGGGTTTACCGTACTCCCTTACATCAATGCCGACCCAGTACTGGCCAAACGCCTACAAGAAGTAGGTACAGCAGCAGTCATGCCCCTAGGAGCACCCATTGGTACAAACAAAGGAGTCATCACTGAAGAACTCATCAACATTATCATAGAACAAGCCTGTGTGCCCGTGGTAGTCGATGCCGGAATAGGTGCACCCAGTCACGCCGCCAAAGCTATGGAAATGGGGGCAGATGCCGTGCTTGTAAATACAGCCATTGCCGCCGCAGGAAATCCTGCCGCCATGGCTCAGGCCTTTGCCCTGGCCTGTAAGGCTGGTAGAGAGGGCTATATGGCAGGATTACCTGCCATATCCAAGCAGGCCGTAGCGACAAGTCCGCTTACCTCATTTTTACGTAAGTAAAATCAGGAAATTCCGAATCATTTTAATTAAAGCAAGTCCTTAAAATCAAGGGCTTGCTTTTTTAGGCACAAATTTTTCTTCCCTTTACTGATGCCACCGGTGGCATCAATGCACCGAAAAAAAAGCGACCTTTTTTTCCCTAAAAATTAGGGCAAGCTTCATGCCCTATGAACAAAACAGAATTCACAAAACGATTAGCCCGCAGACTGGGAAAAAACGTCAGTTTTGCAGAGGCAACCCGTGTATTAGAAACGATATTAGACAGCATCATCGTCTACACTCGCTCAACGGAAAAACTCAAATTTCGAGGCTTTGGGACATTCCTCATTAAACACAGGCGCCCCAGAATCATTCGGCATCCGAAAACCGGCGGCAAATTACTAATTCACGAAGAAAACATTGCAAAATTCCGTCCGTCGCCACGACGATGGAGTAAACGCTACTAACTCGTAAAAGCTACTTGACATTAGCAGGTGCAAGGGGATGATGAGAAGCATAAAAAATCATCATTATGCCTATACTCACCGAGCCTTTGCACCTGCATAGTAAGCACACCCAACTAAGCCTCTTTGAAGATGAACAAGGGCAAATTCGTGTTGCTTATTTTGGGACACGTCTCCATGATGAATCAGATGCCATGAGCATGGGCTGCGACCAAGCCCCTTTACTCTACAGCACCTATGCTGATTCATTCAGCACCCCCAGAAACGCTAGCGGTGAGTATGACCTATGCATCATACAAGCAGATGGTCAAATTTCCTTAGCACTCGTACACGAACACTATGAAAAACACAGCCTCGATAAAGACCGCCACGAACATATCTTCACACTCAAAGACCCGGCTTACCCGGTAAAAATAGAAATTCACCTCTGTGTATATGAGCAATCAGACACCTTTGAGCAATGGGTTTCTATACACAATGAATCAAATACCGGTATTCAACTACTACGAGCAAGTTCCGGTCATCTCTATGCAAAGGCCAATCACTATTTCATCACGGGCTTTCGCGGCACTTGGGGCGGCGAATCACTCATGTGCGAAACAGAACTTGCACTAGGACATGAAATTGACTTCTGTTCGGACACAGGTACAAAAGCCGCCCAGGAAGGCACACCCGGCATCATCATCGCTCTAAATGAACCAGCCTCTGAAACCAAAGGCGAAGTCATTCTAGGGAGTCTTGCATGGTCCGGGAACTACCGCCTATGGTGCAAACACAACCAACACCATTACCTCTATGCAGGAGTCGGACTCGACATAACCCCGGCACCTTACCAACTCGATGCACACTCCCAATTTGAAACACCCAAAATGATTTGGGTCTACAGTGATGCAGGGAAAGGAGAAGCAAGCCGCCGACTACACCGCTGGGCACGACAATACGGAATTCGCCATGGGCAAAAAGAACGCTATGTGTTGCTTAATTCATGGGAGGGCGTCTACTTCAACTTCAACGAAGAAACGCTCTATCGCATGATGGAACGCACAGCAGAAATGGGGATAGAACTTTTTGTAC
This sequence comes from Akkermansia sp., assembly GCA_030525455.1. Classification (GTDB taxonomy): domain Bacteria; phylum Verrucomicrobiota; class Verrucomicrobiia; order Verrucomicrobiales; family Akkermansiaceae; genus Akkermansia. The sequence goes on along the minus strand of JAUNER010000023.1, from coordinate 12,167 downwards.
TCGATGATGGGTGGTTCGGGAATAAATTCCCTAGAAATCACGATAAAGCCGGGCTAGGCGACTGGGAAATCAACCACACAAAACTTCCCGACGGCATAAGAGGGCTAACGGAAAAAGCAAAGGCACTGGGGATAAGATTTGGTATTTGGCTCGAACCGGAAATGGTAAACCCCGAATCTTGTCTTTACCAATCACATCCTGATTGGGCAATCCAACTTAACCATAGAGAACCTAAACGAGAACGTCACCAATTAGTACTGGATTTAAGTAACCCTGCTGTGCGAGGCTACATCATCAATGTATTTAGAGACTTACTGACGTCAAATCCGGACATCGATTACATCAAATGGGACTGCAATAGAAAAATCTCAGACCCAGGCTCTACATATCTCGATGCAAGCCACCAAGGCAACTTAGCTATTGACTATGTTCGCGGATATGAAGAAATACTAAGGGTCATAACAGCCGAATTCCCTCACGTCACCATTCAAGCCTGCTCTGCCGGTGGGGGAAGAATTGACTACGGTACATTAAAACACTACCACGAATTTTGGACCTCTGACAACACAGATGCCGTTGAACGCGTTTATATGCAGTGGGGTGTATCTCATTTTTTCCCGGCTATCGCCATGGCGGCACACGTTACTGCATCGCCTAACCACCAAACAGGCCGTAGCACCCCACTAAAATTCAGATTCGATGTAGCAATGAGTGGCAGACTCGGCTTTGAACTGCAACCCTGTGATATGAACGATGATGAGGTAAATTATGCTAAACAAGCACTCTCTGAATATAAACGAATACGCCCCATCATCCAATTTGGCGACCTCTACCGCCTCTCAAACCCGTGGAAAAACCGCGTTGCAGCACACATGTTTGTGCATGGCAAACGAGCTATTCTCTTTGCCTATCTCATGGATAAATGGTTGGCCGATTGGCCACCTAAACTAAAACTCCAAGGTCTTAACCCACAGGCACGTTATCGCCTTACAGAACTCAACGTGGATGATTCCGGCTTCAGAACAGAATCACACCAACGAATCGTGGGGGGAGATTACCTTATGAACTCCGGACTACTCATCCATTGGCGTCGTCCACTCCAATCACTATGCTTAGAACTGGAAGAAACAGACTAAACAAGAGCAGCACTTAAGGGGATACTCTAACAAGAGACGATAAAACTACTGCATTACCGACTCAAAGACCTCATCTTTAGTCATTATATAACCGGTATTCGGATCATGGTAATGCATAGAATAAACAGATGTGCGAGCACTACCATAGGGATCAGATTCCTTTGAAATAGGCAATCTATCTACAAGCTGAGGGAAGCACTTCTCAACTAACTCAAATGTCGTTACAGGCTCCGGCACCAAATTTACATAAACAAGACTGCTTTCCCAAGCTTTTTCCACATCGTGAATCAAACGCTGCATAGGGTAGAGCTGATGACGCTCAAGCAAAGCAACCTGCAATTCATCGGAACTATCACTCGGTACAGACTTCAAATAATCAACTACACAAACATCTGCACCGGAATGAAGCAACTCCGGCAAAAAAACATTCAAAACACGCCCGAAGCGTAAATTTAAAAAATCACGAAACTCGGCAAGAGCTGACAAATAAGGGCTATCAAATTCGCTCCGCTGCTCTTCTAACTCATTCCCCGTATCGGACTGTGTGTCTATGGAAGTTACAAAAGTGACTCGTTCGGCCTTTACCTCCATCAAAACATTTATCAACTCCTTTACTCGAGAAGCTAGTTTTTCCAGAGCATCACAAGCGAGCTTCGTTCCCTCCCACAAAGACGGACAGATAACCACCAACTGCCCAAAGTCCTTGCCTCTGAGAAGCATTAAATTACTCTCATCAATCAAGTAATCGTAATATCTTTTGGCAGACCAAAATTGCCCGATAGGACACATGGCACCGATAATGGCGGTATCTGTCATGTCTTTGTTTATAATTTGGAAGTTACTAAAATTAAGGGCTTATTTCAATGAGTCAAAAGCTGACTTAAAAATGAAATATCCCCAACCCCAATCTTCATGTCCTGCCCAATCCTTATCATAGTGATGGCGTGGCAAGATGAAGCGTTCCGGGTGAGGCATCAGCCCCATAGCACGACCGCTAGCGTCTTGTAATCCGGCGATATTGCAATCAGAACCATTGTGGTTGCTGGCGTAGCGAAGAGCTACATAACCTGCTTCCAAATACTTCTCTGCATCACCTGGATTTGTGACCAAGCGACCTTCTGCGTGAGCGGAAGGCAATTCAAACTCATCCGGCAAGCCCTGAAGGAATGGAGAAGTGGAAGAAACCTTTACAAGTTTATCCCACATACATTCAAAGCGTTCACTCTTGTTATTGATTAAGCTGGCGTGTGGTAAAATACCCAACTTAGTCAAAATCTGGAAGCCGTTACAAATACCGAGGATTAAGCCCCCATTAGCATGGTGCTGATGAAGAGCATCACCAAGGAAACGTTCGGTTTCCAACTGAGCCAATCGACCACTTGTCACGTAGTCACCATAACTAAAGCCACCACAAAGAACAACTAACTGAGACTTGGCAACGTGTTCGCGAGTTGCTGTGGCAATGGGTTGAATCTGTGTGGAAAACCCAGCCGTACGCAATGCACGTTCCGTCTCAGCATCACAATTAGTACCCGGGTATTTCAAAAGAAGTGCGTGTGGCATATCAATGAATCTTTCTAAAGTTGCTAATGTTAATTTACCAGTATTAAATCTTAATAGTAAGGAGTTAATCCATCCTTCCAAAGTTTCTTCAAACCGGCAATTTCGCAATCAAGCACAGTCTGACCATCGTAAATTGCCACCAGCTTCTTATCTGCGGTAGCACGACCTACACAAGCACAGGGGAAGCCATCCATGGCGGCTTCAAAATCTGCGGCAAAGTCAGCATCTACTTCCACCAAGATACGGCCGGTACTTTCTGAGAAGAGCGGCACAGCCGGAGACTTCCAACCATTTACAGTTGGCAACTTGCTCAAATCAAGTTCTACACCGCCTTTACCAGAGAAGGCCATTTCTGCGGCTGTTACAGCCAAACCACCTTCAGATACATCGTGAGCAGAAAGAAGCAAACCAGAGGTCAAGGCATTATAATAAGCCTTGTACAGGGCGAAGTTAGCAACGCAATCGGTTTGAGGCACTTTAGCCCCCTCTACACCATGAGTGCGAGCATAAACAGAACCACCCATTTCATCTTCCGTATTACCAATGAGGTAAAGCACACTATCATTACGACGCAGAGATGAACCTGTGGCATGTTCCGGGGCTTCTACAACACCAAAGCCGGAGCAAAGGAAAGTAACCGGTACGTTAATCGGCCCCTGTTCGGTTTCAAAGTAATTATAGAATGAGTCTTTACCGGAGATAAATGGTGCATTGAAAGAATCAGCAGCGGAGGCAATAGCCTTTACACATTCTACAAGGCGACCAAGCTCTTTCGGGTCTTCCGGATTCCCCATACAGAAGTTATCCAGCAAACCAATCTTGTCCGGATTTGCACCCACTAGCACAAGCTGACGTACGCATTCATCCACAGTACCTGTACCCATGGCGTATGGGTCGGTTTTCCCCCATTCCGGGAGAATTGCACAAGCCATAGCCATACACTTATCGGAACCATCAATGTCGACAACAGAACCGTCCTGCGGAGCATCTGCTTGAGCACCGGCCAAAGGCTTCAAAATGGTATTCCCCTGTACTTCGTGGTCGTACTCACGAATAATAGGTTCACGAGAAACGATAGCAAAGTCGCTCATGATTGTTTCCATGGACTTGTTCAAATCCTTATCAGGCAAATCCATACCAGTCAGAGCAGGTGCTGAAGTAAAGACAGATTCAAGTTGCTTAATTGGGGCATCATGAAGCTTTGAGTTATCTAAGCAGCAAACAAGTTCACCCTTATGCCAAACCTTTAAGATACCGGTATCATCAGAATGACCAAGAATAGTTAGCTCAGTCTGGAAAGTATCTGCCAATTTCTGCAATTCCGGCAGGTGTTCTTCTTCCACAGCCATCACCATACGTTCTTGAGATTCGGATAAGAAGATTTCCCAAGAAATGAGACCCGGTTCCTTAAGCGGTGCGTTATCCAAGAAGATTTCACCACCTGTGACAGAGAGCATTTCACCAGCAGCAGAGGAGAAGCCACCTGCACCACAGTCTGTGATGAAGACGATAAGTCCACGCTCACGAGCTTCTAAAATAAAGTCGAGAGTCTTTTTCTCTTCGATAGGGTTACCAATCTGAACTGCGGTAAAGTCCTCTTCGTGAGAATCGACGTCAAGTGCCGCAGAGGAGAATGTAGCCCCTTTCAAACCATCACGACCGGTACGACCACCAATGACTATTACCTTCAAGCCCGGACGCATTTCCTTCAAAATATCCTCGCGAGGAATCACACCTGCAGTACCGCAGAATACCAAAGGATTGTAAATATATGTCGGGTCAAACTGAATAGCTCCATTGACGGTTGGAATGCCCATGCGGTTACCATAGTCCCGTACACCACGAACCACACCACGCATAATCCCTAAGGGGTGAATAACATCCGGTGCTGTGATTGTGCTTGGGTCTGTATCCGGAGCACCAAAACAGAAAACGTCTAATGATGCAATAGGCTTTGCCCCCTTACCGGCACCCAAAATATCGCGAATCACACCACCCAAACCGGTATTTGCACCGGCGTATGGTTCAATTGCAGAGGGGTGATTGTGAGTTTCTGCCTTTAAGCAAACGGCCAACTTGTCATCCAACTCAATGAAACCGGCATTATCATCGAAAGCACTAAGCACAAAACCGGGCTTTCTTTCCATGATTTTTTCAGATGGCTTCTTGATGTATGTTTTAAACAAGCTATGAACTTGTTCAGGAGCACCACCATCAACGCTGTGTCGGATAGATGCAGAGAAAATACGATGCTTGCAGTGCTCAGACCAAGTTTGTGCAATAACTTCCAATTCCACATCTGTTGGGTCTCGGTCGATTTCACAAAAAATCTTTTGTACTACTTCCATGTCTTCGCGGGACAAGGAAAGTTTCTGAGCCTTGCTTAGCTCTAGTAGCTCATCACTACTCAGACCTCTCACAGGCACTATGCGATATGTTTTAGCAGACATAAATATAGCAGAAAATTAGGTTAAGCAATCGTCCAGTTATGGATGGCAGGGTTACATACATCTTTTGCAAAACGCTTGGATAAAGCATCTTTATCCCCCTCGCCAAAGATATATACACGCTGTGTAATCTTTAAGCTGTTAAGAGAAAAGCCCATATCTCCACGACCACGGTAATTCTGCAAAATTGCTTCCTTTTCCAAGTCAAGAGCACCGGCTTTCATACCATAATCAATAGTGAACAAGGCTCCGTTTAAAATGGGGGTATCTTGCTCGCTATATTCTTGGGAAATAGCATCCACCAATACACTCAGTAGGTAGGTGCGTGCTTTTTGTTCATCTCCGCTGATATCTACCGTGTACACACGGCTGCGACGGAAACTTAATCCTGCGTTCAGTGGAGTATAAAGTAGTGCATCAGCATTCGCTGCTGCCTGAAATCGACTGATTACTTCTAGGTGGAATGTCATATCTCTCAGGAATAATAGAGTAAAATGAGGACTGCCTTATGCAGCCCCCATTAGTTTATGTTTCTTGTATTAAGCTTTATTTTGAAGTCGTGCCAGCACTTCTTCGTAGGCTTCCATGACGTTGCCAAGGTCCTGACGGAAACGGTCTTTGTCCATCTTCTCACCGGTCTTAATGTCCCATAGACGGCAGGTGTCAGGAGAAATTTCATCGGCTAATACGATAGTGCTCGGGTCTTCTGCCAAACGACCGAACTCAATCTTGAAGTCAACCAAAGTGAGACCAACTTGTTCAAAAAATTCGATAAGTACGCTGTTGACGATGCGAGCTTGAGCCTTAAGAAATTCGCATTCTTCCTCAGTAGCAGCACCCATTTCGCGAGCATATTCATCATTGATAAAGGGGTCACCCAATGAGTCATCCTTGTAGGAAAATTCCACAATCGGCTTAGTAAAGCGAGTACCTTCCTTCATGCCCATGCGACGGCTAAAGGAACCGGCAGCGATATTACGCACAATAACTTCTAAAGGTACGATAGATACCTTTTTCACATCAATGTTAATATCGTCTACGTCTGCTACCAAGTGAGTATTTACCCCCTTGCTTTCCAACATACGATAAATTAACAATGTAATTGCCTTGTTTAATTTACCCTTGTTTTCAAACTGAGCTTTCTTAGCACCGTTGCCGGCTGTTGCATCGTCCTTGTATTCCATGCGGAGGACGTTCGGGTTTTCTGTTGCGTATAAACGCTTTGCCTTACCTTCGTAAATTGGTTCCATCATACGTTTAATGCGTGATTATTTGCGTGTTCATATCATACAAAATCCCCTCGTTACGGTCAAGCCGTTACTTATCATCTCGCAACCTTAACCCTTAATAAAATTCTGCCACTACACCGATGATAGACGTAAATTCATCGAATGATTCTAAAAAGTGTGGCAACGTGTATGTATACGCTTGCCTTAATAGGGCAAAATCATATAAAGTAAAGTCGTAGCAAGTCAGTAGGATTTACTACAAACACAAAACCACAAGCCATACAAAATCAATCACAATGATTAAGGTTGCCATCGTAGGATACGGAAATATTGGTAAGTACTCAGTCGATGCACTGCGTGCTGCACCCGATATGGAACTGGTAGGAATTGTACGCCGTGCAGGTAGCGAACCTGTACATGGTATAAAAACTGTATCAAACATTGACGAGCTAGGGAAAGTGGACGTAGCTCTCCTCTGCACTCCTACCCGTAGCGTAGAAGAAACGGCTCTGCCTCTGTTGGCCAAAGGAATCAATACTGTCGATAGTTACGACATTCACGGCGGTATCGTTGATTTACGCCGCTCACTTGGCAAACAAGCTCTGGCAAATAATGCCGTTGCCGTGATTTCTGCCGGCTGGGACCCGGGCTCAGACTCCGTTATGCGTACCATGATGCTGGCTATGGCTCCCAAAGGCATAACCTACACAAACTTTGGTCCGGGCATGAGTATGGGGCACAGCGTGGTGGCTCGATCAAAAACCGGAGTAAAAGATGCCCTCTCTCTGACCATCCCCACAGGTGCCGGAGTTCATCGTCGCATGGTTTACGTTGAACTCGAAGAAGGAGCTAACTTTAATGACGTCGCCGCTGCAATTAAAGCAGATGACTATTTCTGCCATGACGATACTCATGTGCAGCAAGTAGCAGACATCAACTCTCTGAAAGACATGGGGCATGGTGTTTACATGGAACGCAAAGGTGTTTCCGGTACGACACAAAACCAAATCTTCAAGTTTGAAATGCGTATCAATAACCCCGCATTGACTGCCCAAGTCATGGTTTGTGCCGCTCGTGCCAGCATGAAATTAGCCGCAGGTTGTTACACCTTGCCGGAAATCCCACCCATGGATTTCTGCCCGGGCGATAGAGAAACCCTCATCGCTCAGCTGGTCTAATCCATTGCTTTCATAAAAGCAAACATTACTTTCACATTCTTCTAAGCCTAGGCGAGTTCTTCTTGCCTAGGCTTTTTGACTACTATGAAATACCAATAACTCCCACTATTATTATCAACAAATTAACTATCGCTATCATATAACTTACTATTGATAAGCAATAAAAAATTGACGAGTTCTTGGTTCGACATTTCGTTTTCTTCAGGGCTATCAAAAACATAAGTGGCACAAAACCTAGTACAAAAATAAAAATGTTATACATCCACTCGTACTGCTCACTTACTCGTGCCGTGCATCTGAAAAACAGATAAACAAATAAAGAAACAACCCACAAATGGTATAGCTCGTTTTTCATTACCAGAGAGATTCTTCGTTATCATTCCTTATTTTTTCGAACCTGTCAATCTTTAACGTCGTGTGAGATTTTAAATTGAAAGTTGCAATATTAAATGCGACACGACGAGAGCAAAAAAAAGCGCTCTCCAAAGAAAGAGATAGTATAATCAATTCGCAAAAACAAACCCACAATCTCTATATGGAAAACACCAGGGCTCAATCTACTACTTCTCCCAGAAAATCCTCACATAGATTACTGATACAGCAATAGAGAAATCTCTTTGCTCATTTGTCTAATTTGTGTTCTTAAAAATTAAACCTCCTTTTCACATTCTTCGAGTATAAACAAGTTTTTTTCTTAGACTTTTACATCAATGAACTTTTTGATTATCCCCAAGCAAACAAATGGCATACCTTACACCACATAAATCATTAATAGTGTTTAATAATTTAATAAGTCTAACGATGGGAATATCTTCCCGAACATATAAAACGGGAAAAACATTTACATCTGATTGGAAATGTTCTCGCAATTCCTGAATAACTCCGTCTACATTAGCTACGGACTCCATATCGTTAAAATATATAGGGTACATGGTAAATTTACGAAGACTGTTATTGATGCGATGGTTGGGACCGAGAAAAAAATCGTGTAACCTTAATTCATCTGCTTCTATTATTGAGTATCGCCCCAATTGTATAGTAAATTCCTCTCTTTCTCCAATTCTAACACATATCGGCTTCCCCGATTCATAATTGCTGTGTTTTAAATTTGTAATATATGCATTTAGAAAATCCTGAAAACTCATCTTTTCAGAGATAAGATATATAGGATTCTCACATATAAGATACGATGGCTTTCCCTTATAAATTGTAAACAAAAGAACAAATAACACAAGAGATAGCAGATTAATGATAAGAAGCTTCTTCATTCTATCTCCCTCCCTCCGTAGGTAGTATATTTATTACAAATGCCGAATTTAATTTCTTGTTGATAACAACTAATAATTGCCATATTTCGCCTACATCAAACGAATCATCAATGTAAATCATTAGCGGCTTATTACCTAATTTAATATTCTCATTTTCTATACAAAATATTATATCCCGAATTTCTTTTTTTCTATTTCCATTTATTAAGAACAAATTGTGCGATATTACAATTGTATTTTCAAAAAAACTAAAATCTCTATTGTCATAATAATTACAAATTTCATCCTTATATTGTTTTAACGAGTCTAAATCATAGAGGATGCTTTCCTCGTTACCTTCTAAAACAAATTCTATATTGCAGTCTCGAGCAAAATTATCTTTTATCAATCGCTTAAAAGTATCTTCAAAACAAGAAATCTTTACATTTTCCTCTATAAAGACATATTGATCGCCATACATAACCCTTAATACATGGGATGAATCTATATTAATTAAAAGCATGATTAACAATGCTATATTAATAATTGATACACTCCATATTGTTATATACCATTTATTTTTATTCATCTTACTGTTGTTAAAAGGATTATTTTAAAAATAGTTTTACATTCTGCTTTCATTCTTAATGATTCTAAATATTCTATCATTTGAATCATTAAATATAATTGCCACATAGGATTTTTCTATTCACAGGATTAGCATAAAATTTTCTACCTTTATAGTAAAATTCTCTTTTCCCAGCCAAATGACAACCATACGCTTTTACATTTTTTAGTTTATTTAATGTCTCCGGATCTAATGCTCCTATACTTAAACTCAAGTCATAAAAACCATCAGGTCGTTTTCCCAAATCATCAACTAAAAATATACTATTCCTCACAAACCCATACAAATTCCAGCCGCCTTGCTCGGCGACGGGGTCGCGGTTTATCCAGCGGCCGTCGGTGGTGTTGTAGTGACGATAGTTGTAATAGACTAAGGTTAATTCGTTGTCGTAGTATTCGATACTCCATTGGATAGGTTGGTTGACGTCTCCGCTTGCGGTGACGCTGCCGAATGGTGTGTAGGCGTAGGTGCTACGGATGTAGCCGTTTTGCCCGAAGATTTCGCAGATATTCTTCGTCAAATCCCAGTCGTAGGTATACCATGTTCCGTCTTTTTGGATAGCAAGCGAACGTGTCGCGACCGGCTGAGTCGAGTCCCAGGTGATGAGCCATAGGTAGGGGTAAACGAAGCAACTAAGTTTGCATTGCTCCTCTGTATCAATCTCGTTGAAAGAATTGTATGCAAAATTCCTCACCCCTGCATCATCGCTTATTTGCACAGGCATGGCAAGGAAATTGTACAGATACGTGCGATTATTTGTTTCGTCGCTATAAGACTCACTCAGCAGCAATCCTCTAACCACGTCGTAGCTATGTGATTTCATCACATCACAAGCATCGGTGATGCTGGACAGTTGATTAAATGCATCGTAAGTCCGCACCTCACTCGTGCCATCATCATAAATTTTGCTTAACTCCAACCCCGTAGCCAGATGATAAGTCCATTGAGTTACGTCAAAACCGTGCAATTATTAGAACAGAACAAAGATTCCATAGTTGAAAAAATTTTTGTATGCTATTCCTACGCTAAATCAGAAACAAGGTCTTCATAAAAATAATTTAAATATTAATATTTACAAACTACAGATAGAGCAAATTATTTCTACAAATAATTAAATTTTCAATTCAATAAACAGATTTTTTACCACGTGGATGCTAGTAATCTTTTATAAAACTCTTCATTATCTATTCTTAATAATTTTTTTAATTCGTCATCATATGTTAATTCTATAAATCTATCCAAAACAAGAGCACCATAAAATCTCATCAATACTAGCATTTCTACAGAAATAGACTCTATTGCTATCTCTAAGGGTCTTCTTTTGCTTGGATCACATGGTATAGGTTTATTGATTAACCAACGAATTTCTGAAAAATTTAAAAATAATGCAACAGCCTGTTCATCATTTATTGTGAGTGCTCGATAAAAGCCATCTATTATTTCATCCGAGATTGTTTTCCCTTTTTTAATAGACAATAGTGCATCAATTATTATTTTTGTGTTTTCATGAAACAAATTATTGCCAAAATTCTCTTTATTTTTTTTATTAACATAATTTTCAATCCCATTTATATAAAAATCATTATCTAAGTTCAATGCTTTAAATTTAAAAAGTGACTCATCCTTTTCATTAAGTATATATTTCTTTATTTTATTAATAGCATATTCGCAATCATCAAATGCATTTTCGATTATAAGATTTTCATGTGCAAAATTACGTACACCTAGATGAGAATATGGGAATATAGTAGATTTTTCTTCATTTACCCAATCCTCAGGTAGGGTTTTATCTATAATTTTAATCTCATCTCCCCAAAGGCATCTAAGATTCTGTCCGTCAAAATATGTAGCGTGCAATACATATTCTTTATCACTTTTCACAAAGTCTAGTGCCAACACATTATGATAAATTGGTTTAACATAAGTTGTTAATTCATCATCCGGAACCTGTACTAAAACCTTCATTTTATTTGAATTTAAAATCTATTCTCAGTCTAGTTACTTTGTGTATTAAATAATGGATTTCTACTCTTTCATTAAAACCCTTTATATAAAACACAGCTTTTTCGAAATCAATGTAACGAGGATCATGCAATGCATCCTTTATGATTTTAACATTGTTTAATTTACTTGAATATAATAAATCTAAGCTTAATTTTTCAAATAAAGTGTTTGGACAGCGACGGAATTTAAATTTCGCAATATTGACGAAATGAATAACAGATTTTAAATTTGAGACTATTAGCTTAGAAAACCTAATTCCTACCCCCTCCTCTCCTGTTAAAGCTGTATATACTAGGGAATTTCCTATCTTCATTTGTTCTTTAACTTTTATGTTCTTAAATTCCTCACCTCTGCATCATTGCTTATTTGCTCAGGCATAGCAAGGAAATTGTACACTTAAATGTGATGATTTGTAGCGTTACTATGGCTCACTAATTAACTATTCTCTCGTTATTTTATTAGAGTAAAAGAATTGACACAATACTCTCAAATGTACCTTATTTTACTTGTGGCTTCTATCATGATACCTCCATAAATCTGTTTCTGGAGACATGATTCTAGTAGATAGTTTATAAACATAATCCGATAATTCATCATTGATGATGCTTGAATGAAAAAGATTTCCCCATGTTTTTTGAAGACAGCTATACCAGTAAATTTCAAATTCTTTTAAACCATTACAATATTTTTTTGAATTAACAAAAACGTGGTTGGGCTTAATTTTGCTTATGTCTT
>JAUNER010000022.1 GCA_030525455.1 Akkermansia sp. | reverse complement strand
GTTTTGCGTCTAAGCCAATTTGGATTGAGGTTTTGATAGATTTAGTAGAATCCTGTGCAAGCTGTTCGCTTTATAGTGTATTAAAGCGACCGGATGAGAAGTGGGTAACAGAAAAGGCTTATGAGAATCCCGTATTTGTTGAGGATTTGGTCAGAAATGTAGCTGTAAAGACCCAGAGCCATTCCGCATTTAGTTGGTATAGGGTAGAGGCAGAGAATTTTGAATCAATTCACAATCATCAGGCATACGCTGTTATTGAGCGAGATTTACGTTCATAATAAGTGGCTGTGATTAGAAAGGAGATTTGAGGAATGGATATTCAGTGGTTAATAAGTCTGCTTTCCTTTTTATTTGCTTTGGTGGTTTGGGTTTGGTGGGGTAGTCAGTGGTATCGTTGTCGTGTTTGTTGTGATATGCGAGCATGGATGATATTGCTCTTTGTTCTGCAAACAGCCGGATTGGTCTACGATGCATTGGGAGTAGGGGCGTGCCCGATTGTAGGGGCGGGGAGGAGTATTTTTTTTATTGCTTGGAGTGTTAACTTATTTTATCTCATTTTAGGTCGCTCCTATCGTTTGTCAATTTTGGGGATTTTTACCTTACCGGTTTTAAGCATATTACTAGGGACTGCATTATTTCATGGTGCAGATGAGCTTATCAACGTTGGGTCTTTTTGGTCACATTTTCATAAAGGTGTGATGATGATAGGGAGTAGTGCTGTGGTTATTTCTGCTGTTGCCGGAGCCGTGTTTTTAATTCAGAATGCTCTGTTAAAGCAGCAGGTGATGAGTAGTTTAAGTCGTGCTTTGCCACCAATTCAAGGGTTGGAAGAGTGTATGAAATACTTGATGTTGGTGTCGTTTATTATTTTTGTACTTGGGTGCGTATGTGGAATTTTGGTGGATGCTTCACTTAGTACGCTAAAGGCGATAGCTGTAAGTGTGTTGATGTTGGGGTATGTTGGGATGCTTTGGCGAGTTTTTCGAGTTGGAGTACCCGGTAAGTTTCTTGCTTATTGGAGTATAGGGGTATTGATTGTTTCAGCATTTATTTTCCAAATCAGCTAATGAAGATGGTTTGCTTAGGCGTGAATTACAAAACTGCTCCGGTAGAAATCCGTGAGCGGTTTGCTGTGGCATCCCATAAGCTTCAGAGTGTTGGTCAGCAGATTTGTTCATTAGAGGCAGTTTCTCAGTGTGTTTTGCTATCAACTTGTAATCGCATGGAAATTTATTTCTGGTCAAGTTGCCCGGATTCTGCCTCTGAGCAAATAATGGAATTGTTTTTAGACAAGTTTGAAGATAAATGCCATCTCCAAAATTATTTTAATCATTATTGTGGGAAAGAAGCATTAGTGCACTTATGCCGTGTTTTAAGTGGATTAGATTCGATGGTTTTGGGAGAAACAGAGATATTTGGTCAAGTAAAAACGGCTTATCAAAATGCGTTGGATGCCGGAGTGACAAGTACAGAGGCAAATAAAACATTCCAAAAGGCTTTTACCATTGGGAAAAGAGTTCGTTCAGGGAGTCAAATTCATGAAGGAGCGACCTCTGTAGGTTCCGTTGCAGTTGAGTTAGCAGAACAGATATTCGGTAATCTTTCCGGTTCTCGCGTGTTAATTTTGGGAGCAGGTGAGATGAGTCACATAACCGGGCGTGCATTGCAAGCTCGTGGGGCACAGGGAATTTATGTGGCGAATCGTTCGTATGATAGAGCTATCGAATTAGCAGAGTGTTTAGGGGGGCAAGCTATTCGTTATGATGGCTGGGTTGAGTATTTGAAAGATATAGATGTGGTGGTAGCGGCAACGGCTGCTCCGCATTATATTATTACCAAAGAAACCCTTACTCCATTACGAGAAAAACGGCGCTATCGTTCCCTTTTCCTTATAGATATTTCTGTTCCTAGAAATATTGACCCACAGGTGAAAGAGATTGATGAAGTGTATGTTTATGACATAGACACCTTGACTCAATTAGCCGATGAGGCAAAACGACACCGAGAACAAGAAGTCGTGCGTTGCGAAGCCATTATTCAGGAAAATATCGCTCGTTATTTTACAGATTCTTCTCTTTATGAAAGCTGATAAGTCATTGGTGATTGGTACTCGCGGTAGTGCTTTAGCTCTTGCTCAGGCAGATATGCTTCAAGCGGCATTGGAAGCTCGTTATCCAGAGCTTTCTGTACGTCGCGAAATTATTCATACGACAGGAGATAAACGTACAGATGTGCCTTTGGCAGATGTTGCCAAACTTAGTGGGGTGGTAGATAAGGGAATATTCATTAAAGAGTTAGAGTATGCTTTGCTCGATGGTCGTATAGATGTAGCTGTTCATAGTTTGAAAGATGTACCTAGTGAATTGTCTGAAGAATTTTGTTTGCCTTCTGTATTACCTCGTGCCGATGTCCAAGATGTGCTTATTACCAAAGTCCCCAATTGGGATGGGTGTGGAGTATTAGCAACGGGAAGTGTGCGTCGCCAAATGATGGCAAAGACGTATTTTGGCAAGAAACTTCAAGTCGTTGATTTACGGGGGAATGTGCCTACTCGCTTGTCGAAATTAGTGGCTAACCAAGATTGGAATGCGGCAATTTTAGCAAAAGCCGGACTGGAGCGTTTAGGCCTGTATGCTCCTCAAACCCAGGTTGATGGCATCAATGTTTGGATGACTCCATTGCCCACAGAGTCGTTTATTCCTGCTGTGGGGCAGGGGATTGTGGGGATGGAGTGTTTGGCATCAAATACAGTGGTTCGTAGCTATTTAGAGGGAATTTGCGATACAAATGCTTTTGTTTGTGGTAAAGCAGAGCGTGCTTTTTTAGTTCATCTAGGGGCTACGTGTTCGACACCGGTTGGGGTTTATGCACAGATAGAAGGTGATGAAGTGGTGCTTAGGGCGTGCTATTATGCCCCCTCAAGGGCTCTTCCTGTAATTATTGAGGTGAGGGGACCTCTCAATGAGCCTGAGTCTCTAGGCTATAAAGCTTATAAAGTATTGGCCGAGAAGTTGGGTTAATTCTTTTTCCAGGAATGGTCAGGTGTAGCTCCTTGGTGTTTTAGGATGCGAATGCTGAGTTTGAGACTATTAATGTCTTGTCTATGTTTTTTGCGAACTTTTGGATCACTTGCCCGGAAATACAACCATTTATTGGTTAATGGGGTAAGAGTATCAAGTGCCTCTTGAAAGAGAGAGAGAGATTTATTTGGTTCAGTCTTTGCCAGTGCAATACCCCAAGTATAAAGGATATTGGCGTAGGTTGTTTTCCATGGGTACATATTATCTGTATATTTACAGGGATTTTGGCAATATGGTCGCAGCACCTTTTCAGCTTGTTCGTATTTGCCTTGATACAGATAAATGAGGGCTCTGCTTGCTACTAGGGCATGGTTGTTTGGACTTTTTGCTTCAGTTTGAGATAAGGCCGAATCGATGCCTTTTAGCTCTGATTCTGATGTTTTTGCGTTGACAGATTGGTAGATATATTGCGTAGAGAGTGTGGGGTGATGATAGTCGAAAAAGGCCTGTTTCAATGCTTTATTTGAGGTAGTAGTGCAGGGGGCAGCATTCCATGAACTGATGAACATCGGATAAACCCAAATGGCATATATGAGTCCATACAGACCTATGCCTATGGCAATGAGGCTATAGGTGAATTTGCCTGTGATGGGGAGTGCTTTTAGTTTTCTGGGGCCATACGCGTAGAGGATGCCCAATGAGAGGGCAGAGCAGCTTAATAGAGCCGGATTATGCCAAATGAATTCACCATAGGCATGAATACTTGCAATAGCTATCACACAGAATGCACCATAGACCAGTGGGGCATTTTCTTCTGAATAGTGAATTTGTCTAAGTATTTGTCTAATTCCGATGAATAGTCCGCTCCCTAATAGTAGAAGCATGATTGTGAAACCAATATAGCCATAATCACAGGCAGCTTGAGCGTATTCATGGTGTGCAAAGTTTGGATTGTGTGACCCGGCGATATTTTCTAGAGCAAGGTTTGTATACATCCTGGCACCATGCCCAAAGAGAGGAGCATTATCTGCTAGGCTCCATGCTTCTTTCGTTAAATCAATGCGGACCCCAAAAATGTATGTATTGAGTAGGGTGTCTAGTGAGCCTTTGCCATTGCTTAAATCGAGTAAAACGAACGATGTCCCTAAAATAAGAAGAATGGTAAATATGATACTGCAGGCGATGAATTTCTTTGTTTGATGGTAAATGTTTGTGAGGTAAATAAATCCACAGATAAGTGTGCCCAATAGACAGTTCGGAAAGGCGGCTCGGGAATGGCAAGTAAATGAGAGCCCTATGAGTAAAGACCCTAGCCAAAAGTATTTGCCCCATTTTCTTGAACTGCCTAGACTCCAAGCACACAGGAAGAATCCACAGATGGAAAAGAAGTGACCGCAGAAGTTTTTGTACCCAAATAGCCCGAAGTTTTTTAATTCTACTCCAAGTGGCGAATAGTCCGGTCTAAACCAAGAGGAAACATCTCCACTTATGTTTTGCCATATCCATAGGATGGCATGGAGTCCGCCTAATGTGGCGATGAGGGCAGGTAGTTTGTTCTCTTCTTTTCTATTCCCTCCTATGCAAGTGCCAAGAATGAAAAAGACAATGCCAAAAATAATAAGATTAACATCGTCAATGGCATTAAAAATCCATGGCGATGTAGATGCTCGTATGAGAAAGTATCCCCCAGCGGTCATAGCCAGCCAGCCTAATATCCCGGGGCTGGGGAGTTTGTAGCCACGAAATATTCCTATGCAACATAAGATAACAAATGGAAACAGTATGGCCATTGCCGGGCATAGGGCATACCATTCACCACCAGAGCCAAAGCTAAGAAGAGAGAAAAACACAATAAACACGATTCCCCCAATCCAACGGCCTAGCTTAGTGTCCGAGAGCCGAAGTGAGGGGCTTTGCATTGTGCCTTGTAGATTCTTCATGATAGTGACGGTGTGGATACGCTGACAAATGTTATGTGATATTTTTGTGTTTGCCAAGATTAGAGACTGGCTGTTTTCATTTGTTTTATTAGGGAAGTTAGGAATTTTGTTAGGACATCATTACTACTTGTTTACCTTTTGGTTCAGTGTTACGTTAACTGAGTTAAATATATGGAAAGTATTACATCTGTGTTGAGTACTGCTGGGATTATTATTGCGGTTATATTGATGTTTAATTTCATGATTTTTGTTCATGAATTAGGCCATTTTCTTGCTGCACGCTGGCGTGGATTGTATGTAGATAAATTTCAGATTTGGTTTGGCAAAGCCATTTGGAAAAAGAAAATCAATGGCGTGGAATGGGGGCTGGGCTGGATTCCTGCCGGTGGTTTTGTGTCATTACCTCAAATGGGGGGGATGGAAGCTCTGGAGGGGCATGCTGATTTGCCGGAAAATTTGAAAGAAATTACTCCTTTAGATAAAATCATTGTTGCAGCAGCCGGTCCTATTGCTTCTTTTTTGTTGGCTCTGTTTTTTGCTTTGATTGTGTGGGGTGTTGGGAAAAACGCTACGGAGTTAAATATCACTACTGTTGGCTATGTTAGCCCCGGTAGTCCTGCTGCTGAGGCCGGAATTTTACCCGGAGATAAAATCCTGAAAATTGATGGACGTCCTGTTACTAAATGGCTCGGTAATATGGAGGGCGTGCGTGAGCTGATTATGCTCAGTGAAAATGAAAAAATCACCTTTACCATGGAGCGTCCCGGTGAATCTGCTCCTATTGAGGTAAAGTGTGGTTATCGCATTCCGGAGTCTTCTTGGTGGGAGCGTACTGGCATGAGACAGGTGGGTATTGTGTATGCGATGCCTTGTAAGGTAGACCAAGTGATGCCTCATTCACCGGCCGCCCGTGCCGGAATCGTGAAGGGGGATTGTATCGTGGAGGTTAACGGAAAGAAAATTTGGAACCCATTAACCCTTACTGATGCGTTAGTTCAGGAAAAACTACCTCAGATGACAGTACAGGATGCCAATGGTAATCAAAGTTCCGTTACTTTTGCAGGTCCTCAGGCAGAACAGTTAAAGACCCTTCAAGGTGTAGAAGCTGTACTGAGAGTTCGTGGGGCTGATGGTCAAGTAAGGCAAGTGACGCTGACCTGTGAGTATCCTTCAAACTGGTTGCAAAATGGCAAACCTATTCCGGGAGCTACACCTATCCTTGGTGTTACTTGGGATGTTTCTGAAATGGCTGTAGAAAGTACTATTTACCCGACTCCGTGGGAACAGGTTGGTCAGAGTTTGAAGTGGATGGGCGAGACCTTAAACAAGTTGTTTGCCTCCGGTAGTAGTGTTGGGGTAGAGCATTTGTCCGGTCCTGTTGGCATTGCCAATCAGTTTTATAAGATGTTTACCCTTGATGACGGCTGGAAGTTGGTTCTTTGGTTTGCCGTGGTTCTTAATGTGAACTTGGCAGTACTTAATATGCTTCCTTTACCTGTTGTTGATGGTGGTCATGTGGTGATCAATTCTATTGAGTGGTTGTTCAAGGTGAAAATCCCCGTCAAAGTACTCGAAATCGTTTACTTTGCTTTTACTTTGTGCATGATTTTCTTCTTCATTTACGTCACCAGTAAAGACGTTGGCGACCTTGTCGGTTGCGAGGAAAATGTTGAGCTTCCTACGCCGCAATTCCTTGCAAAATAATTGTTAGATACTTTAATAAAAAGCCTTCCCCTGAGCAATGAGTGCGGTGGGAAGGCTTTTTTTATACAACGAGATTATGTATTCGATGTGGACGAATGAGGAGATAGCATATACTGCATCTCCTCATGTGGTTATGCTAAATAGAGATAATGCATTTATGCTTTGTAGAAACGAGTTTGCACTCGATGTTGTCTAGGGGAATACCCGTAATTTGGTTCACAATTTCAGCATAGGCATGAAGTTGTGCCGTGTGTCTATTCTTCATCTCTTCGATAGAGCAACGGTCTGTTTTGAAGTCGATGATAGTTGCCTTATTGCCATCTATGACAAGTCGGTCAATCGTCCCCGAAATCCACTTTTCTGCATCCACAGACTCGATGTTTTGTTCTCGCATGATTTGTGCAGATTCTGAGACCGTAAATAGCTCGCAAATCTCCGGATTTTCAAAGCATTCGGCCACAGCTCGCTCTGCATCCGTCGTCGGCTCAATGAGCCACTTCGGCTTATTGCTATCATCCCATCTGCCAATGCGTTCAAATACCGAATGCACCTCTGTACCAAATTGTGCCGCAGTTCGCATTTCTTCTGAATTTGAGGCACTTTTTTGAATTTGTCCCTCTGTTGTGTGTAATTTCGATGGAGAAATTTGTTTGCGAATGAGAGGGAGCACCGTGGGCCAGTTAATGGGCTCAGCTATGGTTTTTATTTCGATATTCGGTGTGTCAGTTGCTTCGGAGTAATAATCCGGGCTATGTGATGAATAGATACATTTGCCAAGGGGGGCTGGAGCTTTATTATCCTCTTTCGGGGAAGGGTCATCAATGGCCGGGATAGAGGCTGCTTCTTCATTTTCATGACAGAGCAATGTAGATCTCATCGAGAGGTTTTTCTCAGCTTTACCTTTCTCAGTTTCATCTGATAATTTAGGCATGATGGCATAGCAAGCTTCTTTAGCACGGGTTAGGGCTACGTATATTTTACATAGCCCGTCAAAATGTTGTTCTGCACGCCATGGTTCTTTTAGTTTTCCTAAATCCGGTACAAGCTGTAATATGAGCTTATTTGATGGATTTTGAATGACAGAAGTTACATTGCCGTCATCATCTTTGGTTAAAATATAGTGAAGATGCCCTTCATTATCAAATGCTGTATTTTTACCCATAGAGGGTACAAAGACAACGTCGAACCCCAAGCCTTTTGATTTGTGGATAGTCATGATTTGGATAATATCCTTTGGCGGAGTTTCTCGTATTTCCAATTTTTCCATGCACTCTAACCATGCTTGAATTTCCAGACCTTTACTGTCTGCTTCGATAGCAGAGGCCAGCCATACATTAAATCTGTTTTGGCAATACTCATCTAAGGTAATTTTATGAGTTTCAAATTCCTTTTTCAGAGTCTCCAGTACGGCTCGGTAGCCGGATGTTTCCAGAATTTGACGCCAACTAGACCAGCCTTTTTCAAAGATACAGGAGTTTAGACGAGAATATCTAAGTAGTGTCTCAATGTGTTTGTCGCCCGGCATGTCGAGCCAGTGGAAGAATTGTTTTAAAATTTTCCCGAGAGACGAATCTACACCGATAGCTACATCATCGCAAACTTCTGCCGGAATCCCTTTTCCTTTTAGAGCTTCTCTGAGTTGTAGTCCATGTTTTGTTTTATCTACAAGAATGGCGACAGACTTGTTCTTTATGGATGCGTCTTTCTGGTAGATGTGAGCGATTATCGTAGCAATGGTTTGGGCATTAGAGTCAACTGCTTGCCATATTTGGGCGATTCCTTTTTTCTTCTTATTTTTGTTGCATGTTTTATGTTTAGGGAAATCGCCCCACATTCCCATGGCTTGTGGTGAAATAAGTTGAGAAACAGGCGAATTTTTGTAATCACAAACTTCATTTACCAAATTAAGCACATATTGGCTTGAGCGGTATGATTCAGACATAGTTCTGTTATGTAGCTCTAATTGCTTAGGGGCATTGAGGAATAGTCTAGGGTCGCCACCGCGCCATTGGTAGATGCTTTGTTTTAAGTCTCCGACAATAAATGCACTTGAGTTTTCACCATCGGATTCTTGTAAATCGTCTATGAATGGTTTGATAATGTCCCATTGGATGCGTGATGTGTCCTGGAATTCGTCCAGCATCCAGTGACGATATTTACAGAACATTCTGTATTGTAACTCGTCGCGAAATTCCGGACTAAGTTCTTTTGATTTCAGTATCAATGGGACATCTCTAAATTCAAATTTTCCGTTTTTATTGATTTTTTCAGTATATTTATCAGCCAGTATTTTGACGAGTTTGTAGGTGGCTTTAGTTCGTTTTTGTAAAAGAGCTAAATCATAACAGATCCAAGTTTGTAAAATTTTGTCTATGGAGTCGGTCCAACATACATCCCGGAGTGTGCTTTTTATCTCATCGATAGGCATTTCAATTTTTAATGAACCAAGAGATTGAAAGTCTATATAGTTGTTTAAGGCTTCAAGGATGGCAATGAGGTTTTTATGTGCTTTTGCCCTTGCTTTTTCCTCACTGTCTTTGCTTCTGCTCTTGAATTCAAAAGAATTGAGATGAGATAAAGCGGAGGCGATTTCCCTTCTAAACTCATTTATGTTCGCAATTTCGGGAGTTTTGTATGTTTTTAGGATTTCTTCAGGTAATCCCCATTTTTCTTCTTCCGGAGCAGAGATATAAGCATCTAATAAGGAATCTATGTTTTTAACGATTGATGAGTCTTTAAGACTGACGGCATCGGCATTGTTTTGTACAGCAGTCAAAAAGATTTCTTCAAATGACTGTTGAAGTTCCTTGTCTGCCAAGCAGTCTTTATAGATAGAGAGTAATACTTCATTTAGAGCCTGATTTTTTTCCGCTTTTCCTGATAAAATTTGGAAATCATTGATGCCTAATTCGAAAGTACATGATTTTACGATACTGCTAAATAAGCTATCAATGGTGCATAGGTTAAGGCGCGTTAGGTTTTCTACTAATACACGAAGCATTTTTTTGAATGTGTCGATATTAAGTAGCTCATCTTTTTTATGGTCCGGTAAATCCGGGTAAATGCCTATATTGGCTTCAGGATTTGTTTCCGGATTTGTGCCATCGCCTTTGATGGTTTCCCAAATTTCATTAGCGAGTTTTGAGGCTTCTTCTTCACAGCTTGCCCCCTTAGCGATGTCTGACAAGATGCGGTCTAAGAACTCACCAGCCGCTTTTTTGGTAAAGGTTATAGCTATAAGTTGTTCCGGGTTTTTACCATGATTTAGGGCTAATAAGGCGAGGAAGCGTCGAGAAAGTTGGTAGGTTTTGCCGGTGCCTGCTGAGGCAGAAATGGATGTGCTATTAATGAACATAGTAAATTTATGAAGTTTAAGGATTAAAATAATGTATTAAGAGGTTCGCCTTCGTTGACGAGTTTTTTGAATGCTGAATATTCGGGGACTTTCCATCCTAAGTCTTCGGCAGAGATACAGCCTTCGCCATTGGTAATGAGTCTCATGACTTCCAGAAGCCACATTTCTGCATAGTACATATCAGATGGACGAGTTTGATTTTCTTCGCTTTTCTTTGTTGCCTTTTTAAGAATTACCTCGGAATGTAAGTTATCCCATGGGATGAGTTTTATTTTTTCCGGATTTTTATTAAGACAGATGTAAGCAGTTTCCGGTGTTGGGTCTGCAAATGTTTCTTTAGCCCATAGTACATACATGGGAAGTTGTAGGTTTTTCCAGCGTCCGGGATTTGAATTTCCTTTTTTAGGAATTGTTTGTAGTTTTTCAGATAGGAGCTTAAGATTGTTGACTTTTTCCTCTGGAATTCCTTCTACGTGTGCTTTTCTGCAATCCTCTACATTCCCGGTTTTATAGTCAATAACTCGAATGCGACCATTCTCATGTCTATCAATGCGGTCGATGACCATTTTGATGGGGAAGCCTCCTAATCGCCAACCATCGATTTGTTTCTCGAATTCTATGCAGCTCCATCCGTTGTTTAATTCGTTGATATGTAGTGGGACAAATGTTTCCAAGCGACGTTTGATGTCTAGTTTTTGGAGATGAAGCGGCATTAATAAAGGTGGGGTACCAAATTTTTCTGTAAATTTAGTCTCAATACGTTTATTAATGTCGTCAATCATTTCTGATTCCGAAGTTATTTTATCCTTTGAACAGTATGTAGCACAGAATTCTTGTAGGATTTCATGGATAAAGGTGCCTGTTTCGTTGGCAACCATAGCTTCTTTATCGTATTCAAGAGGATTATCATATAGTCCCATGGCCGTTTTAATCCAGAATGATTTTGGACAGTCCAGAAAGTCTCTCAGCTTGGATGGAGAGAAAGTTTTTTCACCATTAGCCCATGGGTTTTTGAAGTTGGGTATAAATTCTTCCACCTTAGTTGACTCTCTATTCCAATCACCTGTGGGTGGAGTGAGTTTCCAGGTTTCTTTATCGTTTGTAATTGGCGTATATTCTTCGGAAGTTTCGGCAAAGAGATTTTGAACTCTTTGGGGTAATTCCTCATCAGAGCACTGCATAAGCAATGATGATGGGGTTAATGGCTCATTGCTTGTGTTTAGACGAGAGATAATGACTTGTACTCCACCGCTGGTTTTTCTGGATTCAATAAGGGACGTGAGTAAAAAGCTATCGCGAGCTTGGATTTTGTTTAAGGAGGTGTATAGATGTAATTCTTTTTTCAGTTGCTCCGGTAGGAATGGGTCATCGACTTTTCCCTCCGGCACGATGCCTTCAATGAGTCCGGTAATAATGAGATTGGATTCGGGACGATAGGGGAGTTCCATCCAACCGAGGGAATCAAGGACGGCATTTTTTGCACGTTCTTCAGAGATTCGTTGGCTTTGTAGTGTCTGAAGTAGTATATGAATAGCTAGTTCTGCAGACCGGAATTTTTCGGACTTCGTTTGTACGGAACTAAGTTCCTCCAGTGCCTTGCGGAATTTTGTAATGACTTCCGGGTTAGCGAATTTTTCTAATGATTTACACCATAGTATCAATTCATTAACGAAATGATTGGGGCGAAGAACCTTGTCTCGCCATTCTTTAATTTGAGAAACGGCTTGTTTTAGGTCTGTGTTATTTGATTTTTCAATGCAAGAAAGCAGATATTCTTCACTGCTTGGTAGGTAAATTTGAGAGATACCATCCAGGGCTACACAGCATGAATGTTGGTTAGCCTTGATGTCCAGCGTTTGGAATAGGGTTGTGCATTTAGTTAAGTGCATTAAACTGCGTGCATTTCCTATTTCTCTGAGGGAAAGCTCTAACCCTTGCATGACGTCCATGATTCCAGTGGCAGAAAACGGGCGTCCGTCTAATATATGCAAGCCCCAGTTATGTTCTTCAAGAGCATGGTCTACGAGTATATTGGCATCTGTGTCACAAATACCGAGTGCGATATCCGTTGTTTTTCCACAAACATTTGCTATTGTTCTGCAAACTTGCTGAGCTAATTTGAATTGTGTAGAGCAAACCGTGATGTCTTCGTTTTTTATAGGAATATGACAGGTATTCCAGTATTCATTTGGTCTACCCCATGAGTCAAAAGTATGTTCTTTGTCCTCCGGTGCGTGAATCCATAGTTCTATGTTGATGCCGGCATCTTCTGCACGGTTAAGCAGATAGACGAGGGCAGGGGAAATGTCTGTTACGCAGGCAACGATGATTTTCCCACCTTGCTCTTTTAGAGAATGAAGCAAGGCATTCGGTATGGCTTGTTCATCCATAATGCAGGGGTCAGACACGCCCCATGATTGTAATATTTGTGTACATTCGCGGCTGAAATTTGCCAAATCTTCCCATCGAGAGTCAGCGTGGGAAAGTTGTTTGTCGGCGATTTTTTGACAACTGCTCATCTGGTTTGTGAGAGTTGTTCTTAGTGTATTAAGCTTTTTGGCAATAGTGAGTAAGCTCGGTGTGTCCGTTTGTGTTTCGGTAGGGAAGAGGTTGGGATAATGCTGATGTGGATTATCTTTTAGTGCCAGATACCCGGCGGTAAGGACTTCCATGCTTGTGGCTGAGTTATCCGGTCGGCAGGTCATGCTAAATTGGTCCACCGTTTGGATTTTTGGCGAGAATACAGCTTTATTTGCAGACTGAACGGCAAGTTGTTCTCGTAGTTGACGACCGGAGTCTTTCGTTGGGACGAGTACGAGGTGTTGATAACCGCCATTTTCTTGAGTTATCAATCGTTTGGCTATTAATTGGCAGGCAGGTTCGTTCCAGGATAAAAAGATACGATTCATAATTGTAATGTGTTTAATTAAATTAATCGATGAATTTTTCAGCATTAAATTTTTTCACAAATCTGGCAGAAATATCTGCTAAGTCTACGGCATCGCAGGGGTATGAGTTTGTCAAAAATACAGGTACCAAGTTTTTGTATTTTTGGGGAACTCCGTAGAAAGCTTCGGCAATAGCTCCGGTGATGGCTCCTAAGGTATCGCTGTCGCCACCGATGGAAATGGTATTGCGGATGGCGTCTTCGAATGAAGTTGATTCTAGGAATGCTTGGATGGCTTGTGGTACGCTGTCTTGGCAGATTTCGTTGAATTGATAAGTCGGGCGAATTTCATCAAGTGTGAAATTGAGTGGATAATAATCCTGTTGGATGACTTGTCGAATTTCTTCTTTGCTACATCCTGTGCGTGCCATATAAGTAGCTACTGCTGTTGCTTCTGCTCCTTTGATGCCCTCCGGGTGATTGTGAGAAATTTCTGTGACTAATCGAGAGAGTTTTTTTACTTCCTCTATGCTATTAGCCACCCATGCTACGCCACTGACTCGCATGGCAGAGCCATTGCCGAAGCTATTGTATGCCGGCATATCGTCAGAAAAAATCCAATCGAAAAATCGCCCACCAAATCCGCAGTAGGGGTAATTCCTACCTATGTTTCTCATATAGTAGATGGTTTTTTCGCTTAGGTCAGAGTAATCGTTTTGGCAATTCATGAGTGCTTCGCAGATGGCGAGGGTCATGATGCTGTCATCTGTGATGCTGCATTTCTCTGTGATAAAGGGAAATTCTTTGGTCTTAATGTTGTCGAATTCGTAGACTGAACCTACGATATCTCCAATAATAGCTCCTATCATATTTTGTATGTATGTGATTATAAAGTTGCTTTATCTTTATTTTAGCTAAATAGAAGATAAAATAGTAGATTTTTATAGAATATTGATGTTGAATGCTGAATAGGTGTGGAATTGTGTTGTGTCCAACGTCATTATATAAGGCTGTCTTTAAAAGCCGGGGGCTATATAAATGATTTCAAGCATTGGGCATTTTTTATAGGCAAACAAACATCTCACAGTTCATTTATACCATATATTGGTGGCAATTATAAAGTTATGACACTAATTGCGTGAAAATGTTTTTGCGGATAGGGTAGAGGAGTTAGCGAGAAATACGCCTAGAAATATCAATAGAATAGATAGTAATTTCAACCAACTAAAACGATCCATCCC
Source organism: Akkermansia sp. (assembly GCA_030525455.1). Lineage (GTDB taxonomy): Bacteria > Verrucomicrobiota > Verrucomicrobiia > Verrucomicrobiales > Akkermansiaceae > Akkermansia. The sequence goes on along the minus strand of JAUNER010000022.1, from coordinate 28,384 downwards.
CCAAAGTATAGCTATGCAAGTGGCTATGATGGGTTGAGTATAGTTGTACATACTTACAGCTGTAGGGCGTAGGCGACCTTGTGCAAAGGCTAGGCAAATGTAGCTGATAAATGTGGCAAAACCTACTACATAAAAGACCCCCAACCATGTTTGCCAGGGTACGCTTGCGTAGGGGATATTCGTTAATTCTGTAAAGGTGAAGGGTAGACACGTTAGCGTGGCATAGAGAAACATCCACTTCATGAGGGTGATGGGGGTGTAACGTGCCATGAGTGATTTGAATTTCACAAAGTAAATAGCTACACAGCATTGCGACCCTAAACAAAGCAAATTGCCCAATAGGTTGTTATCACCCGGGGCTGAGGAGGCATGATGACTGTTAGAAATAAGTATGATGGCTCCTAGAAAACTGAGTAATACCCCCATGCTTTTTTTCCCGGTGATGTGTTCATGGAGCAACAATGCCGATAAAATCATGGTGAAAATCGGTGTGATGGTGGTAATGATGGCGGCATCTGCCGGTGAGGTGTAGCCTACTCCTACCGTAAAGGCCATTTGATTGAGTATAATGCCAAAGAGTGCTGCAAAAAATATCTGTTTTTTGTCCGATTTTTCAATTGCTTCCGTCGGAAAGAATAGGGAGACAATCCAAAATAATATAGTAGCTCCTGCTAAACGGAATGAGGCCAAAGAGACGGCATTGACTTGCCCGCCTAAAACGACAAACTTGCACACAGGCGACATCAGCCCCCAGATGAGGGCGGCAAATGCCATGGCAATGTGGCCTTTACTTGATGATGTTTGTGAGCTTGTCATGTGTGATGTATCGGAGCAGGGATTTTCGTCCTCTTTTTTCGGATTGCAAGCGTTTTTCCCTAGAAAATCATCAATCCATGATTTAGGGCATGAAAACGATAAAAATGATGGGGGAATTGTTTGTTGTCGCTTGACCTAGATGAGGGGATGGTGCAGTATGTCGAATTATGTGTAGATATTGGACATTCTTTTCCTTGTTGGCATGCTGTTCGTTGGGGCTGTGCTGTTGTGGTGGCGGTGGTGGTGGAAGTGATTCGCAGGGGAAGAAGCCTAGCCTAAAGGGAAAAAATATCCGTCTAACAGATACAGTAACTCGCATTAGTTACCAATTGCTTTTTGAGTCGACAAAGCGTGTGAGTGTGGTGAATATGTCTGCTCGTGAGAGTTATGATGAGACTTATACATACTCCGAGCAGGGATTGACGGCTACGTTGAATATCAGTTCATCAAGTAATTCAGCCTACTGCAAAATGGAAAATGTAGTGCTGAATTTTAGCTCAGAAGCTAAAGATGCCGGGACTATTACGAGTGGTACTTGTAGAGAAAAAGCAGATAGAAATTTGCCACCAGAACTTTACGATGTTCCTCGCTCTATGGATAATTGGACTTTTACCTGTCAAAATGCCGGTAATTAGCACCCCGCACTAGAGACCTAGAGCCTGACCGCGCTGCTCTCTGACCCGTGTGAGCCATTGTTGCAGCTCCTCTTTGTCTCCATTGTTAAGTAGAGTTTGTACTTGCTGTAATTGGGCTAGGGCTTCTTCTAGTCGCTTTGTGATAGCCGGGGCGTTATCAATGAGAATTTCTGCCCACATAGAGGGCTCGCCCATAGAGATGCGAGTTGTGTCTCTGAACCCTCCTGCCGAAATCAGCCCGAGTCTCTCTACATCGCCATCTGTTAGGGCACTATGCACACATAGAGCGGCAAGTACATGGGGTACATGAGAGATGCGTGCTACTGTGGAATCATGGGCATCAGAACGCATTCGAATGCAGTTACAGCCTACGGCTTCCCAGAAGCGTTGCAGTGCCATGATGGTGTCTTCATGCACGTGTTCGTCATTAGTTAGTAAGCAAGTTGCTTGCTTAAATAAATCGGCTCTGGCTTGAGTCATGCCCTGTTTTTCTGAGCCGGCCATAGGGTGTGAGCCTATAAAGTCGATACCCGCTTTTGTAAGTAACTGACCAATAGTTTGATGAACAATCCCTTTTACAGACCCCACATCTGTGATGAGGACACTTGGCTTGATGATGGGCAGAATTTTTTCTATCAGTCCGGGCATGATGCCTACCGGTGTGGCTAGTACGATTAAATCTGCCTCACGCACAACCAACTCTAAATCAGTAGAGGCTAAATGAGCGGCATCAAGTTCTTCGGCCAGCTTGAGTGGCTCTTCTCTGCGTCCCCATAGATGCACGCGTGCATGGGGTAGAGATGCTCGAATGGCCAAGGCCAGTGAACCCCCTAATAAACCTGGTCCCAGGATGGCGATTTTTTGAAACACAGGGTGTTTTGGAAAGCCGTTCATAATAATGCTACTGATTTATAAAACGTCGCCCCGGTACCGAACCTGTGGTGACTGGGGCGATGAGTTTATGAGAGGTTAAGTGTGTCTGGGTTTACGGCACTCGGAAGGTCTTCATAGCCTTCGGGTCGCGCATGATTTTGCCACTCGGGAATGGCTGGTTCGTTTTGCGATTTAGAATTTTGACCTTATTCCCGTATGGGCTGATGACAACAAGGGGGTCGTTTGTCGGTGTAGCATAGGGGATTTCGTTCCCAATAGGTGCTTGTGGTGTCGGTGTAGGTATTGGTGAGGTAATGCCTGTATTGCCAATGCCGGGTGTCGTCGGTGTCGTCGGTGCCTGTACGACATTGGGTTTTAGGATATTACCTAATGTGCCGCTATTGGTGTTGGCAGGGTCTGGATTGAATGCTGAACCGCCGCCAAGTGGAGCTAATCCGTTTTGGTCACCTCTGACATCGTTGAGTAATGGATTATCGGTGAGTTCCGGGGCTTGTGGCATTTCGCCGAATGAATTGATAGTCGGTGGGTAGAGTCCAAGGGGACGTTCGTTAACACGCATGGGTTCGCAAGAGGTCAGAAATGCTGCCCCAGTCACGCATAATGTACAAACTATTCTGTTTACGTTCATATTGATTGGGCGGTTTTGTGTTAAACCTACACCCGAATAGTACGCTTCTTACCCCATTTGTCAATCTTTATCTCTTCCTTACCCATGCAGTTGAAAGTTGCAATATTAAATGCGACACGATGAGAGCAAAAAAAGTGCTCTCCAAAGAAAGAGATAGTATAATCAATTCGCAAAAACAAACACACAATCTCTATATGGAAAACACCAAGGCTCAATCTACTACTTCTCCCAGAAAATTCAAGCACATTACTGATGCTGACCGACAAGTTATCGAAAAACTTTATCGTAAAGGTCTCCCTGTCGCTCAAATCGCCTCCTTATTGAATTTTCATCACTCAACTATTTATCGAGAGATTCAACGTGGACGCGTTACCCATCATGACAGTGAATTAGTTGAGTTTGTTACTTACTCTGTTGATAAAGCTAGTGATGACGCTCGCATGCAGGCTACTAATCATGGCCCTTCCCTTAAAATAGCTAACGATACGTCCTTAGTTCATTTCTTGATGCTGCCGCCATTTGTAAATCCTGTAGAAACAAAAAGTTCCGTACGGAACTTTTTTATGCTCACCCTTATTGTGCCTCTGAACGTGGGAGTAATGAAAATGCCAATAGACTCATTAGGCGTTTTCTTCCTAAAAGTACCGATTTCTCTTCTTTTTCTCAATCTGATTTTGACTTCCTTGCTATGTGGATAAATAAATACCCAAGAAAGTTACATGCTGGTCGTTCCGCTTGGCAACCTGCCAATGTATACTCTTTCCATTTTAACAAATCCATCGCTTAATCTCTAGCTTTCTCTTCTATGTAGCATTTAACCTTGCAATTCACAGCACTTTCTGGCATTTTTTTATTGCGGCTTCGTTGCTGGGAAGTATTATTATGGTTAGAGAGAGAAATGAAGACCTGTTTCCTGAAAATCATTATCGCCGTAGCTATCTGTTGGGCTGTCATCGTATTTCTGCTTGGTTTTATTCCCTGTGCCGCAGAGGTTGATGCCAGAAATGACTATATCGCACGTATGGAGAGGTCTTTGGATTTGAGAAAAGAGTTTGCTGCTCAAGGTGTCACCTATTATGGCATGTGCGGTCATGTGAACAGCTACTACTCTTCTTTTCTGATTCATACAGACAAGCCTTGCGAGCTTCCGCCTGCTGTTGATAACTATTTTCGCAATCATCCGCTGAGAATGTTTACTGAGGTAGAACAGATTCTCTATTCCCCCTCAGGAGTTGTAACCCCAGAGATATACAACACTCAATACTATTGGTAAGCCTCTCCTTATGAACAAATCTTCCATGCCCACCATCCCCCGAATCCTTGCCACCACAGCCCTCTGCCTTGCGGCGATGGGGTGAATAGCTGTAGTGCTCAGACTACCCCGGATAGGGGGACACTTGCTTTCTCTTCTATGTAGCATTTAACCTTGCAATTCACAATAAAATCACCGGTGGCTACAGCCTCTGCGTTGGGAAAAAGGCAAAGAACTGGAAGAGCCTGCCGTGCGAGTACTTTACCGACAGCACGGTGTGCGAGTTAAAGAAACGCTTTGACGCCCTAGAAACGGCAGATAAACGGAGAAGCTTTAGCGAAAGCCTTGCAATGTTTACCCATAATGCGGTTGATGAAGAGGTGTATATATAATTCGTAATTTTTGTGTTGTAAAAATGATGAAGTTGAGATAGTTGAGAAATTGATAAAAGCCGGAGCTGATGTGAATGCAAAAGATAACTCAGGTAAAAGTGTACTTATGTATTCTAGAGAGATAGAACTTAACCAAAGAGAGATTTTTAGAATGTTAAAATTTGCCGGTGCAAAAAAATAAACACTACCCTGCCGAATTATAGATATTTCCGGCGAGGGTGATGCCGTGGGAGAGGGTATAGAGAACGGCATCTGCGGCACGGGCGATGGTAACATCGAGGAGTTCGCGTTCTTCCGGGCGGAATTTACCTAGGACGTGACCAACCATTTCGCCTTTACCACGAGGAAGGCCGATGCCGAATCTAAGTCTGGGGAATTCCTGGGTACCGAGGTGGGCGATGATGGATTTGATGCCATTGTGACCACCGGCAGAGCCTTTTTCGCGGAGTTTGATGGTGCCTAGGGGGAAGTCAATTTCATCGTGAATGATAAAGACCTGGTGAGGAGAAAATTTGAAAAACTGCATGAGAGGTCGCACACAAGCCCCGGACTCATTCATAAACGTTGTAGGTTTTACGAGAAGGATTCCCGGACCGGCAGCAAGTTCGGCCTTTCTTTTTTTATCAAGCTGGAACACACACCCCCAATGTTCGGCGAGTTTATCAAGCACCATAAATCCTGCATTATGGCGAGTATCTGCGTATGATTTGCCAGGGTTGCCGAGACCGACGATAATTTTGATGGGGGAGTCCACAGTGATAGAGAAAAGATAGAGAGGAAGTGAGTCTGCTTAGTGAGCAACTTGTTTTTTCAGTCGATTCATAAGGAATTGTGTAATCACGGAATCTAGCGAATCCTGTGTACGAACCAGCCTATAATCAGCATTGATGTCTGTACAAATAGTGCGAGTTTCGACGAGGTAATCGCTAACGATTCGGCGGTACTCCTCTGCAATGAGGTCGGGTTCAGAAATGAGAGATTGACCGGATTCTAAGTCGACAAAGCGGATAGGGCGGTCGAAGTCAAAATCAATTTCAGTTTGGTCTACTAGATGGAAAACAGCGACATCATGTTTGCGGAAATGCAGGTGACGCAGGGCATCTTTTAGTTCTGCTGTATCTGCAAAAAGGTCTGAAAAAATCATGACTAAAGCCCGTCGCCCGGCTCTTTCTGCTATTTCATGAAGAGTTTGAGCCAGTACAGTTTCGCCCTTTGGGGATTGGAGCTTCATTTGGCTCATGAGCACATTCATGTGAGCAGGACGTCTGGAAGGCGGAACATGAAGAGTATGCCCGGTCGGCGTTTTTGTAGAGAAACTAAGCCCAACGGCATCCCCTTGTTTGATAGCTAAATAGGCGAGGTTGGCGGCAAGTTTGCAGGCTCGAATGTATTTTGATTCCTGGTTTTCCGGGTGGTAATTCATCGACCCAGAAGTGTCGATAACCATGAATGCTCTGAGGTTGGTGTCTGCTTCAAATTCCTTGATGTAGTACCTATCAGAGCGAGCGTAAACTTTCCAGTCCAAACGGCGTGTATCATCACCAGGTACGTATTTGCGATACTCTGCAAACTCAACGGACGACCCTCGTAAAGCACTGCGGTGACGACCAGAAACATTCCCAATCATGCTACGGCGAGCCTCAAGGGGCATATTCCCGAGGCGTGCGAGTAAATCGTGATTAAGGAAGCTCATGGTAGCAGAATGGCAAGGGGATGGGCTTAGATTTCAGTGGCTAAGCGAGCAACCACTTTTCTGGGGTTGAGCCCTTGAGATTCAGCGGCAAAGTTGGTAACAACGCGGTGCATCAGTACAGGTTCAACGATAGCATCGATGTCTTCTTTACGAACGATGTAGCTGCCATGTAGTGCGGCACGAGTTTTTGCCCCAAGGATGAGGAACTGAATAGCACGAGGCCCGGCCCCCCAGGCCACATACTGTTTTACCCAGTCGGGAGATGTTTCCAGAGATGGGCGAGTAGCACGCACGAGTTTGACGGCATATTCATAGATGTGTTCCGGCACAGGCACACGGCGAACGAGGTCCTGGTAGTACATAATTTCTTCAGCAGAAAGAATGTGCTTCAGCTCAGTTCCCTTGCCCCCTGTGGTTTCGCGAGCAATGCGAAGTTCTTCATCCTCTGTGGGGTAATCAACCTCAATGAGGAACATAAAGCGGTCTAGCTGAGCTTCCGGTAGTGGATAAGTGCCTTCTTGTTCAATGGGGTTTTGAGTAGCCAGCACAAAAAACGGAGGCTGTAGAGCAAACGTACGCCCCATGACCGTGACTTTATGCTCCTGCATAGCTTCGAGCATAGCAGACTGTGTTTTTGCCGGGGCACGGTTAATTTCGTCGGCTAGAACGATATTGGCAAAAACCGGGCCCTTGATAAATTCAAAGCGACGCTTGCCGGCACCATCATCCTGAATGATGTCTGTACCAGTGATGTCGGCAGGCATGAGGTCAGGTGTAAACTGGATGCGGTTAAAGGATAAATCGAGAGTTTTGGCAACAGAGCTGATAAGCAGAGTTTTTGCTAAGCCGGGAACCCCCATCAGTAGAGCATGACCTTTGGCAAAAAGAGCGATGCTAAGAAGTTCTATGACTTGTTGTTGACCAATGATGACTTTACTTAGTTCTTGAGTAAGTTCTTTGTAGAGTGCACCCAAGCGTTCGATGGCAACTACATCATCAGTCGGTAATGAGGGGGTATTTGAATCCATACGCATTATTCATACCATTTTTTTTTAGTTTTGGAACCAATTTATTGCGTTCGCATGATTTTCCTGGCTTGGAATCTTTATCTAAAAAAGGTAAATTTATTTTATGCCAAAGATTGCTCTCATCCAATTAGCTGCAGATGCCGCCCCCGAAGTGAATAAAAAAAGAACAGAAGAGGCAATGCGAGAAGCTGCTGCCAATGGTGCACAGATTATTTGTACTCAAGAGTTATTTACGACAGAGTACTTTTGCCGAACAGAGGAGTGTGAGTTATTTGATTTGGCTGAAGCTATACCCGGTGCTCTTACCGAAGCTCATCAAAAACTGGCGGCAGAATTAGGGGTGGTGATTGTGGCATCCGGATTTGAAAAACGGGCTACTGGTCTGTATCATAATACGGCATGGGTTATTGATGCCGATGGTACATATTTGGGGATGTATCGGAAAATGCACATCCCACAGGACCCCGGATTTGAAGAAAAATTCTACTTCACTCCCGGGGATTTGGGGTATAAGGCATTTGATACCAAATTTGGTCGCATTGGTGTGTTGATTTGCTGGGACCAATGGTATCCGGAAGCGGCTCGCTTAACCGCTATGCAAGGAGCAGAGATTTTATTTTATCCGACAGCCATTGGCTGGTTGCCGGAAGAAAAACCGCTACTCGGCACTCAGCAACATTGTGCTTGGGAAACCGTACAGCGTGGTCATGCCGTGGCCAACGGATGTTATGTGTGCGCTGTCAATAGAGTAGGCACAGAGGGTGAAAGTGAGTTCTGGGGGCAGTCATTTGTGGCAGACTACTATGGTCAAATTATGGCAAAAGCACCGGTAAGTGAGGAAAGCATCCTTTATGCTGATTTGGATTTAGAAGCATTAGAGGCACATCGTCGCATTTGGCCGTTTTTCAGAGATAGACGCATTGATTCTTACGGTGATATTACCAAACGCTGGGGGAAGTAAAATGCGAGCAAATGGTGCATTTTCGGGAACTTCGCGTACTGGATGAGTACTCGAATGTATGCTTTTGCCTTATAAAATGAGTCAGTAAGCCTATCTATTTCGATGCAAGGCAAGCATTATGCTTGCTTGCTGAGGGAATAAGAGGCAAGCTATGTGGCGTTATGCTCGATATCCGTGTAATACGTGAAAATCCGGAAGAAGTAAAAGCACGCCTAAAACCCAGAAGCGGTGATGCGTGGATGCTTGTTGATGAAGTGCTTAAATGTGATGAAGCACGCAGAAATGCAGAAACGGAAAAGCAGGCTTTACAGTCAGAAAGAAATACCACCTCAAAGCAGATTGGGGCTCTAAAGAAAAAGGGCGAAGATACCTCTGCCATCGAGGCTAGAGTGCGTGAAATTGGTGAGCGCATTAAAGGTTTAGATGCACAAGTTGAAGAAACTTCTGAAAAGTTGACTTCATTGCTCATGAGCATTCCTAATATGCCTCATGCCGAATGTCCTGTGGGGGCTGACGAAACCGCTAACCCCGAAATTAAAGTCTGGGGTGAAAAACCTGCTATTGAAAATCCCAAGGACCATGTGGAAATTTCTGCAAAGCTTGGCATGATTTCTTTTGAAGACGCAACTCGCATTACAGGCTCCGGCTTTGTGGTTTATCGTGGTGTAGGTGCTAGATTGGAACGTGCGTTGATTAATTTCTTACTTGATGTGCAGTCCGGTGAGCATGGCTATCAAGAAGTTGGTGTGCCTTTTATTGTGAAGCGTGAATGTATGGAAGGTACTGGCCAGTTGCCTAAGTTTGAGGACGATATGTATGGTACAGAAAGCCAGCAGATGTTCCTTGCCCCGACGGCAGAAGTGCCTGTGACTAACCTCTACCGCGACACCTTGCTTCAAGAAAGTGATTTGCCCATTAAGATGTGTGCCTATACACCGTGTTTCCGACGTGAAGCCGGGAGTGCCGGTCGCGTAAATCGTGGGATGATTCGCATTCACCAATTTGATAAGGTGGAATTGGTGCAAATTCTGAAGCCGGAAGATTCATTCCGCGAGCTGGAAGTGTTACGCAGTCATGCCGAAGCCATTCTCCAAAAACTTGGGTTACACTATCGTGTGATTGAGCTATGTACAGGCGACTTAGGTTTCTCATCTGCAAAGACCTATGATATTGAAGTTTGGGCACCGGGGCAGGGGCAGTATCTAGAGGTGTCTTCATGTTCCTGTTTTACAGACTATCAAGCTCGTCGTATGAAGCTGCGTTACAAGGATGCCGATGGTAAGAACCAGTTCTGCCACACGCTAAATGGTTCCGGTACGGCATTGCCGCGTCTTTATGTGGCATTGCTGGAAACTTACCAGCAGCCGGATGGTTCTGTACGTATTCCGGAAGCATTGATTCCTTACTTCGGTGCTGATAGTATTCAACCGGTAAATGCTTAATTTTCTCAAAAGGGTTCCTTGAAAAAGGAACCCTTTTTTGTTACCATCTACAGGATGCCCGAAAGCGATTCTCTAAAAAAATTCTTGGCTACGCGAGCTGATGAGGATACTCCTACATTGCCACAGGTAGAAGGGCCTCGTTTTTCGCGTTCAAAGTTGCTCGGTGTGTTGGGGGCAGTAGGTGTATTTTTGTGTGTGGCATTGGGATTTAGTTTGGCTTATTTTGTGAGGGCAGATGAGAATAAGCATCTTAGGAAAAAACTCCAAGAGCAGACAGAGGCAAATACTCAGCTTACGCAGGAATGTGCCCGACTCCGCGAATTGATAGAAACGGAGAAAAACCATTCGCCTTTAACAACATCGGCTCCGCCCCAAAGTGCTCAGCCTAATTCTCCTGTAAATGCGTCGCCTTTGCCGCTACAAGGACAAGTCCTCATTTCTCCTGGACTGACTGACCCCATCGCACAGCGATTGCTAAATCCGCAGGCAGAGGACTGGCGTGAGCGATATAACTATGCCGCTCTCAAATACAACCGCATTGTGGAGGATTATGCAAAGCTTCGTAAGCAATATCTTAATTTGGTCGGTAGAGCCGGTAAGTCCGGTAAACTTGTTACAGCCAGCCAGTTCTATCAAATTTTACGCCAAGATATAAAACTCGAGCAACGTCAACTAGATGCTAAATTTAGCAAAGGAGGACTGCGTGCATCTGAGTACCGTGAGCTGGAAAATGAGAGAGACGAACTTCGCCATCGCGACTGGTGGCTAAAAAAAATGGCTAACCGCCATAAAGTGGATTAAGTGCATCTACGATAGAGATGCGAATGATTCCTCAAAACGTAGAAAAATTGAAAAAACGCCACCCGATAATGGGTGACGTTTTTGAAAGAAAGAGGGGAAGTGTATTTTAGAAGGGATTACTTACAGTATTTTTTGATGTAAGGCATGATGGCTTTAGCCCAGATTTCGTAACCTCTTTCGTTGAAATGGAGTTTATCACCGCTGATATTGGGAAGTAAGTTATTATCTTTGCCTAAGAAGTGTTTATTGATATTCACGTATTGAGTACGTGGCAATGAACACTTGGCAAGAATGGTGTTGATTTTGTCATTATGAGTACGTCTGATATCATCGGCAGTATTTCTAGGGAAAATACCAAGGATGATAACTTGTGTATTGGGATAGCGAACCAATAAGTGCTGAGCCACGGAAAGGATGCCCATAGCAGTGCTTTCAGCAGGTTCTGCTCCCTTGGAATGCCCTGTATTGTTCGTGCCAATCATGATGAAGCAGACTTTGGGGTCTGTTTGGGAAGGTAAGCCTGAATTTTCAAGGCGATAAATGAGGTTTTGAGTACGGTCCCCGGAAATACCGAAATTACAGGGATTGTATTTGGCGAAATATTTATTCCAGATATTTTTGCCATTGGTACTCCATTGGTCAGTGATAGAGTCCCCTAGGAAAAGCACATCGCAGGGCTGAGATTTGAGGGTTTCTACTTGTTTAGTATAGCGTTCTTTCCACCAGCCCACATTGTCACGAGATTCCGGAATGATAGGTGATGAAGTAGGAGCGGCAAAGGCGGTGAAGCTAAACAGAGCCAGTGCAGAGATGCTGAGTTTGTGAAGTAATGAAGAGGTCATATCATTCATGATACGCATGATTTCTAAAAAATATAACAAAAAATGCTGGTCTTTTTGTGAAAAAGAGTTGGCAGGGGAATAATGATGAGGTGATAACCACTTGCCAGATGTCGTGCTATGGTGTAATTTCTGAGCTATCTATGGATGATGCTTCAATGCAATATGGTATGTCACACCGGCTTGCTCCCACACAGGCGATGCAGCTGGGTGTACGTATTTTGCAGGCATCAAGTATGGAGTTAGCTCAGCTAGTGCGTCAGCAGATAGAGGCCAACCCTATGCTAGAGGAAGTCATTGGCAATGAGGAACCTAATGTGGGTGATTCTGATTGGGCTGATGAGTTTTCTGATGATTTGGCAGACTCTTTATCTGTGGAGTATGATAGAAAAGCAGACGAAAAAAGAGATTTTATTTATCAATCCATAGAAGCCCCCGAATCATTACAGGCTCATTTGGCAGACCAGGCAGAGAAATCCGGTCTGGAGGGGCGTACGAAAGAGGCTCTCTTCTTGCTAATTGATGCTCTGGATGAACGTGGCTTTTTCATAGAATCTCCGGAAAGTATCGAAGATCGTGAGTGTCTGAGTATACAAGTAATGCAACAGGCACTTGAGACCTTACGCGATATGGACCCACCCGGGGTAGGTGCTAGAGATTTACAGGATTCCCTGATGATTCAGCTAGAACGACGAGGCCAAAAAGTATCTGCGGCTTATAGATTGGTACAGAAATGCTGGAGCGAGCTTATTAAGCATAAGTACGATGATGCAAAGCGAAAGTTAAGCATATCAGATGTGGCATTGGATGAAGCACTAGAAACAATTCGTTCCTTAAACCCTGACCCCGGGGCTTCGTGGGCTCCCAATAGGAATCCTCAAATTCAGCCGGACTTAATCATCGCCGAAAGTGAGTTTGGTGAATGGGAAATCACCCCTCTTACCGACCATTTACCGAAATTGGAAATGAATAGCCAATACATGGAAATGATGGCCGAGGGAAATCAAATGAAAGAAACTCGTCAGTTCTTAAGAAAAGCCTATCGCGAAGGTAAAGACTTGATAAACGCCCTAGCTATACGGCAAGAAACTATACTCAAGTTAGCTCAATTTATCTTTGAGCGACAAAAAGATTATTTTGTATATGGACCGACTCATTTGAAATCCATGACGATGGAAGAGGCCTCTGAAGCATTAGAGGTACATATTTCTACGGTTTCGCGTGCTTGTCGTGATAAATATATTTCATGTAAGTGGGGGATGAGAGAGATGCGTAGCTTTTTTAGTAGCGGCGTGGTAGGGCATAGTTTCAATTCAGAGGAGCAAGGCGAAAACATGGCCGCTGGTGCTGTTCAACAGTTACTTAAACAGCTCATAGACTCAGAAAATCCGGCAAAACCCCTCAGCGATGCAAAGCTCGTAGAGGAGCTAAAAGCCAAAGGGGTGGAAATCGCCCGTAGAACAGTGGCTAAGTACCGTGACCAAATGAAAATTTTGCCGGCATCGCTACGCCGGAGTCGATGACAAAATGTTTCTAAAAAAACACTTGAAAGAAAAGGTAATCTGCTCACTATTATTCCCTGTATGCTAAATCTGCCAAATATCATTACCTTAACTAGAATTGCCTTAGTCGTGGTATTTTCTGTTATTATCAGCATGGCAGGTTTGTATCATTGGGCTTATGGCATCGCTTTATTGACTTTTGTGTTTGCGGCTTGCACAGATTGGTTGGATGGTTATTTAGCACGTAAGCTGAATCAAGTGACGACTTTTGGGAAGCTCATAGACCCATTGGCAGATAAAATAGCCGTTTCTGCGGCGTTTATTTACCTGACTGCTGTGGATATTTGTCCATTTTGGGTGACGATTGTCATTGTCGCGCGTGAATTTTTGGTGACAGGCTTGCGACAGGTGGCTCAGGGCTTTGGGGTTATTATTCCGGCAGGGACTTCCGGTAAGTGGAAAACCGCTTTTCAGTTAGCTTATTGTATAGGTTGTTTGCTCTTTTTGACAAATAAGTATACGCCGCAGTATGTTCCATTCCCTTTAGATTTTTTGGCTTCGTTGTGTGCCAATGATGGTGGTGTGTTAGATAATTGTCTTTATCACATTACCCTTTGGGGGGCATTGATTCTGACGGTTTATTCCGGTGCTGTTTATTGTGTGGGTGCCAGAAAGTTTATGAAAGCACAGTAAATGTGCGAAGTGATGTCTTTATAAAAAAAGATGCTTCCTCCAAAATGGAGAGGAGCATCTTTTTTTTTACCTCGAATGTGAGGTGGTTTATAAAATCTGATGTGGACGAGTGGTGTGGTTGGGACCAAAGAGAGCCAGCATACGACCAGTTTGTCCTTTTTCCATGCGGTAGGAATAGAAGCGATTTAAGTCAGCAGCGGTGTCTAGTTCGGAATCATAGATTTGCTCAAGGGGCACCCCTTCGGCTAGAATTTGGTTTTTAATAGCGGTAGGGATGTCTTCTTCGTAATGGGGAGGTCTTACACAGGGAGAAATAACCGCAATGAGGTTCTTTGGATTGACATTGAGGAATTTTTTCATGGCTGTAATGGTATTTGCCACAATGTTGCCGGCTGTGCCTGTTTTCCCGGAATGAATAAGGGCACGATGACAGTGTTCTTTGTCGTAAAGCCATACAGCGGCACAGTCCGCTACATAAATAGCCAGTACACAGTCAGATACTCCATCACATACCAAACTATCTACGCCTTCTACCGGGTAGTTCGACCCAATATCCCCTACCAGTGCTACTTTGTTGCCGTGTATTTGCTGGGCTCGGCGAATGTCTTTCCATCGCCAGCCTAGTCGTTCAACTTCTTTTTTGTGATAGGGCTCTAAGCGTGCTAGTACGGAATCTCTATCACCGGTAACATCTACGCCCGGAATTCGTTCGATAAATTGGACAATTTCTCCGGGATATGATTTGATTGGGGTAAGGAATGCTGGTATTTCCATGGTTGTGCAGATTTTCTGTCTCTATCATCTCCTTTTATCCGAACTAGTCGAGAAAAATCCTCGAAAATTTTTATCAGTATTCTGTAGTTGACTTAGAAAATGATTCTCTCTTCGCAGAATAAGTGCTAAGACCATGGTCATGATGAAAAAATTATTCGTATTTATCTGCCTTTTCCTTAGTATTTTTCTGGGTGGATTCTCTGTAAATGCTCAGGAAGCTCAGCCCGATGCGATGCAATTAATGAAACGAGTTCGTCAGGCGGCTACCCTCCAGGAAGATAAGGAGGTGTCGGGGCAAATCCGCCGAAGAGGTGTGAAAATTCCATTTACGATGGCACTTCAGGGGAGTGTTATTTCTTTTCGTTATGAATTGGAAAAATCTAAGGAACGCTTTGATTTGAAGTTTAAGGAGAAAGGACAGGAAATTGATTTCTACACCGGGAATAAACCTGCTAAGCTTTCTGTGGAAAAATATGCTCAGCCCATTGCCGAGACTGATGTGGCTTATGAGGATTTGTCTCTGCGTTACCTTTATTGGCCCAATGCGAAAATTATTAAAGATGATGATGCTTCTGTGGTTAAGGGGCGTGAGTGCTGGATTTTGCTCATCCCTAATCCTAACCGTAAAGTCGGTCAGTATGCATGGGTTCGTCTGTGGATTGATAAAGAAAATGGTGCTATGTGGCAGCTAGATGGTATTAATGCTGATGGGAAATTGGCAAAAAGATTCCTGATAGATTCAGTGATGAAGTTGAAAGATGGTTCATGGTTCTTTAAGCGAATAAAGGTGGAGAAAAGAGACCCTAAAAACTCACACCGAACCATCTCCGTAAGCTACATTGATATGGAAGATCCGGAATAAGTCTTTTTTATCGTCAGATGAATTACTTTGTGCGTGACAGTTTAGTCATTTATGCGTAAATACAGCCCGAAGGATTATATGAAGATTCGTTTATTATTGACGTGTTTGACTGGTGTGGTTCTTAGTGCTTGCTCACAGGTTTCTGAAAATATCACAAATAAACCTGTGCAGGTAGAGGTGAAGCCAGAAAAAAAGGTTACCTGCATTTCAGAGAATCATAAGACTATCGCTCCGAAACCCCACTTGTGCGATAAGCCTTTGCCCCCATCCGTCCCGGGGATTACGATTAATCGCTGTGCGGTGCAGGAGAAACTCGTGGCTTTGACTTTTGATGATGGACCTCATGGTTCTCTGACGCCCAAAGTGTTGGATATCCTAAAGTCAAATAATGCTAAAGCTACGTTTTTTGTGCAGGGTTGTAATGCAAAAAGATTCCCTAATGTCCTAAAGCGTATGGTGAACGAGGGGCATGAGGTGGGTAATCATACTTGGAATCATGCTTATCTGAGTAAGGTGTCGCGTGAAAAAATGCAGAATCAACTCTCTTTTACCAACGATGCGATAAAAAAGGCAACGGGCGTTTCGCCTGTCTTGATGCGTCCTCCAGGTGGTTATACAAATGCCGCAGTGGCTTCTTACGCCAGACAGCACTTCGGCTACTACACCATCATGTGGGATGTTGATACGAACGATTGGCGAAAGCCGGGCTCAAGCGTTGTTTCTGCACGTGGGGTAAATGGTGCTAAACCCGGCTCTATTATCCTTGTACATGATATTCATTCATCTACGGTTGATGCTATAGATTCTATGGTTAAGGGGCTTCAGAAGCGTGGGTATAAGTTGGTTACTGTTTCAGAGCTGATTGCTTCTAGTAAAAAAGATGCGGAAAAGGTGAAACCGCTCACTCCTAGTTCGCCTCTTGCTACTCCGGTTGTGGAACTTCCTACGATTGCTCCCTCTACATCGTCTCCTTTAAATACTACTTTGTAAATCTTACCTGGATTCTTGTCTAAAAGACCATGTGCCTATGTCGGTAGCATGGTCTTTTTTCTTTCTATTTGAGTAGGTTCTTGCTTATCATTGGCGATTGCCGCATCATTTGGGCTAAAGCCCATGGTTTTATAAATGGGTATGTAGTGATTTTTATTGGAATAATTCTAAAAATAAGATAAAGTCAATTTATGCGAGACGGGAACGAGCAAAGCATACGGATACGAGGGGCAAGGGAGCATAATTTACGTGATGTAGATGTAGAAATTCCCCTTGGTAAAATGACCGTAGTAACCGGACCGTCCGGGTCGGGGAAGACGAGTTTGGCGATGCATACCCTATATGCTGAAGGTCAGAGGCGGTATATGGAAACATTTTCGCCGTATGTGAGACAGTTCATGGACCGCATGAAAAAGCCGGAAGTGGATGAGATAGAAAACATACTGCCGGCAATAGCCATACAACAAAGGAATTCGGTAAAGACCTCTCGTTCGACAGTGGGAACGATGACTGGGCTAAATGATTATTGGAAATTTGTCTTTGCACGATTATCGACAGGTATAGACCCGGAAACCGGGAATGAAGTGCGACCGGAAACTGCAGACAGTATCAATGAAAAATTAGAAAAAGAGTGGAGTGCTGAAACGGAATTGCTTGTTTGCTTGGAAATTCCTCTTTCAAAGAAAGTAGATACAGAGACTCTAAAGCAGGAATTAGTGGCACAGGGGTATTTGCGTGTTTATGTAGATGGCGAGGTACAGCGATTAGATGAATCTGAATTAGAACTTAAAGATGCATCTGGGATTTTGGTGGTGCAGGATAGAGTGAAAATGAATGTAGATATGCAAAAACGCCGCATTGAAGCCTTGGAAACAGCCATGAGATTGGGCGGTGGCGTTGTGTATGTGGTACAAAGAGAACAGGGAAAATGGGGGACAATAAAGAAATATCGAGGTGATTGGTTCCCTTTGCTCGAGCCTCGACCGGGATTGTTTTCCTTTAACTCGCCGCTGGGGGCGTGTCCGGAATGTCGGGGGTATGGACGAATTATCGCCATAGACTATAATCGTTGTATTAATACGGAGCTTAGTGTAGCAGATGGGGCGATTCATATATTTGAGGGCGAGGGGAAAGTGTTTTCTGAATGCAAAAAAGACCTCATGCGGGGCTGGCGAAATGGTAGTAAAAAAGTACGCTTGGATGTGCCATGGAAGAAGTTGGAAGCCTGGGAAATCCGCTGGCTGATGGAAGGAGAGGGCGGTGATGTCGATGAGTTATACGAACGAGGGTTGTGGTATGGAGTGAAAGGTTTTTTCCGGTATTTAGAAAGTCGCACCCATAAAATGCATGTAAGGGTATACTTAAGTCGTTTTCGCGTTTATCAGGAATGCCCTTCATGCCACGGCTTACGATTGAGACCGGAAGCCTTACAATTCCGGCTAGGTGGGAAAAACCTACCGGAGTTATTCCGGATGCCAATGGACGAACTGCTCAAGTGGGTAGATAAATATGTGATACCACGGGCAAATGAAGATGCAGGTCTAAAGCATGCTGTAGAGGAGCTACGGAGTCGCTTGGCTTATTTGAATGAAGTAGGGCTGGGGTATTTAAGCTCAGAGCGGCCCACACGGAGCCTTTCCGGTGGTGAGATTGAGCGAGTGAGTTTGACCACTTGCCTAGGGGCTTCATTAACAGATACTTTGTTTGTACTGGATGAACCAACGGTAGGTCTTCATGCACGAGATACGGCTCGTTTATTAGGGGCGATGAATCGCTTAAAAATGCGAGGAAATACATTGGTTGTGGTTGAGCATGAAGAGGCTGTTATGCGTGCTGCTGATCATTTGATAGATATGGGGCCCGGGTCAGGGTGTGCGGGTGGCAAGCTGGTGTATAGCGGTAAGCCAGGGGACATTTTGACGGTGGCAGAATCAAGTACAGGTGCCTATTTAAGCGGAAAGCGACAGATAAAAGTTCCGACAAAACGGCAGAAACCAAAGAAATTTCTAAAAATTCGGGGTGCAAGACGGCATAATTTGCAGGGCTTGAATGTTGATGTTCCCCTTGGTTGTTTTACTTGTTTAACAGGGGTAAGTGGCTCAGGGAAAAGCACATTGGCACATGATGTGATTTATCTCAATGGCCTCGTGGCAAAAGGTTTGGTGTGTGAGGAAGAACCTGCTGAGGTAACAAACATACAAGGCTGGGATTATTTAGAAGAAATAGTCATGGTGGACCAGAGTCCCATTGTGCGTACCCCTCGCTCAACTCCGGCGGTTTATGCCGGTGTGTTTGATGAAATTAGAGCTTTGTTTGCTGAAACAAATGTCGCAAAATCCAGAGGAATGAAGCCTGGGTTTTTCTCCTTTAACAGTGGCGAAGGACGCTGTGCCCGTTGTTTGGGGATGGGGAGTGAAAAGGTGGAAATGCAGTTTTTATCAGACATTTTTGTGGAATGTCCGCTCTGTCATGGCTCGCGTTACGGTACAGAAGTGCTGGCCGTGAAAAGGAAGGGAAAAAATATAGCTGATGTGCTGACGATGACCATCAATGAAGCTCTGCTATATTTTGCTGCAGAATCGGGTGCTAGGGCAAAAAAAATCGTACAAAGATTGGAAGTACTTCAACGGGTAGGTGTTGGGCATCTGGCTATGGGGCAACCACTAAATACGCTTTCCGGTGGGGAAAATCAGAGACTGAAGTTGGCAAAGGTACTTCTGGAACAAATGGGTGGCTGTAAAGGGGCTAGGCTTTTGATACTTGATGAACCAGGTACGGGATTGCACTTTGTAGATATTGAGGTGTTGCTGGAGGTTTTTAAAGAGCTGGTACAACAAGGGCATACGTTATTAGTCATCGAGCATAACCCGGAATTTATCAAATCGGCAGATTATGTGATAGACTTGGGACCTGAGGGGGGAGTCGGCGGCGGACAGCTTGTGGCTTGCGGTACACCTGAGCAAATTGTGCAGGGTGGCGTGGGATTTACGGCAAAGTTCTTAAAAGCACCTTTAGCAGGTGAGCCAATGGTTTTTGTGCAAGCTGAAAAATTTGCAGATGACGATATTCCCGGTGGGGTGATGGCTCTGAGAGGAGCCCGTCATCATAACCTGAAAAATGTAGATTTAGACGTAAAACGTGGACAAATGACGGTGTTGACGGGCTTATCCGGGTCGGGTAAAAGTTCATTGGCATTTGATATTTTCTTTGCAGAGGGGCAACGGAGATTTATGGATGTGATGTCGCCCTATGCTCGTCAATTTACTGAGCAGATGGAAAGCCCTGACATAGATAGACTAACCGGGCTATCTCCTACGGTGGCAATCGAGCAAAATGTTTCGCGCGGTGGAACAAAATCAACTGTGGGTACAGTAACTGAAATTTGGCAATTTATACGACTCTTGTACGCAAAATTGGGGCAGGCACATTGTCCGGACTGTGGCATTCCTGTTGGGAAGCGGAGTGAGGCGGAGGTAGAGGAATTAGTCATTCGGACATTAAAAGAAAACGGAAGTTTAGCGATATTAGCCCCCTTGGTGCGAGGTAGAAAAGGGCACTATGCCGATTTGGCTAGATGGGCGGAGGATAAAGGCTACCGTGAAATGTGGATAGATGGCAGAATGGTTAATTTAGATGGATTCCAACCATTAGACCGTTATGCTATTCACGATATTGATTTGGTTGTAGCTCGTCTGAATAAACAGAGTACTATAGATGAGATTGCAGAAGCTGTACGATATGCCATGGAGTTTGGGGAAGGTTTTTTGCAGGTCTTAAAACCCGGGGCTAATCATCCGGAACTTATGGGGACTCGTTTGGCTTGTCCCCAATGTGCTCAATCATTCCCGGAACCGGAACCGCATACTTTTTCGTATAATTCACCTAGAGGATGGTGTGCTATGTGTAAGGGGCATGGGGTTATAGGTACTCAAAAAAAACAGGACGATGCCTCGCTTTCTCTTTTAGAAGCAGAGTTGAAATATGATAAAGAGATAGAAAAACAGCTCGATGATGAAAAAGAACTTAGGGTTTGCCCAAGCTGTAAAGGGCAACGCTTAAACGCATTTGCTCGTGCTGTACGCGTGCAGGGAATTGCTCCGGGGGAATTATCGGCATTATCTGCCACAACCCTTGCGGATGTCGTGAAAACATGGAAATTTAGTGGAAGTGATGCACTCATCGCCAATGATGTGGTGGCAGAAATTTCGCAGAGATTGGAGTTTTTGAAGCGTGTGGGCTTAGGCTATTTATCATTAGATAGAAGTGCCACAACTCTTTCTGGTGGTGAAACTCAGCGAATTCGCTTGGCGTCGCAGTTAGGTTCGCACTTGAGAGGTGTGTTGTATGTGCTGGATGAACCAACGATTGGTTTACACCCAAAGGATAATCAACTTTTATTAGGTGCATTAAGTGAGCTAAAAGAACGCGGTAATACACTTCTGGTCGTAGAGCATGATGAGGATACCATGCGATGTGCCGACCGCATCATTGATATGGGCCCTGGTGCAGGGGTGAATGGGGGTCAAGTCGTGGCAGATGGGAGCTTTGAGGAGTTAGCTAATCTGCCAGACTCCGTAACCGGCATGGCCTTGCACCAAAAACCGAAGCATCCGTATAATGGTAAACGCCGCAAGTTACCTGCAAAGAAAGAGCAATCAGCATGGTTGCTAGTGGAGGGATGTCGTTTGCATAATTTGAAAGATGTCGATGTAGCAATTCCTAAGGGGAGATTTACTGTGATTACCGGGGTGTCTGGTGCCGGGAAAACATCGCTGATGACTGGCACTATTCGTTTAGTAGCTCGTCATTTTATAGGTGATAAATTGACTAGAGAGCAAAGGCAACTCTGGAAAAATGCGAGTGGCTTTGAATCCATACGCATGGTTTATGGGGTGGATCAAAGTCCTATCGGGAAAACGCCACGTTCTACACCGGCCACGTATGTGGGGTTTTTGAATGACATACGCACGCTGTTTGCCCAGACAGAAGATGCTAGACGTTTAGGGTTTACGAGAAGTAGATTTTCATTCAATACCGGACAAGGTAATTGTGAAACCTGTAAGGGGACAGGGATGCAAAAATTAGAAATGGACTTTTTGCCTCCATGCTATGTGCCTTGTGAAACTTGCCGAGGTGAACGCTATAATGCGATGACTTTAACTGTTCGCTATAAAGGGAAAACAATTGCTGATGTATTAAAGATGGATTTTGCGGAAGCCTCTGAATTTTTTGAACCTCAGCCACGAATCGCTGAACCGCTGAAATTACTGGCAGAAACAGGACTGGGGTATTTAACTCTAGGGCAGGCATCTAATACCTTGTCTGGTGGTGAAGCTCAGCGATTAAAGTTGGTGACAGAGCTTATCAAGGGACGTCGTGTCAGTAGAAATGCGATGCTAAAAGGGCGTGAATTGCCATCAGATTTATACTTGATAGAAGAACCCTCCATTGGCCTGCATCCGCATGATGTACGGTTATTGATTGATGTGTTGCATCGTCTTGTAGACCAAGGGAATACGGTTATTGTGATTGAACATAACACGGAAATTATGGCCGAGGCAGACTATATCATTGATATGGGCCCCGGACCTGGTGAGAATGGCGGTGAAATTGTCGCTACCGGTACTCCCGAACAATTGGCAAAAAAATCTTCGCCAACGGCAGAGTTTATACGCAAGGAGTTATTCCCGGAATAGGTAGAGTCATGTGTGATGCTTACTTCTTACGCAACGGCATGATGTGGATTTTTTTCTCCTTTAGTCCGGGAACGATAAGCATATCTCCATGAATGATGAAATCTGCCGCACCTTCGATAGGACCAGTTGCTACCGGTCGAGATTTCTTCATCTTTAGATTTAGACAACGAATAGCTTCGGGCTTTTTGTCTTTTGACCAGTCGCTGAAATAAAGTTCTCCATCGTGATAAACTAATCCATCGTAAAGTCCTCGTTCTTTTGTAAGTTCCGTGACTTCGCGAGTTACCGGGTTGATGGAAAGTAGGCGTCCGTTGGGTTTGCCTTGCTTATCTGTGGCGTATTCGCAGATGTAGATAAGCTTTTTTTCTGGGTCCCAAGCAATGCCATTCGGACTGAATATGGGTTCTTTTGGGATTAATTCACCAAAGGATTCTGTTTGTAAATCGACGTAAAAAATTTGATTGGTATCAGTAGCACTTACTAAAAGACGATTCCCCACATAGGCAATATCGTTGAGGTATTTAAGTCGCATAGAAGCGAGGACGACCGAGCCTTCTGCCATACCTGATTTAGGATTGAGACAGCAAACATCATCTACATCTGTGATGATTAGACGTCCTTTTTTATCAATCAGCAAACCTTTGGGGGCATTAAGTGCATCGATAATTTGTACTTTTTGCGCTTCTGTACTGCCATAGGGTATGATACCTATGTAGCCATCGCCATCTTTTTCTGTAGGGGCAATGGTCTCTCCTATGCAAGTGAAGTAGATATTTCCCTTGGCATCGACTGCTACACTTTCCGGATGTCCTGCTATGTCTATGCTTTGCTTCTCAAATTTTACTTCTTGAGTATCTGATGTGGTCTCAGATGCAAATGCAAGTGAGCCCAGTATAGCTAAAATGGCAGGATAAAGTTTCATAGAAAGGAGTCAAAGGTGACAAGGTGCTGAAAGTTGTAATGCTAACTAATAAAAAGAAGTTAATAACTATCTTTTTACAATGGATGAAAAGACCGTGCGAATGAGCTGAAAACCGTATTTCTTTAGTGTAGGGAAAGCAAGTGTGAGCATGGTCTTTACGATGAAACGAGACATGCCATTGGGCTCGCTCTCCTTAGCTGATTGCAGGTGGGCTTTTTCTTTCTTTCTGCTTCCATAAATCATCCAGCCTACAGCTGCACTACCCAATAAAGCAATGGATGTGCTGTACACGGGATATGTGACCGCCTTTTTCTTTAGGCGGTTAACTAAATTGAGTTGTTCCTGACCTAAGCGAGCAAGGTTATCAGCCTCGTTCACAATGTCTAAGCGAGTCGAAGCAACCTTTACTAGGAGTTCGAGTTTTTGTTGAGAGCTATTTGTAGGCATGTGACGTCAGTTTTGATTTCTTCCGCTGTGGCCGGTGCAATGGGCGTGACTTTGATGTCGTTAGAGATAAGGAATGCTGTAATAGCCCATAGGAAGTGGAATATTGCAACACTTAGTATCGCCCAAGGTAATCCAATATACTCAGACAGATAAACGGCTATGCCTGCCCATAAAAACAGATAGCCAATAACGGCCATAAAGGCTGTGATGAGGAGTAAAACAAGTTTTTTCCCTAATCGCTGAGAGGCTTCTTTTAGTTCAATGACTAGAAGGCTACCAAGGGCACTAAAATGCTCTTTTGTGGCAGAGAAAATTTCTTTGATTGAGCTGACAATGGCTTGACCATCTTCTTTTTCTTTGACGAGCGGAGCGATGATGCCTGTCTTAATTTTGTCTATCAAGCTCATGACGATAGGGTAAAAACCGATGATTTCCCCCATGGTTTTGTCTTTTAACCAATGGGGGAATTATTAAAATTATCGACGGCGAATAAGCATGCCCAAAACGATGCCTACCCCAAGGGCAATGAGGATGGACTGAGTGGGCTTTTCTTTGACGTATTCTTCACCTGCCTTGTGGAACTTCTTAGCTTGGTCGCAGATGACTTCGCTTTTTTCCTGAGCAAATTCGCGAAGATGTGCGGCTTGTTCTGTTGCTGTTTTGCGGATTTGGTTTACCTTTGATGCAGCAAATGCACGAGCCTGCTGGAACTTAGAAGTTGCGATTTCGCGAGGCGTTAATTCGAGAGTTGTTTCTTGTTCTTCCATGTTTGTTTAGTGTCTTGAAGTTGATCTTTGTTGAATTTTCAGCTCATACGTATGAGCTACTGACTTACATTGGTAAATCCTAGCATAGAATGATGTCATTGCAAGTATCTAAAATGCCTGTATGCAGGGTTTATGATTATCTTCGAGATCCGGATGGGGTTGAACGTGGGTCTGTGGGGGCTGATTCCTTGCCGGATTGACGATATCGTAAAATGCCGTGTTGGCGTAGGTTTGATATAAATGTTTGTAGGTCAATTCGGAATTGTTTGTCGTAAAGTAATAAACCTAATGTTCCTTGATTTTTCTTTGCATCAGCTGTGATGTCAGAAATATTTTCAGAAGCTTTTTTGAGTGCGTTGAGTGTACCGGGGATTTCAGAGATTGAGGGGTCTAGTTGTTTGAGTTTTGCATTAGTGTGTTGTAAGACGACCCTTGTCTCGGATATAGCAGAGTTTGCATTGGAGAGTGTGGCTTTTGATTCGGCTATGAGGTTGGGGATTTGTTTACTGATTTGATTGATGTCCGTTAGCGTCTGACTGACTGTATTTATATTTTCATCTGTTAGTAGTTTTGCATTGACGATGCGAGTGGTTTCGGCTAGTCCCTTAGCAGCTTCGCTGATGTTGAGCAGTGCCGTATCTATGTTTCCGGAGTTTGATTCTATTTTTTTTAGTAATGCCAGTAGTTCTTCTGATGCTAAAATAGCATTTTGCTTGATTTTGCTAAAATCGCTTTCTTGTTCGCCTAGAATTGTTTCATCTGGGGCTATATATTTATTGGTCGGTGGGTTTGGTGGGACGATGTCGATAAATTTATCGCCTAGTATGTTTTGCATATCAATGCGAAATAGGGAACCGTGCTGAATGTGCACGTCGTTCTGAATTTCTGCTACTAATAGAACTTTGTCACCGGACTCAATGAGTTCCGGTGCTTTTGCTACTTTGCCTACAGGAACACCACCTAGACGGATTTGGGAATCTTTGATAAGACCAGAGGCATCTTTGAAGATTACGTTGATGGTGTAATATTGGTCTTTTGTGTCTTTGAAATCACCAAATATGACAATCGTGCCTAAAATGAGCAAGATACCAATAATGAGGAATACTCCTACCCAGGTTTCCGGTTTGAATTTTTGCTTCATGAGGTAAATGATGCTTAGTGGTTTGTAATTGATGTGCCGAGAATAGTTTCTGAAAGTTGATGTGCTTGCGGGTTTAGTGCTCGCCAGTTTTCGCCAGAGCGACCGTATAGGAAATTTTGAAGAATAGGGTCGGGATTTTCTTGTAATTCTTGTGGTGTGCCAGACCAGTAGATTTTTCCGTTTTTGAGGTAGATAATGCGGTCAGCGATGCGGATAACGCTGGGCATGTCATGTGATACGATGATGGTTGTGATGTTTTGTGTTTTGCAGATTTGCCGAATAAGGTAGCTGATGCTATCTGTTACGATGGGGTCTAGCCCAGCGGTAGGTTCGTCGTAAAGTAGGCATTCAGGCATCATGACGATGGCCCGGGCTACGGCTACTCGTTTTATCATTCCTCCGGAAAGTTCGGAGGGCATTTTATGTCCTTGCTCATTGAGTCCGACGGCATTTAGTGCCTGCTTTACGCGTTCATCGATGAGTTTTTCGTCTTTGATTCCTGCTTCTCGCAAGGGGAATTCGATGTTTTCTTCAACGGTCATTGAGTCAAATAGTGCTCCGTGCTGGAACATGAAACCAATCTTTTTTCTTAGAGCTACTTTTTCTTTTTCTGGTGCGTGACTAATGATTTTTCCGTTTACGGCTACAAATCCTTCAATGGGCTCCATGAGTCCATCGAGGTGTTTTAAGATAACGCTTTTCCCGGCACCGGAACCGCCGATAAGGGCTAGCAGTTCGCCTCGGTGTACGTCGAAACTGACTCCTTTGAGTACGTGTTGGTCCCCGAATCGCTGGTGTAGATTCTCGATATGAAAAAAAGGAGTTTCCATAGTTAATTATTTCATAAATCCTACCGGGAAAAGATTGTTCAATATCATCGTTAGCATGAAGTTGGCTATGAGTAGGGCAACAGAGGAATATACCATGGCTCGCATGGTTGATTGGCCTACACCGACGGCTCCATCTTTTGTTCGTAACCCTTCGCTACATGATATTAAGGCGATAATTAGTCCAAATGCAATGGATTTGATGATAGAAACATAAACGTCTCCTAAGGCTACGAATTTTTCCATAAAGTGCACCCAGTAGGCTTGGTCTACTTCAAATGAGGTGATGCTTACGAAGTAGGCTGATAATATGCCAATGAGGGCGGCTTCCATCATGAGGATGGGGGAAGAAATAAGCATGGCGTGAATGCGTGGTTTTACCAGATAATCCACCGGATTCACGTTCATGGATTTGAGGGCATCAACTTGTTCCGTCACTTTCATGGTTCCTATCTCTGCCGCCATTGCTGAGCCTACTCGCCCGGCGAGCATGAGCCCGGTAATGACAGGGCCAAGTTCTCTAAACATGGCTACCCCCACGACGGCTCCTCCCATGGATTCCATGTGCATGGTTTGTAGCTGAAAGAGCATTTGGGCTTCAAGTACTGCTCCGGTAAATGCCCCGGTAATGAGTATTACAGGTTGGGATTCAACACCAATGCGTGCAATTTGCTCGATGAGGACGCGAAAGCGAAATTTGCCGCTGAAATGGCATAGGATGACGGAATAGAGCAATATCATCATCCCGCCTAGTCTTTCTAGGAAACTAAGGATGATTTGTCCCAATTTGTCTGCTAATACCAATCGCATGACTGTGCTTAATTTACTATTTTTACAGAAAATTGGAAGCGTAATTTGTTTCTTGCCGGTTGTGGGGACTGTTTCGGGGGAGGCTGTTTCTGATTTGCTGGGTGGGGAAGGATAATGCCGCTAGTGGTTCTCTTTTAAAATCACGGTTTTATCAAACTCTTTCCCATTCGGTAAATATATATAATAGTCCCAAGTATACACAAGAGATGACATATCAGCCAAGAATAATAACCATCCAAAAATGAACCTAAATTAGCCCAACAGAAATGAAGCTCATAAAAAAGCAGACAGCTCGTAACACTAACTCCCATTATTACAAATATATAATGCCGATATAATCGTTTTATATTTTCTATACCGGTATGTATAATAAGCCACCATAGGGATGGTTGTATAGAAAAATATGATAAATTAAAACTTGTAAAATCATATTCACTTATGTCTATTTTACTACCGAAAAGAAATATCAATATAGAATAAGCAACGGAAGATAATATTAATAATTTATAAACAAATAATTTTGGATAATTATCTTTTTTTGTCATTTTTTTAATGATATGTGATACATATTACTTCATTTCACATTTTTACAACAACATTCACACTCTTCTTCGCTATTAGCATTAATACACTCCACATCTGCATAACCATCTTTGATTGAATCCACAACAATAGAGTCATATCTTTTTTTACTAATAATGCCTAACTCTTTTTGGATTAATGCATAAGTTGTATCCAATATTTCTTTCGTAATTGCTACAGGTACAGCAATCAACATGCTACCACAATTTATTGACATATAAAAAGTTGTATAACAGTGTTGCCTCTTATCATTAGGGCTATAATTCACGGCCTTTGCCATACCATGCAAAGCACACGCTAAAAAAGCTCCAAGCAATATGAGCCCTGACCATGCCAATACTCCATTACCGATAGTGTCAGAAAGACTTATGGTTTTATTCCCCACAAAACCATACAAATTCCGGCCGCCTTGTTCGGCGATGGGGTCGCGGTTTATCCGGCGACCATCGGTTGGGTTGTAGTGACGGTAGTTGTAGTAGACTAAGGCTAATTCATTGTCGTAGTATTCGCTACTCCATTGGATGGGTTGGTTGATGTCTCCGCTGGTGGTGACGCTGCCGAATGGTGTGTAGGCGTAGGTGCTACGGATGTAGCCGTTTTGCCCGAAGATTTCGCAGATATTCTTCGTCAAATCCCATCCGTAACAGAACCATGCACCGTCTTTTTGGATGACTAGGGGACGAGTGGCAACAGGTTGAGTCGGGTCCCAGGTGATGAGCCATAGGCAGGGGTGTCCGCTTCTGCTTAAGTCACAACACGCTATCTGTAAATATCCACGGTAGATGAAGCGGTGGTTACTGATAATCGCAGTTGTTTCATTCCCCTCCGCATCGGTAGTGATTTCTTCCACTTTTTTCGTAGCACGCCTGCCCATGTAATCGTAGGTACACGTAATGCGAGTGGTGACGGAATCTGCGGTTTTTTGGAAAATCACGGGTCTATTCTCTGCATTGTAGGTCACAGACCAAGTACCTGTTGCTGTACGCACAA
>JAUNER010000034.1 GCA_030525455.1 Akkermansia sp. | reverse complement strand
CGCATTGCCGCTGAGGAAGAGGCTCGCCGTGCCGCTGAAGCCGAAGCCGCTAAAGCCGCTGTGGACAACTATGCTATGCAAATGCAAGATGCTTTAGCAAAGTTGGAAGCTGCACAAAAAGCATATCAAGAAGCACAAGCCGCTGCTATGGCACAAACGGCTCAATCTCCTGCGGTGGTAGAGGAACCCGCACCCGAGCCGGCTCCCGTTGTTGCCGCACCTGCACCGGAGAAGAGAAATCCATTTTTAACCCCTGGTGCAGCACCGGCACCGGTACGCCGAAATCCATTCTTAACCCCTGGTGCTACTCCTGCTCCCGTAGCTGATACGCCGGCACAGCCTGAGCCGACTGCCCCGGCACCAGTTGCTTTGAAGAGTCCTTTTGCCAATGTGCCGACTCCTTCGCCAATCAAAAAGAGTCCATTTGCTAATGTGCCTACACCGGCCGCTGCCTCTACATCGCCATCTGCTCCTCAGTTTGCTCCATCTCAGATAGCAACGGCTATGCCGCCTGACATGGTGGAAGACGAATCTGCTGAAATGTCGGTAGATGGTGTTGAAATGCCTGCTGAAGAAGTTGAGTCTCAAGAATGGAGTGCTCAAGATGCTTATAGAGCAGAGCAGGAGTTGAAACAAGCTAAAGCACTAAAAAAACGCACCTTTATGATAGCCGGTATTATGGGCGGTGTGCTCATCTTGGCCGGTACATATGCGTATATGTCTTATCTTGAAAATAAAGCTATTGAAGAAAAGCAGAATCGCTTAATAGAGGTGTCGCAATTAGGTGCAGATTTGAGACATAAGGATGTTCTGAAGTTAGATGAATTAGATGCACATCCTGATTTAAAGAATAAATTTAAGCCAAGCAAGGAAGACGCAGCATTATTGATTGCCAACGTGGCCGGTCGCTTTGGTCATGCTGATAACTGGAGAGCTTCTGCTCACATTTTAGGTATGATGGCTCAAGCAGATACAGAAATTGCCCGCATGGTTGTTGAGGATATGCAGAAGAATCTATCTCAAAATCTTGGACCTAAGAGCTATGCTTATAGTAAGGATAAGTATGAGTTTTTGGTAGGATTTATTTGTATGGTTCCTAAACCGGGTGTGCGTGAAATGATGCTTGGTTTATATCAGCAATTGAAAGAACATCCGAATAAGAATGTGTCTAAAAATAAATCTTCTGTGCTTCGTTACATGCGAAATGTGATGAAACCTTCAGATGTGCCGGATATGCTAGAGGTGATGAAAGATGCTAATGCCTCCTCACAGGACGTTGATGCCGCCTATCGAGTTATTCGTACTATCATGGATAAACGCTCGGATGCCAAACGGAGGGCTATGGCATCTCAGTTATTATCAGCTGTAGAAGCTATGCCGGATGAGGCCGCTCGTCATGGGTATAAGTTGCTATCCAGAACAGGTGACCCCGATGTACTGAAGAAAATGGAAGAGCTTTATAAGAAGAATCCTGCAAAAGCTTTAGCCGTTATTACTGCATGGGGTGAGTGGACTACGGACGATGCTGTGCCTTATCTATTTAAGGCATGGAAAGATAAAGAGATTTCAGAACGTGCCAGAGATACTGCCTATCGTTCAATACTTCGAGTGCTTTCCGTTGATCGCGAACGCGATGATGCGAAGACTTTGGAACTTTACGAGCCGTTACTTAAAGAAGCTACGAAATTGGGCGATCGTCGTTTGATTGTGGCTTGTTTGCGTGATTTGCAGGCAAAGCCATACGTGATGACCTTGCTTGACAGAATGGAAAAGCTGGCTAAGGAAGGTTACGAACAAGCTCAGAAAGACTATTTTGCGGCAGAAAAAGCATGGCGTGATAACCAAGACCCGGAAGAGTCAGCTGCATTTAAGAAAGTCTATAAGGCTTATGAAGATAAGAATAGAGAACGTAAGAGTGCCGAGAAGTTTATCAAGGAAGTTGAGCAGGCTAAGGCAAAGGTGAAAACGAATAAGCCTAAACCCGCTGTGACTGATGAAGAAGGCGATGATTCTGCTTCTCTTTTGAAGGACTAAGCCATAGATGGATAATTAATGATGGCCCCCTTAGAGTATGACTCTAGGGGGTCTTTTATTAGGAAGCATCAATGAAAGATTGACCTGTTGAGAAAATAAGGTAAATAACGAACGTATGAGGAAGCGTTTTTTCACAATTCAGGATAGTGAATATAGGTATGAAACTAGATTCATTGCTGAAGACTGGGTTGTTGCTCCTACAGGTGGTGAGTTAGTTTGCTTAAGTGATTATTTAGACGAATCAAAAGAATCAATCAATGAGTCGTTTGCCCTCCCTATAAAACCCTCAAAACTTGTCTGTTTGGGGAAAACTTATGCGGCTCATGCAAAGGAATTTGATGGTACTGTACAACAGCCGGAACCTTGTATATTTCTCAAATCTCCGGAGGCATTATGTGCTACAACAGATAATGTGGTGCTTCCCCCGGGGAGCCGAGCATTAGATTATGAGGTGGAATTGGCTGTCGTTATTGGAGGGCGGCTGAAAAATGCTAGTGTTGAAGCAGTAAAAAAAGCGATTTACGGATATACTCTCATGTGTGATTATTCGGAACGCGAGATGCAGTTAGAGCGAGGTGGACAATGGACCAAGGGGAAAAGTTATGAATCATTTGCTCCTGTCGGACCGGTGTTTGTAACTGCCGATGAAGTGCCGGAGCCGGATAACATAGATTTAGAGCTTTATGTGAATGGTGAATTAAGACAAAAGGGGAATACGAGTGATTTAATCATGCCTATTTATGAACTGGTAGCGTATGTGTCTCAGTTTATGACCTTGGTGCCGGGTGATGTTATTTCTACCGGCACGCCTGCGGGGGTGGCTTTGGGAATGAAAGAGCCAAGGTATTTAAAGGAGGGGGATGTGGTGAACTGGGGGAGTCCTGTGTTTGGATTTGTCGAGCAAAAAGTTGTTGTTGACTCACGTCCTATCATCGAAGATGGTGTAGATACGAAAAATTTTAAACGACCGATAATCATATAAGTTTATGAAGAATGTATTCCCGTATGTAGCAATGGTGCTAGGCATCGCAACACTTTTTGTGTTTGTGAAATACGAACAGATGCAGGCTGATGAATTAAAATTGCAATCAGCGTGTGGTCAAAAGGTAAGCAAGATTTTGCTCATTGATGTTCGCTCGGCAGAGGAGTTTAAAGCGAATCATAAAGAAGGTGCAATTAATTTGCCCCTTGCAACACTTGAAACAGATATTATTCGTGAAGCTCCCAGTCGTGATACAGTTTTACTTGTTTATTGCAATTCCGGTCGCCGTGCAGAATTGGCAAAAGAGATGCTCAAACGCATGGGCTATAAAAAGGTGGAAAATTTACATGATTAACTCACATCAAGAAAATAACTATGGCAACATTATTTGAAAAAATATGTACTGGTGAAATTCCGGCGGATATTGTGTACCAAGATGAGGTATGCGTTTGTTTCCGTGATATTAATCCGGGGGCTCCTACTCATGTGCTTCTTGTGCCACGAAAGGCTATTCCTCGCCTTGCAATGGCTCAGGAGGATGATGCTGCTTTGCTAGGGCATATGCTTCTAACTGTTGGTAAAGTGGCTCGTTTGCTGGGTGTGGATGAATCTGGGTTCCGCTTAGTGATTAATAATGGCCCTCATGCCGGAGAAACTGTGCCTCATTTGCACATGCACATCCTAGGTGGTAGAGATTTAGAGTGGCCTCCCGGTTAGTCAGATGTCGTTGGTTATTCGGTGTGCTGAACTCGATAATTTTCATGGTGCCTCGCTGAAGTCTTGTCAGAGTGGCACTTTTTTTTGTATACTTTGCCTATGAAAAAATTATTGGTTGAATTAGATCACCTGCCCGAAGCCGGAAAAAACTACGTTGGTGAGTTGGATAAAGAGGTGTTTGGTATCGATGATGACGAAGTTTTAGCTACAGGCCCGCTCAGTTTTGACCTCCATGTGCAGCGATTTGAGGGCGAATTATTCATTCGTGGAAAAATTTCTGCACCTTTTCAATTCCGCTGTGTTCGTTGCTTGGAGATGTTTGATTATGTAGTGGAATTGGTTGATTTTTCTACGTCCATAGAAATTGAACAACAGTTGGTTATTGATTTAACGGATGCTCTTCGGGAAGAGATTGTTTTGGAGTTTCCTGCCTACCCTAGATGCTCTGATTCTGACGAAGAAAATGACTGTATGCCGAAATCTTCTGATTTTAGAGTGGACAAAGAGGGTGGTTTGGGTGTAAAAGATTCCGCCCCGAGCAGTGGAAGTAGCGTATGGGACGCACTGGATCAACTGGGGAATTAATTAAACCTTTTACCAAAATAAGATTATGGCAGCACCAAAGCGTAGAACCTCAAAGATGAAGCAGCGTAGCCGTCTGGCAGCACTTGCATGGCGCGCTCCAAAGCTCCGCAAATGCACTAAGTGCGGCGCTAATGTTCCTGGTCACACCGCTTGCCCATCCTGCGGTACTTACACTACTCGCTCTGGCAAGGAAATCGTTGTTAATGCAGAAGCTTAATCTTAGCTTTTGAATTAATTTCGGTGTTATCGGATTTATCACTCATTAGCGAGTGAATGTATTAATTAGTTCTTCTCAGCCGCTTTTGCCTCCGCAGAGCGGCTGAACTTGCTTGATGTGGAGGAAAAATTTTGTTAACATAATTCTTCAGTTAATATGAAGATTGCATTGGATGTTATGGGGGGCGATAATGCCCCGGATATCAACATGGAGGGTGCCAAGCGTGCCCTTCAGGATTTTTCTCTTATAGATAAGATTTATCTTGTTGGTCGCGAGGATGTTGTAAAGGCATCTTGTGATAAATGGGGCGTTTCCGGACCTAGGGTGGAAATTGTACCTGCATCTGAGGTTGTGGAAATGAACGAGTCTGGTTTGATGGCAGTACGCCAGAAAAAGAACTCATCTATGTCTGTTTCTGTGGATTTAGTAAAATCCGGTGATGCAGATGCTGTTGTTAGTGCCGGTAATACCGGGGCTGCTGTAGCAGCGGCAACGATTAAATTGCGTCTGCTCAATGGAGTAGAGCGTGCTGGTATTGTGACACAGTTGCCCAATGAATATGGGGTGTGTAACGTAACTGATACTGGTGCTAACCCTGATGCTAAGCCTAGTCACTTAGTTGGTTATGCTGTGATGGCAAGTATTTTGGCTCGTAATGTTTACGGTAAAGCTATGCCAAAGGTTGGTGTCATGTGCAATGGTTCAGAAGATGAAAAGGGGACTGATTTTACTAAGGGTACATTCCATTTGTTGA
The DNA here is from genome assembly GCA_030525455.1 of Akkermansia sp. Lineage (GTDB taxonomy): Bacteria > Verrucomicrobiota > Verrucomicrobiia > Verrucomicrobiales > Akkermansiaceae > Akkermansia. The sequence continues at coordinate 8,002 of JAUNER010000034.1, read as the reverse complement.
AGCATTTGGAAGCAAGGGGAGTACTGCCATTTCAATTTATTGGCAATGTCGAAGGTCACGATTTGTTTGAGCATGAAGTTGATGTGGCTCTAACAGATGGTTTCACAGGTAATGTGTTGTTAAAGACTTGTGAAGCAACAGCTAAAGCATTTTCTAAATGGTTGAAGCAGGAAATTAAGTCTAGCCCGATTCGCATGGCTGGGGCAATGATGGCCTCCGGGGCTTTTAAGGCGATGAAGACTCGTTTATCTGCTGATGCCGTAGGTGGTAGCCCTCTTCTAGGGGTGAGGGGGGTGACAATTATTGCTCATGGGAGTTCATCACCGACTGCCATTAGAAACGCTCTTCGTGTTTCTATGGAAATGGTAAATACCGGAGTCAATCCTCTGATTGAAGAGGCATTGGCTAACCTTGGTCCTATCCCGAATGTGACTGAGGTTTATTCTAAATAATTGATTATGGTTCGATTTTTTAAGCGAAACGGTTCGTCTGTCGAGAGCGGAACAACCGACGAAGACGGTTCTTCTGTGCCACAGAGTTCATGGGAGCGATTGAACTCCAGTATGTTTGTGCTGGGGGCTTTGGCGTTGCTGGTCATGGGCTTGTTATTTTGGATTGTGTGTACAGGTCCGCAGTGGGTTTTGGCTGGTACAGGGAGTAATATATCGATAAGTTTTCGATTGTTCTTTTCTGTGCTGGCTTTAGCCCCCATGTACTGGTTGTGTGCCGGTAAGCAATTTAGGAATAATCGAGTATTTGTGCTTACATGGGGAGCCATCTTATTACAGATGTTGTTTTTCAGCACGATAAGTAATATGATGGTGGGTTGCCCTTCTTGTAAAGAGCTTATTTATATGCCTTACTTGTTGGCTCCCTTGGTTGTTACTGTGTTGCAAGGTTCTTTGCTTGGCTTTTTTGTAACAATCGCGACGACTATATTAGGTAGCTTCTTTTTGCTTCCGGACGATTTGTCGGTCAAGCATGGTCAGTTTATTTTGTTGAATATGCTTTCCGGTATGTTGACGGTGCTGGTTGCAAATAATTTGCGAAGTCGGGCACAGGTTTTGCGAGCAGGATTGTTTGTTGGTATATTGGTGTTAGGAATGTGCTGTATTATGTCGCCTATTGAGGTAGTGGACGAGTGGGAAGTTAATACGACCAATGTGCTTATTCAGATGTCTAGTGCTTTTGGTATTAGTATGATGACTGCAGTGCTTGTAGGTGGTTTTTTACCGATATTAGAGGGTTTATTTAAGGTGATTACTCCTATATCTTGGTTGGAATTAGGGGATATGAATCGTCCGCTTATGAAGCGATTGCAGATGGATGCTCCTGGAACTTTCCATCATTCACTATTGGTGGCTCAGTTAGCAGAAGCGGCGGCCGAGGCTGTGGGGGCAAATCCGGTACAGTGTCGAATTTCAGCTTATTATCACGACATTGGTAAGGTAGAGAATCCTAGTTACTTTATCGAAAATATCATGGATGGTAATAATCCGCATGATACTTTGTCGCCAGGGATGAGTGCCCGTAAAATTATAGACCATGTAACTCATGGGGTGGAGTTGGCAAAGTCAGAGAATTTACCCAGACCTCTTGTGGATGTAATTGAGCAACATCATGGTACTTCATTGGCTTCGTTCTTTTATTATAAAGCTTTGAAGCAACGTGAAGAGTTGCTGAAATCCGGTGAGGGTGAAGATGAAACGGCAACAATGGATGATTTGCCAGAGGTGCTGGAAGAAAATTTCCGTTATAAAGGTCCTAATCCTCAATCTCGTGAAATTGGGATCGTCAGTTTGGCTGATATTGTTGAGAGTGCTACTCGTTCTATGGGTAAAATGACTATGGACGAAATGCAGGCTAGGGTTTCTGATTTAATGCGTCAACGTGTTGTTGAGGGGCATTTGGATGATAGTGGGTTATCTTTGGGTGATTTGAAATTGATTCGCGAGAGTTTTGTAAAAACTCTTAAAAGTATTCATCATAATCGAATTACTTATCCGGCACAGGAACTGCCTAAACAAGGAGAGTTGGATTTGAAATTAAATGCCTCAAAAACAGAGCCTGGCTCTAAGGAGGACAAGCATTCTGCCGATGACGCCGTTGTTGCGTCGCAGGATAAACTGCTTAATAGTGTTGATAAAGCTTAGTTTTTATGCAACCAAATATTGAGCTATATTATCATTTGGAAGAAGGGCGTATACCGGTATCCGTTCAGGAAAAACTAGAATTGGCGGTTCGGCAGTGTTTGCCTTTTGTCTTGAAGTCACCGGAAGGCCCGGTTCCGGTTCTGGCTGATTTATATGAGGTGGAAATTAGTTTTGTCGATGATGCGGTGATTAAGGATATTCATGCTCGTTTTCTGGATGACCCTTCTGAGACGGATGTGATTACTTTCCCCCATGGTGATGGAGTGGGTGAAATTTTGATTAGTTTTGATACTGCTCTTCGTCAGGCAAAAGAATTTAATGAACCTATTTACAGAGAGCTTTTCCGCTACATGGTTCACGGACTCTTACATCTTCATGGTCATATAGACACGACTCCAGAATTCCGAGAAATAATGTTTTCTTTACAAGAACCATTGGTCGAGCAGTTTGCCCCGGCTATCGAAGAATAAAAATTGAGAAATAGGGGGTATTATTAGATTTTGGACTTGCCAAAACAGAAAAGAAGTGTATACTACTTCCACCATGACCCGCAAAGGTGGTATTAACAAGACACGCAAGGCTGTTGCTAAGCGTTTCAAGGTAACCGGTACGGGCAAGGTGCTTCGCCGCCATCAGGGCAAGCGTCACATCCTCCAGAAGAAGTCCAGCAAGCGCAAGCGTCAGCTTGGCAAGGCTGCTCTGGTTGACGAAACGCAAGTCTGGGCTGTTAAGCAAAACTTGCCTTTCGCCTAAGCCGCGAAAACGCTCGGGCACAAGCCGAGCCATTTCCCCCGCTGAACGGGGGTCCTTCATGCAGCCTTCTTCCAACTGAGAAGATAAAGAACAGGCGAGACTGCAGGAAGGTGAGGAAGAACAGTCTGTTCATGATAGAGAAAGAAATAATCTATGCCACGTGCTACTAACGGACCGGCCTCTCGCAAGCGTCGTAAGCGCATTCTCTTGCGTGCTAAGGGTTTCCGCGGTTTCCGCAGCAAACTCTTCCGCTACGCAAAGGACGCTGTTTACAAGGCTTGGCAGTATGAATACCGTGACCGCAAGCGTCGTAAGGGACAATTCCGTCGTTTGTGGATTGCTCGTATTTCCGCTGCTGTTCGCGACCGCGGTCTTACTTACTCCCGCTTCATGGAAGGCCTGAAGGCTGCCAATATCGAATTGGACCGCAAGGTTCTTGCAGATTTGGCTGTTGCTGATGAAAAGGCATTTGATGCAATCTTTGCTCAGGCAAAGGCTGCCATCGAAGCTAAGGCTGGCGCTACTCTTAGCGCATAATTCAGGTAATCTGTAAACCATTAACCAAAGCCCCTCGAGTGATATTTTCATTCGGGGGGCTTATTATTGATAGGGGTAATTAGTGGGTGGACGATAGTTTGTCTGGTAAATGAAAAATACGAGCAATTATGTAAAAGAATGATGGTATGAGTATAGAGGCGATAATGATGCTTGTAAGCATTCCGCCAATGATGCAGATACCTACAACTTGCCTAGCCGCTGCCCCTGAGCCGCTTGCAAGGGCGAGAGGGATACAGCCCATAACAAACGTGATGCTGGTCATTAGGATGGGACGTAAGCGAACTTCTGCGGCATGAAGTGTGGCTTCGAGTAGGTTTTTCCCAGCTTTGAGATTTAGTACAGCATATTCTACGATGAGTATGGCGTTTTTTGCGGCTAGAGCCATGAGCATGATGAGCCCGATTTTCGAGTAGATATTGAGTTCTTGTCCAAATAGAAGAAGGGCGGCAAATGCTCCAAAGATGGCTATAGGGATTGTCAGAAAAATGGGAATGGGTAAACTCCAGCTTTCATAAAGAGAGGCGAGTATAAAGTAGATGAAGATTGTTGAAACTAAGAAAATTGTCGTGATGTTAATACCGGATTCTGCTTGTTTTTCTTGGTAACTCATTCCGGTGAAATTATAGCCCATGCCGACAGGCATTGAAGCTGAGAAACTCTCGTCAATGGCGGCTATGACTTGACTGGTTGAATATCCTGGTGCTGGTGTAATGTTTAGTTGGTTTGCGTTAAACATATTTTGACGAATCAGGAATTCTGGTTCCCATGTGCGTGTGGCTGTTATAAGGGAATTAAGTGCCACAGGGTCTCCTTCGTTATTTTTTACATAAAATAATTCAAGTTGATCGATGTTTGTGCGATATCGAGCATCTGCTTGCATATAAACTTGCCATTCTCGACCAAAAATATTGAAGTAGTTGACGAATGTGCTTCCCATAAAGGCTTGGAGTGTGGTGTAAATGGAATTGATGTCAATTTCTTGAAGCACTGCTTGTTCTGTATTTACTTTTAGCTTAAATTGTGGTGTAGAGGGCGACATAAAGTTCTGGATGGAGTCGATTTCCGGGCGTTTGAGTAGTGCATTGGTAAACGTAGCTGTGTTTTCTGCGAGGAAGTCAGCATGAGCACCTTTACGATCTTCTAGCATGAGTGTAACATCGCCGGTAGTTCCTATTCCCGGTAGGGATGGAGGTTCGATAGCGTATGCCAGGCCTAGGCATGGTGCTTGGTTGAGCGTTTGTTTGAGTTTGCTGACGATGTTTGAGGCGTGGAGAGAGCTGTCTTTTCTTTGGTTCCAAGGGGTGAGGGATATGAAAAAGAAAGCATTAGAGGAGCTTTGTACGGAGTTGACGAGGTTAAATCCATTGACGGTAGTTACAGTTTGTACACCTGGTGTTTGGGCGATTATTTTTTCTAGTCGGGCAGATTCTGTTTCTGTGATGTTAAATGAGGTATTGGGCGGTAATTCCACACCTGCAAAAATATATCCTTGGTCTTCTGTCGGTAAAAATCCGGCGGGGATGAATTTTACCATGGGGAGGAGTGATAGGGTGATGAGTATAAGGAACAAGAAAGCAGCCCATGCATTGGTGATGAAAAATTTGCAGAGGCGTACATACTGGTTTTTTACAATGTCGAAGTAGCGGTTGAATAGCCGGAAAAACGCCAGATTCATCAGTTTGTCTTTATCAAGTAAGCGTGATGATAGGGCCGGACTAAGTGAGAGGGCACAAAAGGCAGAAATAAGAATAGAGCAACCAATGGTAATTGCAAATTGAGCAAAAAGTTTGCCGGTGATGCCTGGTAAAAGTAAAGTTGGCAAAAACACGCAACTAATGACAAGTGCAGTACTGATGATAGGCCCGGATACTTCTTTCATTGCTGCTAGTGTAGCAGGGATGATGGGGGATTTTGACTCAAGGTGGTTTTTTACTGCTTCAACAACGATGATGGCATCGTCTACTACTAGTCCGATTGCCAGCACAATCCCCATTAGGCAAATGGTGTTGATGCTAAACCCTAGAAAGGGAAAAGCTATAAAGATACTTACGATAGATACAGGTAATGCAAAAGCCGGGATGAGAGTGCCTCGCCAGCCTTGTAAAAATAAAAATACAACTAAAATTACTAGCACCATGGCGATAACTAAGGTTTCTATGATTTCAGAGATACCGGAGCGTACCGCAAGGGTGGAATCCATAGAGACAAGCCAGTTTAAGTTTGGTGGGAACTTTGTCTCTTCCAGCATTTGCCGTACTTGATTTACTAAGTCAATGGCATTGCCGTCAGGGGCTTCGTAAATGCCGATAGAAGCGGCTGCTTGACCATTGACACTTGAGCTGAGTGTGTAGGAGTCAGCCCCCAGCTCGATGCGTGCAATGTCACTAAGTCTAACGATAGAATTATCCTTACCGCGTACGATGATGTTTTCAAATTGCTCGGTGGAATTGAGTCTTCCTGGGGCGTGTATGGTGTAGCTTTGCGTTTGTGTGGTGAGTGTAGGCGGTGCTCCTGTTTTTCCGGCTGGGTTGACGTTGTTTTGCGATTGAATAGCTTGTTTTACTTCTTGTGCCGTGATGTTGAGGGCAGCCATTTTTTCGGGGTTTAGCCAAATCCTCATGGCATAATGACCTGCCCCAAACACCTGCACGTCGCCCACTCCGGGAATTCTTTTGAGGGCATCTATGAGGTTGATGTAGGCATAGTTGGCTAGCCAGAGGCTATTGTATTCTTGGTTGGGTGAGTATAAGCTAACAACCATGGCAGGGAGTCCGCTGTTTTTTCGTAAATTGACACCGAGAGCACTGACTTCCTGGGGGAGTTGTGAGGCGGCTTGACCATAGCGTAAATAGGTTAGAATTTGGTCTATGTTCGGGTCAGTTCCAACTTCGAAAAGAACTGATAGGTTCATTTGTCCATTGTTGGTGCAAATAGAAGTCATGTAAGATAGCCCATCTACTCCGGAGAGCTGTTGCTCTATGGGCGATGCAATGGAATTAACCACTGTTTGGCAATCTGCTCCGGGGTAGGTGGCTGATATTTGAATGGTCGGCGGTATGATGTCAGGATATTGCGAGACTGGTAATCGCCATAGACTAAATGCTCCCAATAGAATTAGGATGATGGAGATGCAAATGGCGGGAATGGGATGGTATATAAAAAATCGAGCCATAGGGTAAAGGGTTATTGTTTTTTGTTGGGTATTGCTTCAACGATGCTGTGTGGGTTTTGTGCCAGAGTTTCAGCTTGTATTAACCCTTTGATGATAATTCGACTGTTTTGTGTGATAGCTTTTGGTTGAATTGGAGAAATTTGCCGAAATCCCTGAGCTTCTGCTCCTATTTTTACGGGAACAATATAGGGGTGGTTTTTGTTATCTAAGGTGACGACAAAGTTTTTTCCCTGTGTCGATATAATGGCGTTTGATGGTACGCATAGTGCGTTGGGTATGTTTTGAAGCAATGCGGTGGCTATCACAAACATTCCGGGTCGTAAGACGAGGTGTGGGTTGGGGAGTTCTGCTCTGATTCGTAGGCTTCCGGTCATGGGGTTAAACCCTCTGTCTATGGCCGTGATTGTTGCTTTGTGTGGCCAGTTTGTGTGGTCTTGTAGGTTGATACTGAGTTTTGAACCTAATTGAATTCCTGTATTTTGTTTTTTCCCCGATTGTTTAATCCATTCTTGTTGCGTTATTGAAATGTCTAGCTGTATGGGATTGACGTCCGATACGATACATAGAGGTTTGCTGTCAGGGCTGACTAAGTCGCCTCGGTTGACGGTTGAAAACCCTGCCACGCCATCAAAGGGGGCTTTGATGATGGTGTAGGAGAGGTTTCTTTGGGCTAATGTTAGTTCTGCTTTTGCTTCTTTTACTGCTGCTTCTGCGGCTAGGGTAGCTAGTCTTGTGTCTTCGTATTTTTGTTTAGAGATAGCATTTGCCCGTGCTAGTGGTTCATAGATACGGCTGTCGTATTGGAGTTGTCGTAAGTTTGCTTCGGCTTGTTCTAGTGTCGCTTGGGCTTTTTTTACTTCTGCACGAAAACGTGTATCGTCTATGAGAAATAAAGTCTGCCCTTTTTTGACGATACTTCCATTCGTGTAGAGTTGGTCTTGTATGTATCCTGTGACTTGCGGCACAATAGATACGTTATCGATTCCATTTAAATGTCCAACCCATGAGCCATTTATGGGCATATTTCTTATTTGAGGGTATTCATAGATGAGTTGTGGTTTCGGTGTGGTGAGCTGTTCATTGGTTTCGCACGTTGTACATAGGATAAATAGGCTCATAGCACAGTATAATCCATGCCGTAATGATAGGGTGGTCATGTATGAAAAGACTGACTCTTATCGTGGCGTGTTGAATCTTTGCCCGCCATACAGACCGCTCGTCATGGGAGAATATGAAAATAGGTGTAGATATAATAGGTGGGATTACTCTCGCTAAAGGGTAATTCTTCTCTCCATAAGGATTGGAATAGGCAAGTAAGAACTACACTTAAAAGACATCTTAGAAATAAAAAGCATAAAAGATTAAG
>JAUNER010000021.1 GCA_030525455.1 Akkermansia sp. | reverse complement strand
TCCGGTGAAGCATGAAATGAGGGTATGAGGAATTCTTGTATTGATAATCAATAGATAAAGTTGACTTGGGGCGGGTTTAATAATGAGAAGTGTCTGAATAGGTAAGTGGATAAGGTGCGGGAAATTTTGCAGTTCCCCTAGCGGAATTTTGTAGTTCGAGAAATTTTGGGAGAGTGTTTTTAGTTGAGGGGAGGAGGTTTGACCTTACATCTTTTGCCAAAGGTTTCTCTTGAATATAACTACATGAACTATGGATTTCTGCGTAATTTCTGCCAAGTCATCACTGTGCCGGATCTCCATAAATATTCCAGTGGCCCATATTGGAAATATTTCAGCCAGATTTTTGCACAAACGGATTGAAGAACGAACACACCTATAGACATCATAGCACATACCCATGTAGGTGTACTTGTTGCTAAACCTAGCCCCCAGCCGTAAAAGATTGGCACAAAAATGAGACTTTGCGTCACATAGCAAGTCAATGTGCATTTTCCCACTGCGGCTAAGTGAGAAGTAATGATAGACGGAATGTTGATGTACTGATAAATAAGAACTATCGTAGAGATAAATGCTAAGCTAAATACCAATGTTCCTCAACTTTTTACAAAAACTTCGCAAGCAGGATATGTTTTATAGAGGCAGATGATAATGCCTGAAATGATTATCCCTCCAATCAAGGTGTTTCTGAAAAAGGCCAAGTGATCCTTTATGTTTTCAAAAATTCGATATCGTCCGGCTAGTAGTCCTAGCATAAACAAGGCGAGGGTAAGCCACAAACGACCTCCTGTAAATAGGAATAGAAAGGCTGATATGCTTTGTGGGTAAAGGTTGTATGTGGCGACATCAGTAAATGAGCCGGATAGGTAGAGTTGGTAGTTGTCATTAAGATTGCTTCGAAAGAATTCGACAAGTGCCCATTGTGACGATGGCGTGGCATCGATGAAATGTCCGCTAATAAGGGCATTGTATACAGCAACAGGTGACAGTAAACAAAAGATAATGAGACATACTATATAACGAGTCTTTACCTTATAAAGAGGGATGAGCAAGCATCCTGTGATTGCAAATGTTGTGAGGATATCGTGGGTATAGAAGCAGGTGTGAAAGAGTCCAATGATAAAAAGGAGAAATAACCTCCATAAAAAGCGTAATCGGATGTCTACACCACGTTGTGAAGCTCTGTCAATTTGGAGGAAAAAGCTTAGACCAAATAAAAAAGAAAAGACAAGAAAAGCTCTTCCTCTAAAGAATAAAAAGGATGTAGTATTGTATATTGTGTTAAAAACTGTTCTATGTCAATTGTTTCGGGGGAGTATGTGGATTCCGAAATAAGCTTCTGTATGTGCAAAAAGAATGCCGAATAATGCTAACGCACGTAGAATGTCAAGAATTTCGATTCTGGTTGGTTTTATAGTCATTGAAGAGAAATATGAACTGAAGAGTTTTAAGGTACGAGAAAATATTGCCATTAGCTAATGTTATTTTCAAGTATTTTGGTTTTTTTATAGAGTGTGCATTATTCGTTTTAATAAATAGTGTAGTTCATATCTTTATTTGGAGAGTTTCTTTTTTTGTGTTCTCACCGTTTCGCATTTAATATTGCAACTTTCACAGACAATTTTTATCAAAAAAATCTTGCTATTGTATTTGCAGTTATGGTACGTTTCATGTGTACATACTTAGGAGTAATTTTTAAATTATAAGACTATGAATGAAGATTGGTCTAAAAGGCTTAAAGTGCTGTTAGGATGTTATGCTTGTGATCCGTATCGTGGTTCAGAACCTGGTACCGGTTGGAATTTTGTTATTACTATCGCACGTTATCATGATGTGCATGTTATTGTTAGAGATGGTGATTTTCAGCGGGACATAGAAAAATTTAGTAAAGAGAATCCGGAACAAGTCAAGAATATTACTTTTCATTTTATACCTGCAACGTATCATGCTATTCTAAGAAAAATATGGCCACCTAGTTTTTATTGGTTTTATCATTCTTGGCAAAAAAAAGCATACGAATATGCAGTAGAATTGGATAAAAAAGAAAATTTTGACATTGTGCATCATGTCAACATGGTTGGTTATAGAGAACCAGGATTGCTTTGGAAATTGAATAAGCCATTTATATGGGGACCTGTGGGTGGATTTAAAAATACTGCTTGGAGCTTGTTGTTTAGCATGGATATTCACAATTTTGTGTTTTTTTCTTGCAGAAACATTATTAATGCCTATCAAAAACGTTTCAGTTTAGCTGCACGACATGTTTCTAAAATTGCCCATACGATTTTTGCATCTGACGATTTAGTTTTGCGTGAGATTCAGTCCTTATGGAAAAGAGAAGCTGTCCTAATGCGAGAAGTGGGAACGAAAAAAAATGATGATCATCCGGATATTTGTAATCATCTTCCTGGAACGCCGCTAAAAGTGTGTTGGGTAGGACTATTTGTGCCTTTGAAAGCATTGCCTATATTAATCAGGGCAATATCATTGTGTAGAACTTCTGTTCAAGTGGAAGTGTTAGGAGGCGGAGGAGAAGAAAAAAAATGGAAAAAGTTGGTCAAAGATTTACATTTAGAGCATTGCATACGTTTTCATGGCCTTGTTCCTCATAAAGAGGTATCTTCCATCATGAAGCAATGTCATGTGATGTGTATTACCAGTATTCATGAAGGAGGTACTCCTACTGTAACCATGGAAGCTCTTCAGAATGGTCTTCCCTTTGTAGCCTTGGATCATTGTGGTTATTCTACTGTAATTAACGAAACTTGCGGGATAAAGATTCCTATTCAATCAATAAAAAAAATATCTGAATCGCTTGCAAGAGAATTGGATCGGTTAGCACTTGATGAGGAGTTGCGATTGCGACTTGCTAATGGAGCATTAGAACGTTCCAAGGATTTTACTTGGGATGCAAAAGCTGAGATAATCAATAGAGTTTACGCTGAGGCTCATGCTCAGAGTGCTCATACCATATGATATAGTTTAATTGCAAATGAAAAGTTATCGTTTGTGGTTTAGATTTCAAGTTTGAGAAAAATGAGAGGCTTTATGCGTGCTCATAAATAAAGTGGAATAAACTAAAATTAAAGGATTGTTTTAATTCTGTTATAAAGGGTAAAGCGTGCCTTTTAGTAGTTAATTGAGTTAAAAATAATGGTTAAGTTTGATCAAATTCGTGAATTAAGGATATATTCAAAAATTTGTTGATGTTTACGTTGCCCTTCCAATATTTAAAATACGATTTAAAAAGTATTAAAATATCCTTTTGGTGACAGTATGTTATTTTAGTGGTATTTTGGGGTATTGAAAAGTAGGATGCCATTGCGGCATTGGAATTTTTTTGTGAATATAAAAATAATAAAGGGAATTAATATGAAGATGATATAATCGATGTGGGGGAGAATATTTATTTATTATTTAGAGAGTTGGACATTTTGATGGTGAAGAATCTTTGCAAGCAAGTTAATCCACGTTTTAGCTGAATGATTTATTTTTGTAAATTCTCGTGAAGTATGTCCCATTTGCTCAAGTTGTTCGGATGACATTTGAAGGATGGAATGGAGTGTTTGCTTGAGAGAATTTGGATCATCGGGATTCATGAGCCATCCGTGCATAGGGTTGGCAATATGGTCACAGGCGGCACCTTTGGCGTAGGCAATGACAGGTCGCCCTCTGCCTAATGCTTCCAGGATGGCTGTAGCACCCGCTTCGTGGCAGAGAGAGGGGGAAATATAAGCAGTGGTCTTATCCCAAAGTTCTTGTTGTTGTTCTTTAGGAACAAAGCCTTTGAAAATCACGTTGGTGAGGTGATGTTGAGAAACGTAATTTTCCAATTCCTCGCGTTGAGGACCATCACCGGCAATAATAAGTTGCCGAGAGGTGTGTATGTCTTTCCATGCTTCGAGAACAGGGAGTAAGCCTTTTTCCGGTGACAATCTTCCTATAAAAAGAATGTGACCATCAGCAGGTGGGGGGGTATAAGGTTCTTTGTAGGTATCGACAAAGAGCGGGATGATGTGGAGCTTTTCTTTAGGAATGCCTAGGGAAATGAGTAATTCTGCTTGTTTGTGGGAAAGTGCGACGAATTGAGCATAATGGAGAATACCGGAGTGGCGTGCTTTTAGCTGAAAGATGGCAGAAAAGAGACTGGTGATGTAATTGCCGTTCCAGCATTTGTGCCTAATACCGGGGAGAAAGTTGCCTTTTTGGGGGCATTCTTGGCATTCGTGCTCATTTCTAAAAAGGAGTCCGTTGAGACAACCGAAGCGATAGTTGTGAAGGATATGGATGACCGGGACTTGTAATTTTTGCACCAAGGAATAGACGGATGGAGACATCCCCGGGAATACATTGTGAATCAGCCAGCAATCAAATTGATGCTCTGCATGAAGTTGTTTGAGCTCGCCAATGACTTGTTTGTTGTGCAATCCTCTTAGAGGAGCTGTTAATTTTCCCTTACTTAACCATTCTTCTGTGGAATAGTTATATTCATGAACATTGGCAATAGAGCGTAAAGTCTCAGCCATGGTTTTTGCCATGGTTTCTTCACCACCATATTGTAGGTAGCGGTTGAAAACAGAGAGTATTTTCGGTCGAGTCATTGTTCATTCAGCTTGGGCAGTTCTACAAGATAGTGGGATATACTCCTTGCGTGTTGATTTTGTGATGTATAATCCCTCTCGTTTAGCACAGCAATACAATAGCTTGATAATTGTAAGATTAATGATATGCAATGGTATTGCTTTAAAGGCATCAGCATAAATAAAATAAAATATTGGGGTCGACATGAAGGTTGTTAAGCTGATATAAAGTATACCAGTTTTATATTGATGTTTTTTATAAATAGTACTTACTAGCCAACTATAATACATTCCTATAACGGATAAAATTGAGAAAATCGCTAAACCTACATAACCTAGAGAGTGAATGGTCGATATGGGGCCATTATGCCATTGCCCTGTTCTTGCATATTGCATATTTCCCATGGAGTCACCTACTTCCCGTATATTTCTTGTTTGGAAATAGATATTGGCTTTCATGGTGTAGATGTCAAATGAAAACCCATCTCCCCAAATTTTATCTTTAATAAAGAGTTCTCTATCATCTAGAGCCCAGTCCCACATTTGAGTTCGCCAGTCAATAGAGCCTTGGGCTTCTCTTCGTATATTTGGATCAATATCTATGAATTCGAGAGGAGCAAGACATCGTTGTATACCACTTGGTAGTTCTCTTGTTGTGCCATTTGCTGATAAAATTGTTAAACAACTGATCCCTATAAGTGGTATGATGAATAAAGTGAACCATCTTTTGTATAGGATACTCACACAAATAAATGTAAAAGCCAGAAATAAAACTCGACTTCTGAAGCCGGAAATAAGTATGCCTAAACAACTTAAGCCACCTAGTATGGATGGCCATATCTTTATTATTATATCTTTAATATTGTATTTAATAATGATTAATTGTCCGATGAGTATGGAAAGAGAAAGGTATTCCATTTCTCTGTATCCTTCGTTACCTGAAGTTTGATTAACATTTTCTAGAGATTCTCCTTCTCCTAAAACAAGTGCCTTTATTGTAGATATAATTGTAAAGAAGATGAGGATTGGTAAATACCATGTAAGAAGTTTACCTAATTGATGGCTATTTGTTACGAGGGTTGAGTAAGAGATATAGGCAAGCAAAGCACCGAGACAAAGAACATATCCTTTACCTCCATAGTAATCTTCAAAATAGTCAACACCAATTCCGAAAGGATTGCTCAAAAATACATAAGCGATATATATTAGAAGAATAGAGAGGGGAATATCAAGAAGAAGAAGTTTGTTCCATGTAATAGGGATTTTTTCCCTTATAATAAACCAAATATAAAATGGAAGAGTTGTAAGGATTATTAAAAAATATTTATAATCACTATGAATTCCTAATGGTAGAAATAAAGGAGGTAGAAGAAACCAAGTATACCAAATTTTTTCCTTGATGAAAATAATAGATAAAATGCTTATAGGAATTATACATAATGCAAGGCTAAAAAGAGGGTTTTCATCACTGGATAAGAATCCAACAGATGTAGATAGTAGGATGATTGTTAATATGATAAAAATAATTTTTATTGCCTTGGCGTTATCTGTCATTTTTATGAAATTTATTTAGTTGTTTTACTCGTAACAAATGTGACCATATTTTTGACAATTTCAAGAGAAGAAACGTGAGGAATCCAATATTGTGCTATTTGGGATGCTTGGTAGTGATTATTTTCCCATTTTCCTAGTTCTTCGTTGATTTGTTGAGCTTCTTCTATGGGATTATCTTTTCCTGTGGAGCAAACACCATAGCCTTCTGCAGATGCCCATCGAACCATGCCACCACCACCACATACGGAGCAACCGGAGCATAGAGCTTCAACTACTGGTACAGGAACGGCATCCGTTGCTGATGGGCAAAAGAATACTTGAGCTTTTGACATAGTGGTTAAAATTTCATCTTGAGGAACAATTCCATGAAGATGTAATCTTTCTTTGTTTGGTTCTTGTTCCCAACGTTGGTGCATGAATTCTGGCATTTTCCCATAAACGTGAATATGGACTTTTTTATTTTGATTTAGTAATTCATGAGCAACGTCTAATAAATAATGAGGTCGCTTGTGTTTTACCTTTTCCCAAAGACCGACACATACAACTATTGGATTATGAATATCTTTTGCTAATGGTTTAGGGTTTATTCTGTTTGCGGAGCAACCAATCCCAAATTCACAATTCCAATTAATTTTTAATTTTTTTACTCCTTGTTTAATATTATCTAATATGAATGGGTTAATAACTTGTAAGTAGTCTGCTAGGGAATATTGGATGTATCTTGAATTGCCAGTTAATCCCAGTAATTTGATATAGTAGCCTATAGTTAATGGAGTCTTTATTAATGTAATAAAATGTTTTTTGAAAAAAGATAAGTGATAATGTCTTCGTAGGGTAAGGGTATATATTTCTTTTATACTGTATAATTTTCCATTGCCATCATCTGCTACTAAAATGATTATTAGTCCTGCTTTTTTTGCGGCATTGATGATTTCTGTATCTTTTTTTTCACCCCAGGTGACGAAAATAACTGCATCAATGTTGAAATTTTTCCACCATTCGGGATTTTTCATTTCTTTTTCGTAATCTGCACGGATAACATCTTCTCTTTTAGGTGCTGGTGGATTTTGTTCCGGAACGATTGCTTTAGCAGGGATTCCTATGGATTGTAAGGAACGACATAATAGCCCTGAGTCTCTAGTGAAGAAAGCATCAGAAGTATAAAAAGGTCTTAAAGCACAGGTATAAATAAGGGGTGTTTTCATAATGTGTTTATTAAATACAGGTTTAATTTAGAAATTTTCTTTTGAATTTATTGAGCAGCGGACAATAAAAACGTAGAATCAGCTTTAAAGAATCAATGATGTTACTATTTATAATAATGCGAAATATTTTTTTTGGACTTTTTATATTAGAAAGATTTAAATGTTGTGTATTTGCGATGTTTGTTAAAATTTTTGAATGTGCAAATATGCATTGAAGGAGTATGGCGTAAAAACCATGTTTCTGTGTGCGAGAGAAATGTCGTGATGGTTTGAGATCTTGTAAGCGTTCAAGAATATTTATCATTGCATCAACACATTCAATCGAGTATTTCACAGAATTTGATATAAATCCTTGTACTGCCCCTATGCCTTTTCTGTAATGATATATTGGTGAGAAAATATAGACAACATTAGTGGTATTGCTAAGGTAGTGTACAACAAAGTCTATATCTTCGCTTAATTTAGCATGTGGGATAAATTTGAGATTTTGTGAACGAATTTTGTCACAAATAAAGACAGCTCCTCCAGCTTCCGTAGCAATATTTTTTCTATCTAAAACACATAATATGTGTGAAGTGTAGGGGACGTTTTCATGATAAAATGAAGCTCCTCTAAGAACTCTTTTTGTTTCTCCATTAGGTTCATGGTCTGTTCTACTACATCTACCGAAGTCAGCAGTACTTTCTTCCATAGCTGTAATAATACACTCAAGTGCACCAGGAGAAAACCAATCATCGGCATCAAGAAGTGTTAGGTATTTTCCCTGCATAACTTCTAGACCTCTATTCCTAGCTACAGAAACGCCTTGGTTTTCTTGATGGATGACGATAAATCGAGAGTCTTTGGCAGCATATTCATCGAGGATAGCACCGCAGTTATCGGGGGAGCCGTCGTTGATGCAGATGGCTTCCCAATGGGGGTAGGTCTGGGCAAGGACGGAGTCGAGGCACTGGCGGAGGTAGGGCTCTACCTTGTAAACCGGAATGATGATGGAGATGAGAGGTGATGTATTAGTCATGGGTAATGGGAGGGTTAGATGCGGATAATCTTTCTGATGGGGGCGAGGAAGTGGTCTTTTTCTTCCTTATTGAGGTAGAAGAAGAAAATAGCTAGGGCAAGAAGACTGCCATAGATAACGGCGGCAATGATGAAATGAAGCCAGGAAGTGAGGTCTAGCATGGACATGGTGGCATAACCGAGAAGGAGAGCGACGAGAGCGATGGGGGTGATGGGGAAATAGGTCTGCCTAAAGTAAGAGGCAATTTCTAGCTTGGCTCGCTTGGCATAATAGCGGTTGATGAGGAAGTTCTGACCGATGAAAAGAGAAATAGCGGTGCCGATAAACATGCCCAGAGGTCCCCAGAAGCTAGTAAGGATATAGCCGATGATGACTCCCGTAATAGAAGTATAGAAAAGGATGATGGCTCGCCCTTTATGAATAGAGAGGGCTTGAAGAATGGCGAGGCCTGTGTTTTGGGTAAGAGGTATAACCAATGGGATTAAAACACATAATGCACCAATGTATACAGTAGATACATCTGAGCCGACAGTATCGCCCACCCAGAGGGTGAGGAAACTCTGACCGAAGGTAATGAAGCCTAAAAGGATGATGCTAAGAACGGCGAGCTGCATTCGACCTACTTTGATCATGAGCTCGGTAAGTTGATGGGGTGTGCTTCCCAAGGCTACCATGTGCATTATTTTGGGAGCAAAGACACATGAGATAGATGTTGATGCTGTTATAAAATTATATGAAAAAGATACACCCAGAGTAAAAATGGTTGCCGCACTTGCCCCGGCTAGGCTGGTGACGATGGGGGTGCCTGCTTTCCAGTAAAACAAATCCATGATTTGGTTGAGGAAAACCCAGAATGAGAAGCCGAACATTTCTTTGTAAAGGGGAATATCCGGCTTAGAAAATCGGAGGCGAGCCCCAAGGATTTTTACGGAATAATAGACACCCCAAATCATGCCGGCTACGGCTAGGGAAACGCTGAGAACGGTGAGGGCGATGGCCTTGTACCCCAAGTAGAGGAGTAAAATAGTTAATCCGGCATTTAGAATAGAAGTGGCGAGGTTGACGATGCCGGGGATGGTGAATTTCAAGTAAGCCCCGGCGATGGAGGTCAAAGGACGCAGGGGGAAAGAGAGGGCGAGGTTGCTGAGGGTGAGAAGGTAAAGGACTTCGAGCGTATCGAGTTGGTCGGGGGTGAGTTTAGGGAAAATGGCGTCTAAATAGCAGTAGCAGACCAGCCCGGCGATGAGGGTGATGAACCCGAGCAGGAGAAAGAGAAGGCAACACTGCCCCAAGAAGTGGGCTTGTTTATCAAGCTCTTGCTTCGCCTGGTAAGTGGAAACATATTTCCCAATACATGGAGCTAGACCAAAATCTGTTAATGTTAACCATGAGATGATAACATTGCTGAGCATGAAAAGTCCGTACTCGTCCATGCCGAGTTTTTCGATGACAAAGGGGGTCATGAAGAACGAGGTCGATAGTCGGATGACAATCGAGATGTAGTTGATACAGACACCTGCTTTGAACTCGTTCATGGAAGAATAGACTTAGTCGGCTAGATTTTCTGAGAGGAAAGCACGACCGTGGTCGCGTTCGGTGGCACGGATGGCGTTGACTCGTTCCCAGTCGATGGGGGTGCGGAGGAGTGTGAGAATGCTCTCTGTATCGTGGTCGGTGACAAGGCGGGATTCCAGCCCGAAAGTGCGGAGAAGAGAATCGAAGCGGGCGGAGCCACGACCTTTGTTCCCTAGGCAAATGAAAGGAATGTTATAAATGATGCAGAAGACACAGCCATGGAATGAGTCTGTAAGCATATACGATGCCCCACGAATAGAGGCAAGCCACTGAGGAACCCTCATGGGGAGGCGTTTGAGAGGGTTGAGTGCCAAGTCATCCGGCATAAGCCCGTGCAGAGGAAGCTGAAGAGAAGAGCTAAGGCTAGATAAGAGAGTTTTAATCTGCGGCGATGAGTCGAGAACGTAGTTGCCGATGTAAGGGGCGGGGGGTGTTTTGACTTTCTCCGGAATGACCGCATTGTAGTCCTCTGCGGTGAGGAGCAGGGTGGGGTCCGGCATCTGGACGGCAGAAACGCCGAAAGTATCGCGACAGATGTCGACACCGGAATGCTCGCGGGTGGAGATAGCCCTGAGTTCACTAAGGGCTTGGCTGCAAGCAGGGATGTTCCCCTCTGCCCCCTCCCACTCATCTGTGCCGAATGAGGCGGCGTAGGTGAAACTTTTTTGTCTCTTTTCTAGCGGGAGAAAATCGAGGAACATGAAGCCCTCTGAGACACTACCATTATAAGCACGTCGCCAGGTTTGGTCACTGCCAACGATGAATTTTTCGTATCGGTCGTGGTTGGCAATGATGCCTTCTGCTCCTAAATACCCGGATGCCGGGATATGTGCCTGTACAAAAGGATAAAAGATAGAACGATAGATAAAAGGCGGGCAGACGTGACGAGTGCTTTTTTTTGTAAGGTATTTGAGAACAAATAAGAGTGCTAATTTAGCATTCCTCAAAATAGGCTTTTCTAAAGAATGATAGGAGCGTCCGTGTTCCACCACTTCCCCCTGAAATCCCAGTTGGGTAATAGCCGTCTGCAATGCAAAGGCCTGAAGAAGCCCCCCATAATTACTACCCAGAGGCTGTGTAAGTACCCCGATTTTTTTCATACTTGCAGAGAGGATGCGGAATGAAGGAGTTAGAGAATCGTACCTTTTATTTAGCATAAAAGGACTCGCACGGATGGCGAATCCCTATTGTTTGGATGTGATGAAGAGGGATTCTCTGCACCACGGAGCGGCTAATTTAGCTTATATGTGTGTGAGGAATGCCGCCCCGTGGCGAGAGAAAATTGTCTATCAGAGAAGAGAGCTTTTAGTACACGTCGCGTTGGTAGCGGCGGTTCTTCTTCATATCAGCGAGGTAAGCAGCGGCTTCCTTAGCAGACTTATTGCCGTGGGTGGTGATGACTTCGATGAGGGCGGCTTCGACGTCTTTTGCCATGCGGGAAGCATCACCGCAAACGTAGAAGCAGGCACCGCGTTCGAGCCAAGCCCAGAGCTCTGCCCCCTCTTGAACCATGAGGTGCTGGACGTAGACTTTCTTTTCTGTATCGCGTGACCAGGCGATAGAGAGCTTCAGAGCACCGGATTCAGTGAGCGGAGCGAGTTCGTCCTCGTAGCAGAAGTCAGTGGCACGGTAGGGGTTGCCAAAGAAGAGCCAGTTGCCGGAAGTGGCACCATCGGCGATGCGGTCTTCCCAGAATGAACGGAACGGGGCAATGCCTGTGCCGGGACCAACCATGATAACCGGAGTGGCGGTGTCTTCCGGGAGCTTGAAGTTCTTATTGTTGTGGATGAAAACTTTTGCCGTCATGCCGGGCTGTAAGCGGTCTGCCATGTAGGTAGAGCAAACACCGCCACGCTTGCGGTCGCGAGCCGTGTAGCGAACAGCACCCACACATAGGTGAACCTGACCGGGGTGGGCTTTCGGGCTGGAGGCGATGGAGTAAAGGCGTGGCATGATTTTTTTCAGCATTCCGGTGAATGCTTCGGCAGAGTCGAAAGAAACCGGAAATTCTGTAGCAAGGTCGAGGATGTCGCGACCCCAGAGGAAATCAGAAAGAGCTTCTTTGTCGCCCGTGGCTATGGCTTCTAGCTCAGCAGAGCCGGAGGCGGCTGCCCACTTGGTAAGCAGGGCTTTATTGACGCCTGTGATGTCGTAAGAGGTGGTAAGGGCTTCTTCGAGAGTTACAGTATCGCCCTCGGGAGTGGTGACGGAAGCCGTAGCATCTAAGCCGAGCTGAGCGATAAGGGCAGAAACGAGAGCCGGGTCGTTGGCAGGGATGACTGCCAGAGCGTCACCGGCGGCGTACTCGAGACCGGAGCCGTCTAGGCTGTACTCGATGTGGATGGTTTCTTTGGGGCTACCCTCGCCGGTGATGTGCTTTACACCAAGGACGGGAGCCGGGAAAGGGTTCTTTTTACCGTATGGTTCTGTGGTCATGAAAGTAAATGTGTGTAAAATGATTGGAAATGGGAATTACCAGCGAATAGCGGCAGAGGACCAGGTGAGACCTGCCCCGAAAGTGACGAGGATGACGTTATCCCCCTTGGTGAAGCGACCGGAGCGGCGAGCTTCGTCAAAGGCGATGGCCACGGCAGCGGCAGAGGTATTCCCGTATTTTTCGATGTTGACGAAAACGCGTTCCTCAGGAATGCTGAGTCGGCTGGCTACTGCATTGATAATGCGTAGGTTTGCCTGGTGTGGGATGATGAGGTTGACGTCTTCCGGTGCTAGACCTGCACGTTCGATAACGCTCTGAGCAGATTCCTTCATGTGAGCGACAGCGTGACGGAAAACTTCGTTGCCACGCATAGCGAGGGTGGCAAGGCGTTCGTGAGCGTTTTCTACAGTCGTGGGGCAGCGTGAGCCACCACCGGGGATTTGAAGTAGGTCGTGAAGTGAACCATCTGTACCGATGTCTGTGGCAAGGACGGCACCTTCGCCTTCCTCACCGGTTGCGGCCTGAAGAACGGCGGCACCTGCACCGTCACCGAAGAGAACGCAAGTGGAGCGGTCTTCCCAGTTCACAACGGTAGAAAGTTTTTCAGCAGCAATGATGAGAGCAGTACGCATCTGACCTGTACCGATGTACTGCACAGCAGTCTTCATGGCAAAAAGGAAGCCGGAGCAAGCTGCAGAAATGTCGAAAGCGGCGGCGTTTTTCGCACCGAGAGCGTCCTGAATATAGCAAGCGGTGGACGGGGTAAAGGTATCCGGAGTAACGGTAGCACAGATGATGAGGTCTACGTCTTCGGGGGTGAGACCGCAAGATTCCAAGGCACGCTGAGCGGCCTTTGTGCCCATGTGAGAAGTGTATTCGTCATCGGCGGCGATGCGGCGTTCACAAATGCCGGTACGTTCGATAATCCACTCATGAGAAGTGTCTACCATTTTTTCCAAATCGGCATTAGTCAAGCGACGTTCTGGAACATAGGAGCCCGTGCCGATGATTTTTACGGGCAATCTTTTGAAGGCGATATGAGGTTTAGCGGTCATAAGCGTCTAGCTGATGAAGTGCAGAATACGAACGAACGTATTTCTCTGGCAGGCATTCTACTGTAAATGCAACCTAATAGCGAGAAGAAAAATATGCACAGGGGCGAAAATTGTAGGATTTTGCCGAGAAAGTAAGATAAATCCCCTCTTTGTGAATGATATGAAGGAGCATCGGAGGTGAAGATGATGGGGTAAGACACAATGAAATGCTAGAAAGGTGTGCCACAAGGTGGGGAATTTTGAACAATAATCACGTATGTAGACTCTAACCCTATGCTGACTGAAGGACAGGCTATGGTGTATTAGAGAGCCGCCGTAGTTCATGTGCTAAGGTCGGCTCTTCATAGGTAGTTAGTTGAACAACAAGCCCCCGGGGAGCTGTCTGCCCCCGGGGGTGAGTTGTGTTTGGGGGATACTACATAAAGTGATAGAACGCAAGTTGTATATACATAAAATGTAACATTTTGGATAATTCGGTGTAATGAAGATGTCTGATTATTGAGGATTAATAGATTGCGATGTGTGTATGAGGAGAGTAAAAGTGCTGTGCAGGAATGATGTGGGCAGGGTGAGTGGGTAAATCTTTTCGCTGAAAATGCACAATGTTGAAAAGTCCCTTGGGTTTTCTGTCCAAGTGTGCCCAAAAGTCCCTTGGGTTTTTGCAACTTGGATAGCTGTAAGCTTCTGAAGTAGAGTTTAATTTGCAGAATAGCAGGGGCGAGGGTAATTTTTGTCGAGGAGCAAGGCAAAAAAGTCCTTATTTCTTCCCAAAAAGAGGAAGTCAACTCTGCGAGAAAATTTTAGAAGAGCAGGGGAGAAAAAAGAGTGTGATTACAGCGGCTCAATGCCAAGCTGCTCCGGCAAAGCAATGCGGGGACGAGCTGTGACGATGAGCGGCTCGTTATCTGTAACGATGACGGTATGTTCAAAGTGAGCAGAAGCTTTGCCATCGGCAGTAACGACAGTCCATCCGTCTTTAAGTATATGAACCTTAGCCGTGCCGGCATTTACCATTGGTTCGATGGCAAGAGCCATGCCCTTTTGTAAGCGAGGAAGCTTATAATGCGGGCGGTAGTTTGGAATTTGAGGCTCTTCGTGAAGTTCGCGTCCGATACCATGCCCTACAAATTCACGTACAACGGTAAACCCACGAGGGCGAACAAATCCCTCAACGGCGGCACAAACATCGGCTAATAAAGCCCCCGGACGAACCAAAGAAATAGCTCGGAAAAGTGATTCCTCTGTGGCCGCTAATAGACGCAGAGTTTCTTTATCTACCTGACCGACGGGAACAGTCATAGCATTGTCACCATACCAACCATCTACAATAGCTCCTACATCTAGGCTAACAACGTCACCATCGTTAATGGTGCGAATGTTTGATGGACCAAATGCAGGACTACCATGTACCACTTCTTCATTTACGGAAATACAAAGCTGCCCCGGGAAGCCACGATATTGGTAAAAAGCATTGGCAACTTTGTACTTTTTGAAAATGTCCCGAGCAATGTCATCAATCTCCTTTGTCGTACGCCCCACTTGAACTTCTGCCCCAATTTCCATGAGAATTTGAGCAGTAATTTCCCCTGCTTTTTGCATTTTAGCAATTTCGCCGGGGGATTTGAGGTGGATACGTGCCATAGAAGAAAGATGAAATAGTTGGAGACTTAGTGAGAACGACGGAAATCCTCTAATTTCTGAGCCAATTCGCGAGAAACATCCGCGGCATCGCGTTCGCTATTTATAGTCATTTTGACTACTTTACCACGGGCTTCGTAGTAACGTGCTACCGGGAGGGTCATGGCTTCGAAATCAGCCCAGCGTCGAGCAAATGCTTCAAGGTTGTCGTCTTTACGTGTGACCATTTCGCCACCGCATTCAGAACAAACTCGAGCATTAGCATCTTGGACGATGTGCCCACAAGTAGAACACTCACGGCGACGACAAATACGCTGCTCAATAAGCTCGCGTGAAACATCCATCCAAACCACCACGTCGACACTATCGCCACGAGAATTAAGGAAGTGGTCGAGGTTTTCTGCCTGTGCTACGGTGCGAGGATAACCATCCAACAACCATGGACGGTCGCCCATATCCGCAAGCCAGCCGCGTACAACGTCGTTTACGAGTTGATCCGGCACCAGCATGGCATTGCTCATGTAGTAGTTCACTTGGTGTCCAAGTTCTGAACACTTTTCCACTTCACGGCGAAGTAATGAACCTGTACTAAGTGGGTTCAGACCAAAGGTTTCAGAAAGGAAGCGTCCTTGAGTACCCTTGCCGGAGGCAGGGGCCCCTACCAAAATGAAATGCCGTAAAGCTTTCATGGTTGTGTCTGACTATGTTGGGTTGTAATTTGCTTTATCCTCGCAAATTAGAGGGCATTGTATGCGATGGCACCAATAAGGAGAACCACTGCGATAGTAATCCACATGATGGTTACAGTACGACTATTGGCCGCTTCACCAGTACCCTGTAAGTGGGTGTATTTGCCCTTAAGCTTACCTTTCTTCAGGAAGCCGTCGTAGTTGCGAGAAAGAAGTGTGGTTTCTACCTGACGCATCATGTCTAGCAGCACACCCACAAGAATGAGCAAACTAGTGCCACCAAAGAACTGGGTAACAAGGTAGTTGATGTTACCGAATGCGTAGAGCATATTTGGTAGGAAATAGATGAGTGTCAGGAATGCAGAACCTGCGATGGTAAGGCGAGTCATCGTGTGGTCCAAGAACAATGCAGTAGGTGGACCCGGGCGTACACCGGGGATGTAGCCACCATTTCTCTTCAAGTCTTCTGCAATTTGTGATGGTTGGAACATAGTAGCCACCCAGAAGAAAGAGAAGAAGAAAATCATCCCTGCGGAAATGATATAGTAGGTGTATGAGGTAGGATTGAGCCAGTCTTGCATTTTTGCGCCAATCCACTGGAATGAAGTGGAGTAGTTTGCAAGCTGTTGTAATAACATTGGTGGCAATGAAAGAATAGCTGTCGCAAAGATAACCGGCATCACACCGGAGTAGTTCAACTTCAGCGGTAAGTACTGTGTAGCACCATTAAACATCTTATTGCCCATGACTCGCTTCGCATACTGTACCGGAATGCGGCGCTGTGCTTGAGTTACTGTGACAACCATGGCTACAACGGCAATAAGGAAAACAATGAGAGCCACAAGTTTCATGGCACCCATTGGTTCAATAACGCCATTGGGATAGACGAATTCTTTCCAAGCCAAAGTTACTGCACCCGGAAGAGCATGGATGATGTTGACGGAAATGATAAGAGAAACACCATTCCCCACGCCTCTCTCTGTAATTTGGTCACCAATCCACATCAGGAACATCGTACCGGCAACCATAATTAACACAGCAAGCAGGGCAAAGCCCATACCCGGGTCAATGACAAGCTGGAAGTCATGAGGGATGTTTAAACCAACCGCTTGAAGACGGCTGGGGTTTTCAAGAGTACCTACGAGGAACCAACCTTGAACAATCGCAATGAAAATTGCAATACCACGCGTCCACTTGGTCATCTTTTGACGACCTCCTTCCTCACGCATCATCTTGCTCCACTGTGGAACAACAGCTGAAAGTAGCTGAGTCATAATAGAAGCAGAAATGTAGGGCATGATACCAAGGGCAAAAATACCACACTGCTGTAAAGCACCCCCAGAGAAAATCGTTAAAACAGCTGCAATCCCTGCCCCAGGACCTTCCATGTTGGCAGATAAATTAATTAGCTCTTCCAAAGCAGTAGCATCGATGCCTGGTAAGGGAATTTGTACCCCTAAGCGTACGATGACAATCATTGCCAAGGTGAATAATATCCGTTGCCGAAGCTCCGGTACTTTCATTGAGTTTGCAAATGCGGAGATCATGGTCCTTGTGTTGTAAAATTGGCCTGCAGCGTGGTTCTGTATTTACTAGTCTCTTTATTTTTTGCCCGGGGCATCCATGGGCGTGCTAAAGTAAACACAATAATGCGAAGCGGGTCAAGCTGCATGACCCGCTTCGCTAAATATTTTGATTAGGCTTCGCTAAGAACGGTGACTGTACCACCGGCCTGAGTTACCTTTTCGCGAGCACCAGCACTCACGAAATCAACGGTTACGTTCAAACTCTTAGTGAGTGTGCCGTTGCCGAGGAGTTTCACTGCGTCGCATGGACCCTGAACGAGCTTAGCTGCACGAAGTGTGTTTTCGTTTACTTCTGCACCAGCTTCAAATACACGTTCAAGCTGAGTGAGGTTCACGATAGCAATTTTATCCTGGAAGCGGGCATTGTTGAAACCTTTCTTAGGTAAGCGACGGTGAAGTGGCATCTGACCACCTTCAAAACCAGGGCGGATAGAGCCACCGGAACGAGCCTTTTGACCCTTGTTACCCTTACCGCAGGTCTTACCAAGACCGGAGCTTTCACCATTGCCAAGACGCTTGCGACGATGCTTTGCACCTGGATTGGGCTTAATAGTATGAAGTTCTAACATGGTATGTAAATGGTTTTGTTTATTCGCGGGAGCAATGTTTATTGCTCCCTAGAGTCACAAATTAGATAGCCTTTTCCTTCTTTTTGCCACGGTCAGCAAGCACTTGTTCGCTCGTGCGAAGAGATGCAAGAGCTTGAAGAGTTGCCTTTACAACGTTGGCGTGGTTGGAGGAACCTAATGATTTGGCAACGATGTCGCGTACACCGGCTGCTTCCAGCACGGCACGGATGGTGTTACCGGCAATCAAACCTGTACCCGGAGATGCAGGCTTCAAAAGAACCTTACCACCACCGAATTCAGAGTATACTTCGTGAGGAATGGTGCCGTTTGCTATGGCTACCGGGCGAAGCTGACGCTTACCTGCTTCAGTTGCCTTACGAATGGCGTCTGAAACTTCGTTTGCCTTACCAAAACCATAACCTACGCGACCTTCCATGTCACCACATACAACGAGTGCGGAGAATGAGAAGCGACGACCACCCTTTACAACCTTGGCGCATCGGTTGATGAACACAACCTTTTCAGCCAACTGTGGGCCTTCTTCTACAGGAGCTTCTGTTTGCTGACGACGACCTTCACGGCGAGGACCACGGCCACGGCCATTTTGACCGTCGCGGCGACCACGACCACGAGATTCGCGAGCAGGAGCAGGAGCTGCTGTTTCAGTTACGGGAGCGGTATTTTCTGTTTCGTTATTCATTTAGATACCTTTCTCGATTAGAATTTCAAACCAGCTTCACGGGCGGCATCTGCGAGGGCTTTTACCTTACCACAGAACTTGAAACCACCACGGTCAAATACAACTTCAGTCACATTAGCTGCCAATGCACGCTCTGCAATCAGAGCACCTACCTTTGTTGCGGTAGCACAGTTAGCAAGCTTGGACGGATCGGCAATCGTTGCATCCATCGTTGAAGCACAGCAGATAGTTTTGCCTACTGTGTCGTCGATGATTTGAGCATAGACGTGACGATTGGAGAAGCATACGGCAAGACGTGGACGTGTAGTTGTACCAGAGAGCTTGCGACGAATGCGACGGTGAACTTTTGCACGGATGGCTTTGCGATTGATAGTACTCATCGTAGATAAATATGTTACAATAGTTAATACGTGGATTACTTACCGACGCTCTTGCCTTCCTTACGGCGGATAACTTCACCGGCAAATCGTACACCCTTACCTTTATAAGGTTCTGGCGGATAGTACGCACGGACTTCAGCGGCAAACTGGCCAACGACCTGTTTGTCGATACCTTCAACCGTTACCTTTGTGTTGTCTGTAACGGTTACCTTAAGACCTTCTGGAATTACTTGGTTAATCGGGTGAGATTTACCTAAGTTGAGGTCGAGAATGTTACCCTTAACTGCGGCACGGAAACCCACACCAACAATTTCAAGGTTCTTAACAAAGCCTTCGGATACACCGATGACCATGTTGTTTAACAGGGAACGGTTCGTGCCATGAAGTGCACGAAGTTGGCGAGTTTCGCCAGCACGGTCAACGCTAAGCTGATTGCCTTCAACAGTGGCGGTGATGCCTTCCGGAAGTGTCCAAGAAAGCTTGCCCTTTGGGCCTTCAACTTGTACGGCTGCACCGTCAACCTTTACCGTTACCTTGTCCGGTAATGTGATAGATTTTTTACCAACTCGGGACATGTGATTTAGGAAATGTTAATGGTTTACCAAACAAGAGCGATAAGTTCGCCACCGATGCTCTGCTTGCGTGCTTGCGCACCTGTCATCACACCACGAGAGGTGGAGACGATGGCAATACCAAGCCCACTAAGGACGCGAGGAATATCAGCGGAAGCTACGTACTGACGACGACCAGGCTTAGAGCTACGCTTTACGTCTGTAACAACGGGCTTGCCCTGGGGTGTGTACTTCACTTTTACCTTGATAGTCTTCTTGGCTCCTTCGCCAGAAACTTCATAATTCCAAATGTAACCTTCTTCCTGAAGGATGCGTGCAATTTCAACCTTCATGCTGGAACTTGGAGCGGTGAACTCTTCGTTACCTGCAAGGCTTGCGTTCTTCAGACGAGTAAGGAAGTCAGAAATAGGATCACTTAATACGGCCATGATATGAAATGATTATGCGTTCTCAGTTTGGGTTGCTTCGGCCTTCTTTG
The DNA here is from genome assembly GCA_030525455.1 of Akkermansia sp. GTDB lineage: Bacteria > Verrucomicrobiota > Verrucomicrobiia > Verrucomicrobiales > Akkermansiaceae > Akkermansia. Next base: position 28,093 of record JAUNER010000021.1, on the reverse strand, counting down.
GTTCGCGCATTGGTACGCCAAGAGCACGAAGTAGGTCACGACCTTCGTCGTCTGTCGGAGCAGATGTTACGAAAATAATGTCGAAGCCGATTTGACGCTTGATTTGATCAAGTTCGATTTCAGGGAAAATGGATTGGTCAGCAATACCGATTGCGTAGTTACCCTTGCCGTCGAAAGACTTGTAAGGTAAGCCGCGGAAGTCGCGGATGTTAGGAGCGGTGATATTGATGAAACGATCCAAAAATTCCCACATACGGGTGCCACGAAGTGTTACACGTGCACCAAGTGGTTCACCTTCACGTACCTTAAAGTTAGCAACGCTCTTGCGTGCGAAGGTAACGGAGGGCTTTTGGCCGGTGATTTTAGCAATTTCGTTTACGGCATCTTCCACAGCCTGCTTGCGGTCAGGGTGTTTGCCCATGCAGGAAGTGACAACAATCTTCTCCAGGCGGGGAATTTGATGCACGTTCTTGTACTCATGCTTCGCTTGAAGGCTGGGAACAACCTTTTCGCGGTAGTATGTTTGCAATGTTGGTGTACTCATTGTTTTAGCGGGTCAGCTCTTTAATGATGATTGATTTGGCTTAAGCGCAGGGTTAGGCAGAAGAGCCTAGCCTACTTTTTTCACGTTTGAGATGTGAATCGGGCCGTTGATCTCTTGGATGCCGCCTTCCGGGTTCTGTTCTGTTGGGCGTACAGCTTTCTTTACTGTACGTGCACCTTCTACGATGACAGTACCTTTAGCAGCATTCACAGCGAGAACGACGCCGCGCTTGCCCTTGTGGTTACGTCCGGCGATGATTGTTACTTCATCACCTTTTTTCACGTGGGTCTTCATATCTTATTATGTCTTATTCGTTTATGCGATTAAGAGCTACCACCCCCTTGGTGGTAGGGCGAAAAGAGTAATACAGGTTACCCCATTTCGTCAAGCCTGCATCCTAAAAAAATCACTTTTTTTTGTATTTTTTGTATTTTCAGCCCATGAAATTCCCCGATATTAGAGGTTTGTTCCGGAGAAGTGATGTAGTGTGGGGCTGTGTTTGAGGTAGAGGATAGTTTAAGCACGAAGAATAGAAGGATTTTTTCTAGTCTTCATCCGTTGGGATTTCTGCCCCATGCCAGCGTAATTTCGCCCGTAGCAGCCCACCGAAATTTTGTTCTCGCAAATGAACTAATGTTAGTTTTTCCGGTGCTTTTCGGATTTCAAGATATTCACCAACTTCAATTGGGTAAGCATAGCGACCATCAACGGAATAGACCATGGCATCAAATCTGCCACGGCGTTCGCGAGGACGTAAGCGAATGCAAGTTGTATCCGGTAGGACTACTGAGCGGTTTGTAAGGCTATGTGGGCAAATAGGTGTAACACATAGGACTTTTGCCTGTGGCCATACTAAGGGTCCCCCTGCAGAAAGAGAATAAGCTGTAGAACCGGTAGGAGTAGAAACTAAAACACCATCTGCATGGTATCGGTTTAGAAGTTGCCCGTCAATTTCTGCATCTAAATCAACCATTTTACCGGTTTGGGCACGGATGAGAGAAATTTCATTGAGTGCTAAACGTCGTGTCGGTTCTGCTTGATTATCAGCACTCATTTTTATCACTTCGAGCATGGTTCTCTCCTCTAAGTGATAATTTTCTAATTGAATAGTCTCTGCCAGTAAACCGATTTCCTGTACAGAGCATGAGGTCATAAACCCCAGTCTGCCTAGGTTTACTCCAACTAGGGGAATTTGATTTCGTGCCGCAAGTGCAGAGACACTTAGCATCGTGCCATCCCCCCCAAATGTTATCAGCATTTTACACTTTGGTAAATGTTCTTCAAGTTCTGTGGAATTTGAAATAACTTGCGAAATTAACCCTCGCCTAGAGAGTTCTCTGCGCATTAAGCGTAGAGCTTCATCCAGCCCCGGTTTGAGAGTTAATGCTACTAAACCAATAACTTTTGGGGTATTCATGATGTAGTAGTCTTTATATTTAATTGATAAACTAGGACGAGGGTTGCATGATGTATCTGCCCGTAGTAATCGTTACAGCGTCATCCACAGGCATTTCTTTTTCAGAGTGCATCGCTCCCCATGAATCAGAGAAGATAATAGTCTGCTTTTCTTCATCATAGCCTATGATAAGACGCATGTGACCACCACTGGCTTGTGGTAGCCCCGGTTCTGGTACTAACCCTAATTGAACACTCCAAATGACAGGTACTCCTGCCTGGATGTATTTTTTTATAGGTGAGAGCCATTTGCTTATTTGACTTGGTGAGCCGGCTCGGGCTTTTTTCATTACTTCAACATCTGCATTCTCAAGTATATGGCCCAAATTAAATGAGTTTTCGTTGAGTTTCTGTTTTTTCATGCGTCCGGCTATACGATTGTATTGCTTAAGGAAGGCACGAAGCGCCTTTACATTGGTGAGTGAATCTAATTCACGCAGGCGAATTTGGAATTTGCCGCCCATTTTTTTCAGAGACTCAATCATGTAAAGTGAGTTTGTGCCACCGGAGGCGGAAGTCTCGGCCATAGAGGCTAATTCGTGCTGGTCCACATCATCCATGCCGTAATAGGAAAACAGTCGAGCGGCTGTAGCTACCGCACAGTAGCCCTTATCACCTTGGTCTACCATAGGTATATTTTTAATAACTAAACGCTTGCCTGTTTTTTCGACGTTTTTCTTAATGTCGGAGCGAGAGGCTCTATCTGATGCTGTGTTTCTCGCAATAGCTTGCGGAGTTGCAGCTAGTTTGAGTCGTATAAATTCTGCTTCAAATTTTCCACTTCTTTTATCACGGGTGGCATTTTCTTCAAGCATAGCAACCCCATTATCCCATTGCCATACCCATCCTTTGACCTTAACAACGGACTCTCGACGGTTTGTTTGTATGTTTTTGGGTTTTGCTCCGGTAAGTGTGGTGATGGTGTTTTGTGTGTTTTTCAATAAGGTATCGAAGTCTTCGCGAGAAATTGTTGCATTGTTATTGGCTGTTGCGTAGTCCCCTTTATTGAAAATCATGATGGTTATATGGTCCAATTTATCGCCATTCCAATCTAGTAGTGTTTCGCCAAGGGTGGCGTTACTTAGAGTGATGGTGGGCTTGGGAATGCGTAGCTGTGTTTTTTCTTGGTTGACCCAAGTCATGAGTTCTCCGGTTATATATTTGTTAAGAAGAGCAGTTTTGCCCATGTTCCATAATTGCCCGGATTTTAGGTCGTTTGCCAAATCGCCACTTGCCCATGCGATGGTGGACATCAGACTGAAAACGCAAACCTTGCTGATGGATTGTAATAGATGCTTCATTTGATTTGTTCGTTGAGATTTAGAAAATGCTTGTCGTTTGTTTTCCTAAGTGTAAGAAATGCTTTTCTCTATGCCAAGAGTAAAAATAAAATATTTTCTTCTCAAAAGAAAACCCCCTAGGGTCAGGGTTGACAACTAGGGGGAATTTTTTTGATTTATAAAGGAATCAATTATAGGCAAGCATTGAGCTTTTGCATGATAGCATCCTTAGATGTAGCTCCTACCATGGTGTCTACAATTTCACCATTCTTGAAAATAAGCAAAGTGGGGATAGTGCGTACGCCGTATGCTGAAGCAATCCCTTGATTTGCATCAACGTCAATTTTGCCTACTTTAACTTTACCAGCCAATTCTGTGTAAAGTTGGTCGATGATAGGAGAAATCATGCGACATGGGCCACACCATGTTGCCCAAAAATCGACAAGCACAGGAATGTCTGATTGCAAAACTTCTGCCTCGAAATTTTCTTCTGTAAATACGTTTGCCATATTGTGTGGTTAGAAAACTAATAGTTAGTTAACGTTCATTTAGATTAGAACTCTTCGTCTTCGAAGTCTTCGCTATCTGCTTCTTCAGAGCCGGCATCTACTGATGATTCTTCGTCATCTGTAGCACCAGGTACGATGTACGGAGCAGGCTTTTGTTGTTCAGATATAGGCTTCCCACCAATTATGCCTTTCTCTGTACGAAAGTCAAGAGTATCGGTGGCATATTGATAAGAAACAAAGATAAGAGCGAATGCGAGGGCTATGAAAGCTACAACGTTTTTAATTGGAGTAGGTTCCTCGTCTACAGAGTGCTGTTCGAATTTCTTGGCAGTAAATGATGCCGAGGAAACCGGAGCTGCTGTAGGTCTTGTGTTAAGGCCTATTGTAGCTTGTGGCAATTGTGCTGTTGCCATCCCTGTAGCAGGTGCCTTTAATGGAACTGTTGCCGATGCTGCCGGAGTAGGAGCCTTCGGTGTTGTCGGAGCCACGGCAGGAGCAGCAGGTGCCGGTGTTGCCGGGGCTTTAGGTGCAGTAGCTGTGCCTAAAGCAACTGTCTTTAATCCTCCACCTAGCTTAATGCCTCCACCAAGACCGGCAGGACGAAGTGGAACTGACGGTGCCGGTGCGGCGGCCGGAGCAGCAGGGGCTGGACCAGCAGGGGCTGCAGCTGCCGGAGGTGGAACTGGAGCTTTTGGTGCAGCCGGTATTTGTGGAGTAGGAATGCTTGGAGGTGGTGGTGTGCCACCCGGAATGCTGGGAGGAGGAGGATTGCTCATATTAGAAATTTATCTGTGCTGTGTATTATCTCTCGCATATTTCGCCTCAGGAATCAAGCATGGAGAACAAAATTATGCCATTTTTTGCAATTTTTTTGATTTTTTTCAGTATTCTTGACAAAGAAAGAGGTCTAGACTTGAGTCCGAGACCGGAATTTTCTATTATAAACATAGAATACAGCATGAAGCCTATTACGAAGTTAGCCTCGACTCAATTGCCGGATGGATCGGTTTTAGATCTGTGGGAGCGCGATGGTTTTCATTTTTTATTGAAAGATGGAGTCCAAGTTGCTTCTAGTTTTTCTCATGGGAGTAATGCATCAGCCGTAGCCATTGCTACTGCTCCTATCAAACGAGCAAACCAACCATGTTTTTTGGTCGATGGTTTGGAGCTGGGGTATACGGTGTTTTCATTAATGGATGAAATTCAGCGAGAAAAAGCCTCTTTTGTTATTGCTGAGCCTTGTGTAGAGTTGGTTCAGTGGCATGAAAAATACTTATCAGAAGTACGTCCGGGGTTTTTACATGACCCTCGTATTACTGTTGAGACTACTACCGGTGTGCAGGTAGCACGGAAAAATGCTAAGACTTATCATGGTATTTTGTGTCGCTGTGTTTATGACCGATTTCAGTTGACGATTGCAGAGGCTTCTGATTATTTTGCGGCACTCAAGCAGGGTGGGCTTCTAGTGATTACGATTGCTCGTCCCGATACGCGATTGGTAAAAACATTACAAAAAGCTGGCTTTGAGGTGAGTACGGAGGCCGTTCCTGCATCTCATAAGGGTAAACAAAATAGTTTTCATACCATTGTTTTGGGCAGGAAAGGTCGTTTTGTCCCATTTGCATCACGGTAATTTTCAAAAACTAAAAAAATCATACATAACTATGAAAGGAATTATAAGTACAGCCGCCCTTGTAGGGCTATTATCCATGAGCGGTGCATTGGCCGACACAATTGCCCCTGGTATTTTGTTGCCAAAGCGAGACTCTAAATCAATATCATTTTCTCCTCGAGGTGCGTCGGCCATTTTCCTTGAAAGTATTATCCCACAGGGTAGCAAGGTAAAAAAAGGAGACTCTGTGGCTATTGCCGATTTTAGGGCTTTAGATAGTAGTATTGCAGATTATGAACGTGCAATTAATTCTAAACGATTGGAGGTTGCTAAGCTGAAGCATGCTCTTGAACAGCAAAAGGCTATATCTACACTGCGTGTCGATAAAACGAAATTAGCACTAGCCCGTTCTCAAGAGGATTTGCAGGATTTTGAAACTAAACGTAAAGCTCGTATGCTCGCAGAGGAAGAAGAACGCGTAAATAAGGCTTTGCGTGCTATGTCGTATAAGGAGGAAGAGCTTAATCAGCTCACCAAAATGTATAAGGACGACCAGGTAGCTGAAGAAACCGAAGAAATTATCCTTAAGCGCCTAAAAAATGAACTTAGCGAAAAAGAATTTGAAGTTCAGGGGGCTAAGTTGACATCGGAGCTTTCTAAGTTACGTAAAATTCACCGATTGAGCGAGGATTTTAGTACTGTCGTTAAGGAAAAGCAACTGGACGTAACAGCTGTTGAAAAACAAGCCGATTTCGACCTGGAACAGAAAAAAATTGCCCTCACGGAAGCTGAGGTCTCTCTGAGACGTTTACAGGATAAGTATAACGAATTAAAAGAAGACCGTGAAATGGCCGCATTTAAGGCCCCTGAGGACGGCGTGCTACTTTATGGTGGCTATGTTGGTGAACGTTGGGTGGCTATCCCTGTGGCAGAAAAACTTAGACCCGGTGGTCAGCTTCAGGCATTTGATAAGTTTGCGACTATTGTTCCTCCGAATTCTGATTTGATTGTTCAAGCAACATTACCGGATTCTGCCGCCACTCCTAAGGTTGGTGAAATGGTGATTATAAAGGTTATGAATATGCAAATCCCCGGTGAAATTACAGAAGCAACATCTATCCCGGGTGCTGATGGTAAGCGTCGTATTATTGTGACACCCAAAGCTCCTGCAGAGCAAATTTTTGCTCCCGGTTTGCCCGTTCAGATTACCATTAAAGATATTCAATCTTAACCGGAAAAGTGATGCTGTACCTGTGTAAAAATTTGGTAAGAGTCTTGCTGTGTTTTTTCACGGTACAGTTATCTTTTTCTCAATTATCGGGGACGGGAGAGTTGACAGCCGCTCAACTTGATAAGCAAGATACAATCCCAATTGCAAAAGTCCCCGATGCTCCTATTCCGACAAAAAACGAGCTTGCCTCGTCTATTAGGCGAGGTGTCGATTTTTTACTAAAGAATCAAAATAAAGATGGTTCATGGGGCGACCATACTTTGACCAAGGGGTTAAATGTGCTTTGCCCATATCCGGAGGGACCTAGGTCATTTCGATTGGCTTCTACGGGGCTTTGTATTATCGGGTTGTTGAATTGCCCATATAGTGATGAGCCTGCTGTTCAACAAGCCTTGGATCGTGCCGTCCTATATATGGAAAAAACGCTTCCTCTGTTGAAGCGTGGCGATACACAAACTGTCCTTAGTGTTTGGGGGCATGTTTATGGTTTGGAGGCTCTAAGCATGTATGCTGAAAAACTTCCTAAAGACTCCGAAAAGTATAATGCTCTCAAAAAATTATCACAGTCACAGATGCGAGCATTGGAGCAGTTAGCCGATGTTCAAGGAGGCTGGGGCTATTACACGTTTGAGGTATTTACTCAGCGTCCTATTGGTATGCCTACTTCGTTCCTTACCTCTACTGTGCTTGTGGCATTTAAGGATGCAGAACGTGCTTTCGGGTTAAAGCCTAATGAGAAAGTTTTATTGCGTGGTCTTAAATCCCTAAAAGGGCAGCGTACTCCTGCCGGGAATTATGTTTATTCTCAACCTCATGTGCAGGTTCCTGGTCGATTGATAAATCGTCATACCGGTAGCTTGGCTCGTTCTCCTGCCGGTGATTTAGCTTTAATTCAATATAGACCGGATTGGATATCTGTATCTCAAATGGAAGGGGCTTTAGAACGACTCTGGAGCCGAGCCGGATGGCTTTTACTTGCGGTGAAAAAACCAATTCCACATGAAAGTTTTGCTCAAAATTCCGGCTACTTTTTCTATTATGGCTATTATTATGCGGCTCGTTGTTTGCGATATATGCCTAAAGAGCGACTGGTTCGGCATGCTTCTCATTTAGCAGAGGATATTCTTCCTATGCAGGAAAAAGATGGCTCATGGTGGGATTATCCATTGTATAATTACCATAAATTTTATGGAACGGGCTATGCTCTATATAGCTTGTCTATGGTCTGGAACTCTCTTTATGCACATTGATGATGCGGTTTGTCAGTTGCCTTGTTTATAGTTTAATTTTAGGTTGTCTTGCTAGTTTTCAGCAGGCCTGGGCCAAGCGTGAATCGGCTCCCGATGTGGTGGCCAAAGATTTACCTATTGCGGAGGGGAAAGCGGATACTATTAGTATAGATAAAATTCCGGATAAAAAACCGGAATCTCTGGAAACATTTTTAAGCACGGAAAAAAAAGCAGTTGATTTTCTCTTAAAAAATCAAAACAAGGATGGGTCTTGGGGGGATCATCGCGTTATAGGTACATGGAATATACTATGCCCCTATCCGGATGGCCCTCTGACCTTTCGAACGGCATCTACGGCATTGTGCATCGTCGGGTTAAATGCTTGCTCGCGTCGTGATGAACCTCAGGTTGTAAAGGCGATGGAGAGGGCAGAAGATTTCCTTGTGAAAGTGATGCCGCGTTTGAAGCGTGGTCACGAGCTGTGCATTTATAATATCTGGGCTCATACATACGTGCTTGATGCGATGTGTATGCGAGCTAGTTATTTAGGAGATAAGCATCCTCGCTATGCCTTATTAAAGAAGTGTGCGGCTGACCAAATTGAAATGCTTGAGAAAACAGCTTCTGCCAGACCTGGCGGTTGGGGATATTTATCTTATACCGGGTATAGCGTACGTCCTGCTACTGAGCCTACTTCTTTTTTGACGGCTTCTGTGCTTATTTCGGCAAAAATGGCAGAGGATTGCTTTGGCTTGAAACTTTCGGATAAAGTCTTTTCTAGGGCTTTGCGTTTCCTTAAAGGACAGCGTACCCCCGCCGGCACTTATGTGTATTCGCTGAGTCATGAATTTTATCCCGGTCGCCCTATAAATCGACATACAGGTAGCCTATCTCGCACGCCATCATGTGATTATGCTATCGAATTATGGAGTCCGGATGATATTTCTATGAGGCAATTTGTCGATGGTTTAGACCGACTTTGGAGTCGTATAGGCTGGGTTACCATGTCGCTTCATAAACCTAAACCGCACGAGAGTTTTGCTCAGAATTCGGGGTATTTTTTCTATTATGGGTATTATTATGTGGGAATGAGCCTACATATTTTGCCTAAGGAGTTTATCGCTCGTCATGCGGCTATGTTGGGTAATGATATTATTGCCCGTCAGTGTACAGATGGCTCATGGTGGGATTACCCCTTATATAATTATCATAAGTTTTATGGTACAGGCTATGCCCTTTATGCTTTAGCAAAGGCAAGAGAAGCTCTTTATCCCCCAAGTGCCGCAGAATCTGAAAAATAGAAAGCTTTGTATGGCTTTCATTGTTTGCGAGTATTTCTAGAAATAAAAAGTCCTTGATGATTTCTTCACCAAGGACTAGAAAATTTTGGTACTTGGACCGGGACTCGAACCCGGGACCAATAGATTAAAAGTCTACTGCTCTACCGACTGAGCTACCCAAGCACTTAATTGCTACACGAGCACGGGCGTAGTAAACACTAAAATCTTATTTCTGGCAAGCGTAAAATTCAAAATTATGAATTTTTTTTTGAAATTAGGTCGTGTTTTTCGTCTTTGTGCAAGAAATTTGAGTGATTATATAAACACTAAGACCTCTTGCCATTAAGCAAAAGGTCTTAGCGAAAGAAGTATTTTGCAATGCTATTTAGTAACACATAGCAGATTTAAGTTCTGCTACTTGAGCAGAAGAGGTGAGGTATTCTCCTAGAGCATAACCAAAGGCAAGTGCGACTGCCGGACCTCGACCGGTAATGAGATTGTTGTCTATGGCTACATCTTTGTCAACTAATTGACCACCTGCTTCAGAAATTTCAGCATGTACTTCGTCCATGGGGTAAGCTGTTACCTTTTTGCCGGCTACGATACCTGCTTTTGCCAGAGCGATAGGAGCCGCACAAATGGCTGCCACTAGCTTGTCTTCTGCAAATGTTTGTTTCACAAGTTCAATAACTTCTGGCGTGTCTCGAAGCACCCATGATGCCGCCCCTCCGGGGAGGATAAGTGCATCAATTTCTGAAGGATTGAGTTGAGCTAGAGTGCTATCTGTTTGGATGGTGACATTGTGAGCACCGGTGACAGAATCTGATTGCACCCCAATGAGTTGTACATCTAATTCTAATCGGCGCAGGATGTCAACAGGGGCAAGAAGCTCGATTTCTTCAAATCCCGGAGCAACAAGAACGGCTATTTTCTTCATCTTAATGTTATGTATGGTTTGATGTTTATTTGCTTAGTTTAGGAGTAAAAGCACGGGGTTTTCCAATAGGGTTTTAAATTCTGCTGCAATTTTTGAAGCAGTTGTATCAGAAATTTCCTTGGCATTGATAAATAATGATACAGGTAGAATGAGTTTGGATACCGGACGTCCGGCTTCAATTCCTGTTTTAGGAGTTGTGCCACCAATGCTAATAATGGCCAGCGGGGCAGGTGAAATATCATCTTTTGCTTGCCACGATTCTATGCCACTATCACATAGCAATAGTGTAGGGGACTCATCGGTGGGGGCAGAGTCTTGTGTTAAGCGTGCCATGGCAATGAGATGAATTGTTTTTTTCTCTGCTGATGGTATGAAAACTTCTTTGTCCCCTTTGTCAAGCATCAGTCTTACATGTGCTTCTTTTTCTGTTGGCCAGCCTTCTGCTGTAATGCATGCTTTAATGGCGGCTCGTACAACATAGTCGAATACACTATATCTTGCTCCCATTAGTTTTTCGCATTGTACTGCTATTGGCGTACTTATAGCGGCTAAATAAGCCATATTTGCTTCTAGCGAAAAAAGGTAGAAATCATTAATGCGTGTGGCACGTCTGGCTCCCTTGGGGATAGGGGGAGTTTGAATTTTTTTTGCCGGGCTATTTTTTTGGCTCTCTTCTGCTCGTTTAACATCGTTTGCCATGATTTTCCCACGTGGCCCGGTTCCCTTTATTAGGCTGATGTTTAAGCCCGATTCGGCTAGAAGTTTAGCGGCTAGTGGACTTATTTTTACATTGGTAGCATTGAAGTTTTTCGTCGTATTGACTAGGGCGATAGGTGTTCCTAATGAAACTTTTGCCCCTTCTGGGTGGAGTATGTCTTGCAGTGTGCCATCTTCACTTGCTTGCAGGTCAATTTGTGCTGTTCCAATGTTAAGTTGGGCAATGCAGTCGCCGGATTTAATTTTACAGCCGGGTGAAAGATGCCATTTTTCAATAACGCCATCTGATTGAATGTACGACAAGCGCGGCATTTCTACTGCAGTAGACATAATAAATGAGAAACGTGTAGGTGTTTTTGAAGAAGCCACCGCACACTCGTATCTTGATTGTGTACGGTGGCTAAATGAGGTGTTATTTAGGCACTGTATTTTTCAGCACCATCGATGAATACTTTTACTGTATTGAATTCATCATCAAGTAGAACCATGTCTGCCGCAAAACCTGGTGCAATCTTGCCAAGTCCTTCTAAGCCTAGAGACTGTGCTTGGTTCCATGAGGTAGCTTTGACTAGCTCGCTTAATGGTAAACCGGTGAGACGATGTACGTTTTTCAGACCATGTGCAAAGCGAAGTGTAGAACCTGCTAGGTTGCCCCCTTCTTGGAGTCGAGCTACACCATCCTTTACGATAATTGGCAAGCCACCCAAATCCCCCGGACCATCAGGCATCCATGAGCATGCTAATGAGTCTGTAATCATGAGCATTTGGTCAATGGCCTTATTCTTAAACACCATCTTAAGCATATCTCCGCAGAGGTGAATGGTATCGCAGATGATTTCTATCTTGATGTCTCGGTCAAGTAACCCGGAGCCTACTAAACCAATTTCACGATGGTGAACAGGTGACATTTGGTTGCAGTAGTGTGTTAAGTGGGCTAAGCCTGCTGCTTTCGCTTTCATAAAGTCTGCGTGTGTCGCTGCACTATGCCCGGCTGAGCAACGAATGCCTGCGGCAGATGCCTTGGCGATGAAGTCAATTGCCCCCGGCATTTCCGGAGCCATAGAAATAAGTAGGACGCGTGCAATGTCGTTGAGTGCGGCTACTTCTTCATAATCTGCTTCTCGTACAAATGCAGGGTTTTGTGCACCACATTGTTTGGGGTTAATGTATGGCCCTTCTAAGTGTACACCGGGAGTTTTTGCAAACTCTTGGTTTTTCATGTATTCTGCTACAACGGTACAAACGTCTTGAAGCACCTTGGGGGAAAGTGTAAGTGTCGTGGGTAACCATGATGTTACACCTTCTTTCATCTTGCATTCCGCAATGGTGCGAATGCTTTCTAACTTTGCGTCACAGGTGTCGCATCCACCTGCACCATGGCTGTGAATGTCGATAAAGCCCGGTAAAAGCATACGACCTTCTGCGTCTACTACTTTATCTGCTGCAGGGAGTTCGCTCCCTGCCGGATAGACGGCTGTTATGGTTTTGCCGTCAATTTCTACAGCTGCCCCGGCCATATCTAGCCCCGGGGAGATGATGCGTGCGTTTTTGATTAGTGTCTTCATAATTTGATGTGAATTGATGATGAAAATTATCTGAACTGAGTGAGTTTTCTGTTCCATTCAGCTACTCTTGCGGCGTTGGCTTTTAGGACTTCCTTTGCCGCAGCTTTGTCTGAAATGTGAACTTTGAGGATTCTGTCGCCCTTTTGAATGGCATCGACTACTTTTTGTCCTTTTGTAACTTGTCCAAAAACGGTATGGCGTCCATCTAGGTGCGGTGTCGCAACGTGTGTGATAAAGAATTGTGAACCATTTGTGTTTGGTCCGCAGTTGGCCATTGAGAGAACACCCGGACCTTTATGTTTTAGTTCAGGGCAAAACTCATCTTCAAAACTGTAGGGAGTCCCCCCCCTGCCGGTCCCTGTGGGGTCTCCGCCTTGAATCATGAAGTCGGCTATTACTCTATGAAATGTAAGACCATTGTAAAATCCTTTTTGGATGAGGTTTAAAAAGTTGGCAACGGTTACAGGGGCTTTTGATGAATAAAGTGTTATATTGATGTCTCCTTTAGTAGTGGTCATGGTGATGCGTACATCTTGTAGGTCTGCCGCTTGGGCGTTAAAGCCTAGAAAGACCACTGCACATAGAAGTACAGAATAGAGTTTTTTTACAATGTTCATCATTTATAGGAATGATGCCTTTTTCTCATTCCTTTTGCAAGAAAATTACCCGTATTATATCAATCATTGCGTGTGTTCGTTCTTGTGAGTAAAAAGCTTGGTGTTTATATTGTGTGATGCCCTAAAAAAGGGATATCCCCATGGTAAGGAATATCCCTTGTGTTAGTAGTTTGAATTTAAAGATTTAGAGGTGTTTGGGTGCCGGCCCGTTAAGAATTTTATCTGCACGGATTAAAGCCGCATCAATGTTTTCGCAGATGTTGTATTTCTTAAGTTCTCGGTAGAATGGAGCATGGCGAATGACATCCAGCGGTTGTGCTTGAACCCCACAGATGAGTAGTGTCGCTCCATGTTCACGGCACTGGTGGCAGAAGTCCGAAAGCACATTCAACCCCGTGGCGTCAAGCGTTGGTACAAGTCGCATACGTAGGATAACCACCTTGGTGTCGTGTTCCAGGGTTTCGAGTACTTGGTCTTTAAATTGCTCAACAGCACCGAAGAAGAATGGCCCTTTTACGTCAAAGATTTCAACACCATCTGGTATGACGAGACGTGAGGTAGAGCGTTCCCCATTGTCATCTTGGTCTGAGTCTAGCAATTCATTTTTGATAGCAGATACGTCTGCAATTTGAGCCATACGCCCCATGAAGAGTAGTGCCGCTAGCACAACGCCGACTTCAACAGCTGTTACAAGGTCGATAAATACAGTTAGTAAGAAGGTGATAACCAGCACCGCCGCATCTTGACGTGGTCCTTGTAGCAATCGTCTGAAGGTGTGGACTTCACTCATGTTGTAGCATACCACAGTAAGCACACCGGCAAGTACGGAAAGCGGTATGAGTTCTGCGTACTGAGAGCAGGTAATGAGTATAACCAGAAGCGTGACAGCATGAATCATCCCGGCTACCGGGCTTTTAGCTCCGGCCTTGATGTTGGTAGCGGTTCGTGCAATGGCTCCTGTGGCTGGAATGCCACCAAAAAGTGCTGAGCCTATATTGCCTATACCTTGAGCCACAAGTTCCATATTTGGTTTGTGGCGGCTCCCTGTCATCCCATCTGCCACAGAAGCACTAAGCAATGATTCTATAGCGGCTAGCAGGGCAATAGTAAATGCCGGAACGACTAGTTTATTGAGATTCCCCCAGTCCATCTCCGGCATACTTGGCATGGGTAGACTGCTTGGTAATGACCCAAAGGTTGAACCAATAGTTGTCACGTCTAGTTTAAAAATACATGAGACAAGTGTCATGGCAAGCATCCCTATAAGCATGGCAGGGCTCTTAGGCCATAGTTTCCGTGCTAGAAGGATGATTCCTATAGTCCCAATAGCTAAGCCAAAGGCAGCCCAGTTGATGCTAGGCATGTTGGCTATGTAGCATATCCATTTATCGTGGAAGGCATCGGGAATCCCTCCTTGTATGTTTAAACCAAATAGGTCTTTGATTTGTGTAGAGAAAATAACTACCGCAATGCCTGAGGTAAACCCTGTCGTTACCGGAAAGGGAATAAAGCGGATTAATGCCCCCATGCGGCAAAAGCCTAATATCAGCAGGAAAATCCCGGCTAATAAGGTACAAATAAGTAAGCCACTTTGACCAAATTCCTTAATAACACCAAGAATGATAACGACGAAAGCACCTGTTGGCCCCCCAATTTGGTATTTACTGCCACCAAATAGAGAAATTAAGAAACCGGCGACAACTGCAGTTATCAAGCCTTGGGTTGGCGAGAGTCCGCAAGCGATGGCAAATGCCATGGCTAGAGGAATGGCGACGACCCCAACGGTCAGACCGGCAAAAATGTCGGCAAATAATGTGGGTTTGTTATATGATTTGAGAGATGAAACGAGAGCAGGTTTGAACATAGCTATCGGATGTTTTTTTGAACCAACCGAATTCGGCTAGTTCTTAGATGAGTGTTTTACCACATGGGTAATATGCTCGGTAGAGCAATCTTTTTCACCGATTTCTGATTCTCTACCGAGCTGTATTGATTATTTGGAAAGGATTTTTTCCCAGTATGCAATGCGTCGGCTTGTGTTAGCAGAATTCGGTGCACCGGGGTTGGTACGCTGAGAAAAGGCTTTTGTCAACTCAAATACGTCTCGTGCGTCAGATTTATAGGCATCTGAGATAGATTTGAATTGTTCGTCGCTTAGTTGGTTGAGCGGAATGCCTGTAGATACACTCATGGCGACGGCCTTCCCTACTAGCTCATGGGCTTTTCTGAATGGTACTCCATTCCTGACTAAATAGTCTGCTAAATCTGTGGCTAATAGCATAGGGTCGGATGCCGCCGTTAGTGCAGTTGCTTCGTTAACTACCATAGCCGCAATCATTTCTGCATTCACATCCAGAGCAAGCTTGATGGTATCTATGGAATCAAAGAGGGGTTCTTTGTCTTCTTGTAGGTCGCGGTTGTAGGTAAGGGGTAGCCCTTTTACTGCGACCATCACCGCATTGAGGTTCCCGTATAGTCGCCCGGTTTTACCTCGGGTGAGTTCTGCCACATCCGGATTTTTTTTCTGTGGCATAAGTGATGACCCGGTGGTGTGGGCGTCTGATAGTGTCGCAAATCCGAATTCTGCTGTACACCATAGGATGAGGTCTTCGCTCAGACGGGATAAATGTGCCCCGATGACGGCTATGGCAAAGAGGGTTTCCATGATGTAATCGCGGTCGGCTATGGCATCCATGGAGTTTTCTGTTACGGAATCAAACCCTAGTTCTATGGCGATGCTGTGACGGTCAAGACAAATGGTAGACCCGGCTATGGCTCCTGACCCTAGGGGCGAAACATTGAGTCGCTTGCGTGCATCGTTAAGGCGTTCTGCATCGCGGTTAAGCATTTCTACGTATGCAAGCAGATGATGCCCCATGGTGACCGGTTGGGCTCGTTGTAAGTGGGTGTAGCCCGGCATCATGGTGTCTGCATATTGCTTGGCTTTCATCACCAATGAACGCTGTAAATTGCGTAGCTTTTCTAATATTTGGTCGATTTCGGCTCGGCAGTAAAGGCGGGTGTCTGTGGCTACTTGGTCATTTCTGGAGCGTGCAGTATGGAGTTTGGCTCCGGGGGCACCGATGCGATTTGTTAGTTCGTTTTCGATGTTCATGTGCACATCTTCCAGCTCTTGGCTCCATGTAAATTTACCTGCTTCTATGTCTGCCAGAATTTCTTGTAATCCGTTGGCGATGGCTTCAAACTCGGCTTGTGTAAGTAAGCCTGCTTTTAGCTGGGCACGGGCATGAGCTGTTGAGCCTGCTATATCTTGGCGATAGAGTCTCCAGTCGTATGAGACTGATTCTCCGTATCGCTGTACTAAATCTGCTGTTGGTTGAGAAAAGCGTCCTTTCCACATGACGCCCATCTATGTGCCTTATTTTTCCGCAGATGTGAAGCCTGAAGTAGGTAATAGAGTGGAATTATTGCCTAGTTCGCCAAATATTTTTCTTTGATCGATGTCAGAGTGTTGACTAATGGTAGCAGTTCGTTGATTTGGCGATTTCTCTTGCGTCGTACCTTGAATAGTGAAAATCTACGCTTGCGGTAGAGTTGTTGTAGTTTTTCTTGTTGTATGGTGAGTACCTTGTTAAATAGTTCTCGTATTTCGTCTCGGAAAATCGGACATTCAAAGGCTACTGGCCACCAGGATTCTACATAGTACACCGCCCAGTGGTGCATATCCGGTTTCCATGGTGGGTTGGGACCAATCATGTGTAGTAGCTTCCAGCTACGGTTTTTGTAAAGTTCTGCTAGCTCCTTGACACCTTCACTTGAATATGGTTCTGTGAGAAGCTCCGGCATATCATATATCAGGCGACAGAAAAGAAAATTCCATGTGCTTGGTAGCATGGCAATAGAGCCTTGTAAAACTAAATTGATAGCATCTTGGTCAAGATAGGGAAGTGTGTTTGTGCATAATTTTTGTATGAATGCTTCACCTAACTTGTGCTCTCGCATTTGTGCGAGGTTCATGAGTAAAACCCCCGCATTTCTATAATCAGTGGGAGCTGAAACGGGGATTGTTTCTTGGTTATTTAATATTCGTTGATGATGGATATTATTTCTAAGACAGATTGCTCCTTGACTTAGTGCCATTGCCATAGCGGTGTCTTTTGTGTCTGCATCCCCTTTATTTAGAGTTAGTGGGGTGTTGTAAATTTCTGCAACATCTCCTTGAATAACCGTGTCTACATCTAAGTAGACCATGCGGTCGTATTGAGGGAAAAGCTTGCCTGCTTCTAAACGAGCAAGTGTCATATCAGAAAAGCGTCCACAGTTGATTTTAGAGGCGGTGTCTTTAAGTTCTTGGCTTGTCGCCTGAAACTCTATGCTGATATGATTGGGTTTTTCAAGGGTTTTGAGAACCGCTTGATGTTCTTTGCTCATGTCATTGGTAATAACATGAAATTTGTACTCGTTGTCGGTAGAAACATGCTTGATGATGCTATACAAACATACAGCAAGCGGTATGGTGTATGAATCCGTGGCAGCTAGTAATACAGGAATTTGAGACATAAATAAAAAATAGAGTTGTATGTGTGTTTCTTATTCTGAACACTCATGCCTTGTCTGTGCATTGAACAGCATTAGAAATTCTGAGTCAATTCTGAAGTTTCAGAAAATGTTGAAAAATGTTTTAAATTCTGATAACGGATTACTAATTCCTGTAAAAGTCCCTTTTTATGGGAGAAAAATAACACAGTGAGAATTCATAATAAAAAGCTAAGGCATTACAGGCGAAGTACAGCATTTCTAATGCTGCATAGTTCTATGTGGATTGTGGACTTTGGAAGGGTCTCTGAAATAAAAGCAAAACCATCGAATGACGAGTTATGAAGCAATTTGAGATGAACGAAGAAGCTATTTGTGTATCAGTAATTATCCCTGTATACAACGTGGCTGAATATTTGCGAGAGTGTTTAGATAGTGTTATTTCTCAGACTTATTCTAATTTAGATATTATTTGTGTGAATGATGGGAGTACGGATGAGTCCGGAACTATCCTAGAGGAATATGCTGCTAAGGATTTGAGAATAACCATTGTTAATCAAGAAAACGCAGGTCTTTCTGGTGCTCGTAATTCTGGATTGGAAAAAGCAAAGGGGGATTGGGTTTTATTTCTCGATAGTGATGATTGGATTGAAAAATCTACGGTTGCTGAGTTGCTTGAGTTGACGAAGAAATCAAATACTGAGTTGATATGTTTTGGGTATCGTAGGGTGGATGAAAAGGGGAATTTTTTATCAGATAAATTGCCAATTGAACATACAGAAACAAGTGGTGAATTTAAAATGACACCTGAGTTAATTTGGGCATTGTCTAATAGAAATTATGTGCATTTTAAATTTATAAAAAAGAGGCTATTAGATGATTATGGCTTGAGATTTTATCCTGGTGTGTGGTTTGAGGATTTTACTTTTTCTCAATCGATTTTTGCTTTGATGTTAGATAAAAATATATGTGTGACGGATTCCATATTTTATAATTATCGTCAAAGAGAAGGAAGTATTATGAAACAAATGGTCAAGTCTCCAAAGGTTTTTGACTCATTTATCGTACTTAGGGAATTATTTGAATTTTATAGGGAAAATGGTTTTTCCGATAAATTGCATGAACTTGCTCCGTGGCTGGTTTCTAAAATGTATTACCGAACTATGAAAAATGCCCCTGCAGATATGATTCCCCGCATATATGAGGATATCAGAAGCATTGTAGATGAATTTGGTTTATATAAAGGATTTTATAATAAAATTCGTTTGTGGGGGATGTTGCAACCTAGACCCAAATGGAGTAAATTATTTTATAAAAGCCACCAATATACGGTTAAAGTGTGTTTTTTGGGATTAACGCTATTTTCATCTAAATTTTACAATGGTGAGTTTACAGCGAAATTTTTAGGGATGACGATTGCTAAGAGGATAAATAAAAGATTGTCAGATATCTAGAGTATAAAGCCAAGATTAGCAATTAGCTTATAACTCTTGGTTCAAACGCATGATTGTTCTCATGAGTTCTTCTAAATTGCGTATTTTTTTCAGTCTTTTTTGACGAGTTTTGAAGAAGGAGTAGAGGAGTTTGCGGCGTAATTTCTTTGTGTGTGCTGCGACATCTCGCATGAAATTCGGGATGAGCTGGCGAATTTCATCTCTGAAAATCGGGCATTCCATGGCAATGGGCCACCAGGCTTCTAAGTAGTATGCGGGCAGGAATCCGGTGTCGGCTTTCCATGGCTTTGAGCCTATCATGTGTAGAAGCTTCCATGATTTGGCTTGGAAGTCTTTGTTTAGTCCTTCATACGGTGTGCCATGTAGGGCGTAATTGAGTGTTGGTTCCGGATATGTGAGAAAGATTTCCGTATAGTGAAAGTTCCATGAAGGGGGGAGATAGGCCATTTCGCCTTCTAGGGTGAGGTTGATGGCATCTTGGTCAAGGAAGGCAAGTTTGTAGCCGGAATCAAATTTTTTTATAAAAGCATCTGCCAAGTTGCGTTCTCGCATTTTTTTGAGGTTCATGACCATAACGCCGGCATTTCTGTAATCACTTGGATGATGGAGTGGGAGTGATAGGAAATGTGGAGTTACTACATCGTCTTTCATCACTAATCGCAGACACCCTGTATCGAGAGCTGCTGCCAGTGGGGATTCATTTAGGGGGGAATGATACAGTTCGGCGATGTCTCCGTTGATTAAGGTATCTACATCAAGATAAACGATTTTTTCGTATTGGGGAAAGATGTCAGCTGCTTCTAAGCGTGCCAGAGACATGGCAGAAAATCTGCCGCAATCAATTTGTTTGGCCTTTTGATTGAGTTTATCGCTTGTATTTTGGAAGTCGATGCTAATTTGTTCCGGTTTTTCCAGTTGTTTTAGGGTCGCTTGGTTTTCCGGACTCATATCATCAGAGATGATGTGAAAATGATAATGGTTTTCCGGTGAGCTGTGTTTTATGATTGAATAGAGACATACCGCCAAGGGGACAGCGTATGTGTTTGTGGCTGCTAGAAATATGGGTATGCTATTCATGATGATTGGTCTGTTTTTTGGGGAGGAACGTTTATATGCTAACAAAATCAAATAAATGAGCAAGGTTAAACTCGTTGTGTTTTTTGAGTTATTAGGCAAATAAAATACCTCCATTTCCGGGAATTTCCCGGAAATGGAGGTTGGGTATGCAGGTGGAATTTTTATTTAGAAGCTGTAGCTTAAGGTCCCATTTAGGCCATGGGCACTGAAGTTGCTACGAGTTTCATAGAGATAGCTGAGGCGGGCTGCCCAGTTATCGTTAAATTGGATGTCTACTCCGGCATTCATCCTAAACGCAGTGCGACCGGGATTAGCTCCTCGTGCATTCCATTCTCCCAGGGGTCCTGATACTCTGGATGATGGATTGATGCGAGCCACATCTTGGGTCACAGCGAGCGTGATGTTTGGGGTAATAAACATACCGGAGGCTGTTTGATAGGGGCGGGCGATGGTGATGCCTACAGGAATAGTCCAGTTTTGGGCTCGTGCATGGCGGAAGTTTCGTCCTAGTGTGCCTTCTTCTGTGAGGCTGTTAAGTTCGGATGTTGAGAATTCAATCCCGGTAAAGGGGGTGACATTCATTTTGCCGAATTCATACTTATCTGCCCATGTTGCGTAGAGGGCGGCACTGAATGTGTTGGCACTGACGTTGCCGTTGAGTGCTGAACCCATTAGATAGGAGTTCCCTTTGAATTTGCTTCGCCCGTAGGCTACATATCCATCAATGCCGAATGGGCGGGATTCTGTGGGGGCTATCCCCCCATAGAGCATGGCCATAAATGAGTCTACATCATAGTTAGACCCCCAGCCTTTTTTGTCTTTGATGCTTCCGAAGCTCTGCCCTATAGCCATCCCCATGAGTGTGCCTGTGTCTGAGTGGTAGTCTGACCCAATAGCATAGCCACCAGCGTTGTATTCATAGCCGGATATGCCGCGGGAGGATGATTGGTTATCCCATACGCCGAAGCCACCTACCCAAATAGACCCTTTACCATCAGCTATTTTCTTTGTGGCTATGGGGCTACCTTTGGCATCGACTACGGTGACACAGGTTTCGTTGTTTCTGTTAATGGTGGCTAACCCTTGTAATCTGCCTAAATCAGTAAACCCTTTTAGTGTGCTATTGGCAGCCCATGTAAAGTTGACGATGTTTTCACCGCTAGCAGATTGGATGAGGTTTGCTGCTTGTTCTGTGTTTTTGCTGTTGAGGATGGTATCGTAGAATTGTGCGGCCGCTGAGTTGGGGGAAACTTCTAGGCGGTTTTGTTCCATGCTGTGAGCAACGGTGTAGACATTCCCTGTGTAGTGACGTAAGGGGGTGTCTATTCCTCTCATGGTTTGAGAGATTTGAGTAGTGCCGTTTGTACTGCCGGCGGATAGTGATGTGGCGATGAATGGGGTATTGAGCAGGTTGTTTGAAATGTCTGTGTTGTTGAGCGTTACTGTGATTGAGGCGGTCCCTTTGGGGAGGCGTGAGGGGGCTATGGCATTCCCCTCGGCGTCTGTGATAAGGGCTCGGACATTCATATTTTTCCCTAATTCTGCCGGGGTGGCTAAATCAAGTGTGGCTCCATCTGCCAGTACTAATTCTGTTCCGTCTGCAAAGCTGGCGGACTCCCCACGTAGGGTGGAGTTTGTGTTGATGGTGACGGTGCCTGATTCGATGTTGTAGCTAGTTGTATCTGTTCCCATTACTGCACCGTTTATTGGTGTGGTCGCTGTTGGGGTGCTTGCTGATGATGTGGGGCTAAATGTCGTGTGCCCTATGCTGAGGTTCCCTGTAATTTGCTTGTAGTTCCCGCCAAAGTTGTCGCTTGCATTTGGCCCACCATAGTAGAGTGTGCCTGTACTTGCCTGGGTGAGGGTAGCGGCTTGAGCGTCTCCTTGAGGTGAGGTGGTAAGGATGCCGTCGTTGATATAGGTGTCACCTGTGCCGGTGATGATTATTTGGCTATTAGGTGCGGCGACGATAGAGGCAGGGGTGTTGTTTGCTGTGTTGTTGGTTAGGATTGAGCCTGCTCCCAGATGGAGTGTTTGGTATTCAGCGATGTTGATAACTGCTGTGTTTTCTGTGTTGGTACTATTATCCGAGATTTGAGAGTTTGCTCCTATGTGGATGTTTCCGGCAGCGGTTATTACGCCTGTTGTTGTTGAATTCCCCGTGATGCTGGTGTTTTTTCCAAGTGTGATGTTATTGGCGGAGTTTAAGCGGGCATTGCCGGTAATGTTGCTGTTGTCGCCAATAGAGATGTTTGAGTAGAGGGTGTCTATTGTTTCCGGTGTCCCTATGATGGTGCTCCAATTCCCATCATCATTGCTATAGCTTGTTTTTCTCAGTGTTGCATTGGTGCTTGTGATGGTGGTTCCGTTGAGTTGGCTCCCGGTTCCTAGGGAAATGTCGCCGCCTGTTGAGCTGATAGTGATGTCTCCGGCTGTGACTTTGCCTAGTCTTATGCCACCTGTGAGGGTATTTGAGGGTGAATCGGTGATTACTTTGCTTGTTTGTGTGCCGGTGCTGTCAAATTCTTCTGTGGTGATGGATCCAATGGCTGCTGTCGAGGAAATGTCGCCATTCAGCGTGATTTCTGCATCTGCATTGCTGACGATTTGTCCGGTGACTGTGGCTGCTTGGAGTGTGGTGTTTGTTCCAAGTATTAGTACCCCCATGCCATCTTGGGTAAATGAGGTGGTACTGGTTCGTGTATAGGGGCTGTCTGCCGGGGCGGGCATGGGGGTGGTGTTTGTGCTTGCTTGGGCATTGATGGTGATATTTTGCCCCATGTTGGTGTTGTTTCCTAGAATAACTCGGCCATTTGTATCATTGATGCTGGCATCTAAGTTGTTTGTTGTTTCAGATGAAAGGACGCTGATGTTTTTTCCTTGGATGGTGGCATTGCCGGCGTGTGAAATGACGATGTCGTTTGTGCTGTTGAGGGGCTCTGCGAGTGTAATGTCTACAAATGAGACTTGTTCATTGACTAGCGTGTAGTTGAAGTTTTCTAATGCTCCTGTCGGACTGCTCATCCGGAGTGTTATTTTCCCCGTTCCGGTAATGGCTTGGAGCTGGTTCTTTTGTTCGTTTGTGAGAGTAAATGTGCCTTGGCTTGGTGCAGTGATGGTGATGGTGCTGTTGTCGTTTGACCTTGCTGCTTGGTTCCATGCTGTTATGAGTTCATCTGCTGAGCCAACGCTAAAGTCTGCTGAGTAAGCAGAGATAACAGTTAAGCTGGCCATGACTGCGGCTAGTAATTGTTGTGGTATTCGTAGTTTCATGCTGTATTTTATGTTTGGGGTTGATGGGAATTGATGTGCAATGCCATCTTTAGGGGTTAGTGTGCAGAAGTTCTGTTGCGTTCAGTAAATGACGAATGTGTTGTGCAGACTGACTTGCGTTGTGGTCTTCAGGGGGGAGGGGAATACAAAATTCCCCCCTATGGTCACATTTACCATAGGGGGGAGTCCCAATAGCTTATTTGTTAGTTTTCTTTTACTGTTGCTTTGCTTCTATGTCTTTCTTTTGTGATGTAATCCACTTAGAAAAGATTTTTGCCGTAGCAGGAATGATTAGCAAGTTAAGCAGAGTGGCTGTGATTAGACCTCCAAATTGGACGATAGCTAGTGGCCCAAGTAATTCCCCACCGGGTTCATCTATGGCCCAGATGAGTGGTAGCAAACCTAGGATGGTTGTTAGTGAGGTCATGATGATGGGCACGACACGTTCTTGAGACCCTGTGCGGATGGCTTCTATGGGTTCTACTCCTTCGTCTTCCAGTGCTTTGTATCGATTGAGTAGTAATAAGCCGCTTCGTATTGCAAAGCCAATAACCGTCACAAATCCAACGATGGAGGCAACGGATAAAATGGGCGGTATGTATTCGGCTCCAAAGAGTGTGCTAAGGGCTTCTGGTGATGCTAAAAAGATAGCGACAATCCCCCCCACTAAGCAGAGTGGTATGTTTACCAGTGTTAGTATGGCTCTTCGTACACTCCCTAATGCAGATGATAGTAGTAGTACTATGAGTACCATAACGATACTACCCGTGAGGTATAGTCGTTGCGATGCTGATTCGCGTGCTTTGATGGTGCCTGCATAGTCTACTGTACAGCCTAATGCATTCATTGCCGGGTCTAGTTTTTCTCGACATGCTTTGGCTAGGTCTCCTAGGTTTGAGTTGGGGGAGGGGTTACAGGAAATCATGGCTTTTCGCAGAGTGTTGTCTCTGAGGATAAGGTTTGAGACTTCTTCGCGGTACACATGAGCTACATCTGCCAATCGTACTGTTTGTTTTCGGGGGGTAATAAGCTCAAGGTCTTTGACGTCTTGCATAGAGGTCCGTAGTTCGGGGGCTATGCGGAGTACGATATCCCAGTATTCTTGGTTTTTAATGACTTCTCCTAGTTTTTGCCCATTCATTGCCGTAGAGACTTGCTCTGCGGCATCTGCCATGGTGAGTCCGCAGGCGGCAAGTGCTTCTTGGTCGTATTTTACTCGTATAGAATCAACCATGATTTCTCTGTTAGCTCGGGCATCTGCTACTTCCGGGAGGGTGTCTAGGATTTCTTTTGCTTTCTTTGCGGCAAGTCTTAGTTGTGGGAGTTCTGTGCCGTAGATGTTGATGGCGATTTCTGAGTTTGAACCGGATAGTGCGGCACTGATGCGGTGGGCTAGTGGGTAGCCAATCATGTTGCTTGTGCCGGGGATGTTATCAATGCACTCTTTAATTTTGGCTCGAAGTTCTTTTTGGTCTTTTGTTAAATCAACTCTTACGACGAGTTCCGAGGCACTCACCGGTTCTGCGTGTTCGTCATTTTCGGCACGGCCTGTTCGTTGGGTTACGCTTAATACTCCGGGAATTTCTGCTACATCGTGCATGACTTTCCTCGAGATTCTTTTAGTCTCATCTAGGGACGTGCCTGGTACTGTGCTGACGAATACTGTGTAGCAGTCTTCATTAAATGGTGGTAAAAAGCTAGTCCCAAATGTGGAGGCTAACCATAGTGCTAGTAGGGTGATGGTGGCAATAATGGCACATACGGTCTTTGAAAAACGTAAGCAGAAATTGAGTATCGGTGTATACATCCGTTTTATAAGCTGAGTGCTGAAGGAGTCTCCTGCTTTTTCTGTGTTTGTGGATTTCCCCTTTTTGTACATGATGTAGCAGAGTACAGGGGTGATGGTTACAGCCACGATGAGGGATGCTCCTAGTGCCAACATATAGGATATGCCCAATGGCTGGAAAAACTGACCTTCTAAGCCGGAGAGGAATAGTACCGGGGTAAATACAAGCAGAATAATGATAGACGAGAATGTGATTGAGCCAATGATTTCTGATTTGGCTCTCATGATGACTTCGTATTTGCTCAGTCTTTGCTCTGGTGGTAGTTTGGCGTTGATGTTGAGGTGTCGCCAGGAAATTTCTACAAAGATAATGGCATTGTCTACTACGTCACCGACGGCTACGGCCAGCCCCCCCAGGGTCATGATGTTGATGGCTAACCCACACATGGGGAAAAATACCAACCCTAATATCACCGAGAGTGGCATGGATATAAGGGTGATGATGGCTGTGCGTATGTTGAGTAGAGTGAGCAATATCACGAGCATGACTACTACACCGGCTATCAAAAGGGTTTCTAGACCATTGTCTAGAGACATATTGATGAAGTCGGCCTGACGATAGGCCGTGGTGTGTAGCTTCATGCCTTTAGGCAATTGGCTTTGGCTGAATTCACGGATGGCTTCGTCTACGGCGTATGTTAGTGCCAGTGTGTTGGCTCCGGGAATTTTTTGGATAGATAGAATGACGGCATCCTCGCCCATGAACCCGGCATCTCCGCGACGCGGTGCACCGTCGATTTTTACGTCGGTTATGTCTTCTAGTCGTACGACTCCGGAGGGGTGCCCAGGTACTAGAGCTCTGTTAAATTGTTCCAGATTGGTTGCTCGTGTATCTTGCTGAATGGGAAGTTCTTGGCCGGCAACGTCTTCTAAATACCCTGCGGGTATGGATGATTGTGAGTTGACAATGGCTTCTTTCACATCATTTAAGCTGACGCCTGCTTGCTTTAGGCGGCTTGGCTCGTAGACAATTTGGTATTCCGGCAGTCGTCCGCCCAGTACGGTGACTTGACCAATTCCCGGGATTGCTAGTAGGCGATTACGTAATTTGTATTCAGCCAGTTGTCGCATATCTAGAAGATTGGTTGTTTCATCACCGGTAAGGGCTATGAGCATGATTTCTCCTGTGACAGAAACGATGGGTGCCAGTTCTGATGAGACGTTTTCGGGGAGAGAGTCTCGTACTGTTGCCAGGCGTTCTGTAACGATTTGCCGTGCTCGGTAGATGTCTGTATTCCAATCAAAGTCTACCCATACAAAGGATAAACCTGCCCCGGATGAGTTGCGAACTTCTTTTACCCCTGCTGTGCCGTTCATGGCAGATGAAATGGGGATGGTGATGTATTGCTCGACTTCTTCGGCTGTGAGACCATGGGCTTCTGTTTGGATGGTGACTCGCGGTACTTCCAGTTCTGGGAATACGTCTACCGGTATAGTTTTGATGATATAGCCACCAAAGAGGATGAGTACCAACGTTAGTATGATGACGGTGATACGATTCTTTAGACAGAATGATAGTAGAAAGTTCATATTCTGTGGATTATTTTTTTAGTGCTCACCTTCATGGAATTGGCCGTCGGCATGGAAGTGTCCGGCGGCAGGTTTTTTAGTGCCGTTATCGGGCAGGATGTATTTTAGTTCGTATCCACCTTGCGTTACCATGGTTTGACCGGGTATAAGTCCTTTGACGGGTGTCTTCCCTCGGCGGGCTGGTAGGGTTTCTACTTTTTTCATGATGTAGTCAAATTCTCCTACTTTTAGGAATACGACATCATTGACACCTACCTTGACGATGGCACTATTGGGTATGTTGATGTAATCAGAAGTGTTTTGTTCGGTGTTATATAAGTCCAGTCTTACGAGTTGCCCGGCGTAGGCTGTAGGTGGTAGTTGATTGGGACTAAAATATAGTGTTCGGGCTTGAGTGGCGGTGTCTACATGGTCGGCAATGCGTAAGCTTCCGTCTATAAGTAGGTTCTCTTTCCCCTGTGGGATTACCATTTTGGCTGAACTGTAATGGATTTTATCGTCTCCGAATAACGTTGTTTGTAATTCTAATTCTTTCTGGTTGGCCACTACTAGGGCTTCTTTGCCTTGTTCTGCCCAAGCTCCCTGTGCTAGGTCTATGGTTTGAACTGTACCATCAGTCTGGGCGAGTACTTCTAGGCTTGTGTTATTGAGTCTAGCTCCTTGTGTGGATGTCGCTAGTTGTGCTTGTGCTGTTTGGAGGCTTGTCGCTAGGCTGACTAATTCGGCTTTTTTAAATTCTAATTCAGAGTTTAACTCTACATTTTTTGTCCCGATTTCGTCGAGTTTGTTTTTTCGTTGTTGTAGGATGCTAAGTTCTTTTTGACTTCGTTCTAAATCGGCTTTTGCTTGCTGTACTGCCCCAATTTGTGTGACTAGTTCAGGTGAGTTGAGGGTATAGAGTTTGTCTCCTTTGCTTACTTTTTGAGCTGATTTTACGTGTATATCAACTCGCCCGGCTACCGGTATGGCGTATGTGTGTATAGCATGTGGTGGGATGAAAAGCTGACCATAGAGGGTTTTCTCTGCCATCATCGGGGTTTGGAGAACTTTTTCAAATTTCATGTCGAGTGCCTTTTGTGCATGGGCATCGACTTTGAGGGGAATCATGTCTGCTAATGAATCGTCATTGTTAACTGTGGCTTCATGGTGATGCCCGGTGCAGGTGCTCCCGTCGGCGTGGACGTGGGCTGTCGGTTTTTCTGCATGGGTGTGTTCGTGGTTACAGCATTTGTGTTCTTTGTGTAGCTGTGTTTTTGCCGGGTCTTCATGGTGATGCCCGGTGCAGGTGCTCCCGTCGGCGTGGACGTGGGCTGTCGGTTTTTCTGCATGGGTGTGTTCGTGGTTACAGCATTTGTGTTCTTTGTGTAGCTGTGTTTTTGCCGGGTCTTCATGGTGATGCCCGGTGCAGGTGCTCCCGTCGGCGTGGACGTGGGCTGTCGG
>JAUNER010000020.1 GCA_030525455.1 Akkermansia sp. | reverse complement strand
CAACTACCGCCACTACAACCCAATGGACGGACGTTGGATAAACCGCGACCCCATCACCGAACAAGGCGGCCGGAATTTGTATACGTTTGTAGGGAATGGGATATCGAAATTAGATGTAAATGGCTTAATAGACTATTGGAGCCCAACGGCAAATGCTCCAATGCCTTATCCCAGAAAAGAAATACGTTTCGATCGGGGATTATATTATTTAAAACTAGCTCTCGAAAAAAATTATAAACAACTTTCTAAATATATATGTACTTTTATTGTTACATATTCTCAAATAGGGAATTCAAATAGTACAAAATATGACACAGAATCAGTTTTATTCTATACAAAATTATTATTAACCACAGTTCTTAAAAACCCTTTAATAAAAGTATTAGCTAATCACAGCGTGCAAGAATTTTCGTCTTCTCTAAGAAATACAAAATGTATTTGCGGAGTAATTTATATAGGTCATGCTAGTACAGAACCATCAAGATTAATTTTTGACAACAATACAAGTATTGTTTCATCAAGAAAGGAAGAAAATTCCAATAGAACAGATGTTGAAGAATTAGATTCACGTAATTTTCTGCCAGGTAATACATCCGCACTTTTTGGGTGTCAATCAGGCAGAGGAGAAAACTCAGTTGCAGAAAAAATGGCAAATAAATTTCAAGGTACAGTAATTGGTTCTAAAAATAAACTGAACTTCACAGAAGGTATTCCGTATACACCGATATATCGAGGAGGTGATAGTTTTGTAACCTATGAAAAAACATCAAAGTCTTTTAATTTAATCGATAAAGAATGTTGTATAGATGCGAAATAAAATAATAATATTATTTATTATAATCACCTTTGTTTCATCTTTAATTGCAATATTTAAGTGTTCTGCAATTAAGGAAAAAGAGAAAGTCAAGGATGATTTTATATGCAACATGTATTCTACTATTTTGTTGGATACATTTTGTAAAAATAAGCCTATATCATTGGAAACAATATTGTTTTTCTTTGTAGATTCAGTCGGGAATAATATGCCTTCGGTGTATACAAATATTCTTGAAGAATCTATAAGAAAGGAGCTTTCTGATAAACATTTCGAATGTGATGGTTTTTATAAGAATTATTTTGAAAATATTACTTTACAATACCAAATTAATGTAAACAAAGAAATGGAAGAAATTCTAAATACTGTTGATAAACAGTTTCCTCAATTTGATAATAATGATCAAATCATAACATACGATAATCCAATTTACTTTTATGTAAATAAATTTAGAAAAGAAAAGATTTTTATACCTTCAAATGAAAGACTGAATATACAAGAACATATATCTTTAACAATTCTTTATGCACTAATAGCACGCGACGTCAGTGAAATTTATCATGTAAAAAATGATATAACTGACATTATACACGTAAAAGGTGCATTAATGGGATATAAAACTGAGTATTTGATACATGCAGGTAATGTGTGTGAGTATTGCCTAAATAAAAAGTATGATGAGATAAGGAACGAACCATCTAATTATTTTAATACAAAATACAAAATCGATATTTATACATTATGTATCAAAATTATAGATTATTATGAAGAAATGAAGTCTCATCAAAACCGAAACCAAAGAGAACTTGACTTATTTTTTATAAGGAGTGTTATTTTTGAATTCCGAAATAAATTTTTATGAAGAAAAAGATAAAATCAGGGTTAATAGCATTATTATTTTTAATAATCAGTATTTTAATAGGTTTTCTAATCTATAGAAATAGTGTATTAGAGGAGGAGTATAATAAAAACATTAAACTTTTTTTAAAGGAAAATAGAGTAATGTTAGATTCTATTGATTTATATAAGGATTTTTGTTTATCAAATAAAATACATATATATGATAGAATGACATTATATGATTATCAGGAGAAAACATATTTATGGATAGAAAGAATTTCGAGATTCATGATTATGAGAGCTCATCATGAATCTATATATACATGGTGTATTTGTCCTTATTATAAAAATGAAAATATCAGAACTTGTGAAGATTTAATAAAAAATATCAAATTACAAAATTACTATGTCTTTGACCAGCAAAAAGAAGATTGTAATTTGGAAATGATAAATGAAATATTAAATCTAAAAAAATTTCCTCTTTTAAATAATAGTGATATAAAAAAATGTTACACTATTCTCAATAAAGAAGATAAATCAGAAAAATATGTTAGTATTGACTTAATCATAACTAATGATGATAAATTATATATGTTAATTTATGAGATTCCATATTCTTGTTGGTAAAATAAATTTGCAATGCTAATGAAAATATGCGATAACGCAAGAGTGAGGAATTTGGTATGCAATTCTTATATCTCGTGTCAAACAAATAGGGGGGCTGACTTCTCTTGCTCCGCCTACAGTGACACCTCGTTCGGCAGCGTCACCACCAACGGAGACATCAACCAACCCATCCAATGGAGTAGTGAATACTACGACAACGAATTAGCCTTAGTCTACTACAACTACCGCCACTACAACCCCACCGACGGTCGCTGGATAAACCGCGACCCCATCGCCGAACAAGGTGGCCGGAATTTGTATGGCTTTGTGGGGAATAAATTAAAAGCACATGATATTCTTGGTTTAGTAGCCCCCGGATATGAAGAAGCCCAAGCCATTGTTTTGTTAAACAAAATCAACTCAACCACAAATACTCCTCAAAATGATAAACTTTATTACAAAAGTGAAGAATTATGGGGATGGGGACATTGGGGAAAAATCACTTTGCATTCTAAAAATGATTTTACTCCAAATTTACACATGAAGACGAATTGTATCAAATACTTGTCTGTTGCCGGACATGGAAATTATGAAGAAAAATATAAGACGGCATCTGTTCAATGGGGGATTGATATTTTATATGAAGGGCCAACAGAAAGAAAATGTGACACACAAATTTCATCTATGTTTATAGGAATTAAATTCTGTAGTATCTGTACAGTAGAAATCCTATCCTGTTACATAGGTAAATCAATTTATCTTAAAGAAAGATTAAAGCGAATAACCGGGTGTAAAATTATTACTTACGATGGACCTACCATGTAAAAAAAGATCCATATTGATTTTCCTAGCATCTTATATTATTTATGGGATGCTAGGATATAATGATATAATCATACCAAGTACCATTTTATGGAATAAAATATTTGGAAATATACTCTATATTTTCCCTATTTTGTGTTATATACTATTTCCTATTTATATTTTAAGAAATGTAAACTATAAATATTTGGTTTATATATACCTAGTTACTCAAATATGGACTATGTTTTCGTTTTATTTTGATATTTATACACTTACTAGTGATAATTGCATCATAGACTTAATATATTATGGATTTATTTTAATTTCAGGAGGTGTATTTTTACTTCAAACGATAATTTTACCGGCTTTATTAACAAAAGAGTGCTTAAAATATATAAATATAAATAATTTAAAGTTTATTATGACATTATCTTTGAGCGTTATTATAATACTAATTACTCCGTTTATCGTCTTAAAAAACTTGGAAATGGATAACTCCTATAATTCGAAATATCTCACAAAATACAAAAATTGCATTAAATCATTCGGGCCACCGGATATCTTAAATATGCTAGAAAATAGACATAGAAAACAATGAAAATTATCAATTTCATTATATTACAAAATCTTCGAACAAAAGTATAACCTATGTGAGTTGAGTATCGAGCCCCCCCATGCCCTCTACACAGATTGTGTAGAAATTTACCCCATCTATCGTTAATTATTTGCACCCATTGAAATTGCTTATGTTTTAAGGCAATGCAATCGTGCAGTATACACTGGTGTCCAAGCAAAAAAAACTCTCCGTGATTAAAAATCCGGAGAGAAGAAGAGAAAATGTATCGGGAAAGAAATTAAAACGGACTGAGACTCATCCAAATAGCAGGAGACACTTTACCATGTCTGCCTTTCGAAATAAGCTCTGCGAGCTTAGAAGCCCACATATCGACGGTCTGATGGTGGTGACCATATTTTTGAAAATCCTTAACACTACCGAAAAGCGAGCCTTTATCTTCCTTATAATCACCGAAAACACAAATCCTCACACCGGAAGCTCTTTCGGTAAGCACTCCCACCATAGCCATATCGCCCTTTGAAGCGGCAGTAAAAAGATGAGAGACACCAGGCACGATAAACGAACTCCCGACAGAAGCAATACTCCCTGCCACGATGGTAGGATTCATACGCACAAAAGCGAGCTCCAAAGTAACATCTGCTTTTGCCTTATCAGACGTTATTTTTGCCTTCACCTTTGGATTTTCAGCTAACTCAGACTTTAGTTTAGCTTGTAACTCCATAGCCAAGGATTTAGCCGTCTCTTTATAAGAAGCGGCATTTTCACGTTCTTTTTCCGGTGTACCTAAATAATTCAGATTAACCGGAGCGATATACAAGCAAGAATAGTGTTTTTCCTTAGGGATTTTGGGATTTGACCAAAGACCATCAAACGGAGCCCCCCATGGCTCAAGTTTCTCTGGAGCAAATGGAGTTTTTGGAATCTTCGAAAGGTGACGTT
The DNA here is from genome assembly GCA_030525455.1 of Akkermansia sp. Taxonomy (GTDB): domain Bacteria; phylum Verrucomicrobiota; class Verrucomicrobiia; order Verrucomicrobiales; family Akkermansiaceae; genus Akkermansia. The sequence goes on along the minus strand of JAUNER010000020.1, from coordinate 45,042 downwards.
CCGTAGAACATGAACTCGTAATAAGAGTTAATGCTACAAAAAAGCCAATAGTTAGGTAGCGACGAAAAATCATAGGCTGGGATAGTAACAAAAATGTTCACTACCAAACAAGCACAATTTCCGCAATGTCCCAAAACCCACGCTACAAAATAAGCATACAATCGCCGTAAGAGAAAAAGCGATAACGTTCCTTCACAGCCTCTTCGTACGCCCTCATAATAAGCTCCTTACCAGCAAAAGCACTCACTAACATCAAAAGCGTACTTTGTGGCAAATGGAAATTTGTAATTAATGCATCTACTACCTTGTATTGATAGGGTGGATAAATAAAGATATTCGTAGAGCCGTTTGTTTCTCTAAGAGGCAAACCCTCTGAAGAAGCTACATGTTCCAATACACGCACACTAGTTGTACCTACGGCAATCAATCTTTTTGCCGAATTAGCAGCTTGTGCGGTTTGAGCAGGTAAATGGAAATGCTCGGTATGCATTTGATGGTCTTCAATATTCTCTACTTTTACCGGTCTGAATGTACCAACGCCAACATGAAGAGTCAGAAAACTATGAGGAATAGACGCAAGAAGCTCTGGCGTGAAATGCAATCCAGCCGTAGGGGCAGCAATAGCACCTTCGTGTTTTGCATACACTGTTTGATAACGCTCCTTATCTGAGGGGTCACTTTCGCGGTTCATGTAGTGAGGCAAAGCCAGACGGCCGTAGGTTTCCTCATCAACCTCACGGTCAAATCTAATAAGTCTATACCCCTCCTCATCAATACCCTCCACAATCCCAATGGCATCACCAATGGCAACAGTACGCCCAATTTTCATTTTTCTACCAGGTCGGACCATACACTTCCACAGCAAAGGGCTGAGAGCATTGGTGCGCACCAATTCAATAGAACCATCATTTGAAAAATACCGGGCCGGCACGACACGTGTATCATTAAGCACCAAATGGTCACCCTCACGAATATACTCGGGCAAATCGGAAAAATGACGATGCTCGATAAGACCAGAATCCCGATGAATGACCATCATACGAGATGCGGCCCGATCCGGCAATGGGCGGTCAGCAATAAGTTCTTCCGGTAAATGGTAATCAAAATCAATCGTACGCACGGCACAAGGGAATTGCCATGAAATGACAAAAAGGTCAATCATTTTACGCATTTGAAACACATTTCTCTCTTTACTCATTAATATTTCCAGTGTATTAATCTAGACATGATAGATTCCATTTTAGCAGAAGTTTCATTTATGCCGGGTATAATTCTATTTATTTTAGCCATTGTGGTGGTTGTGATTATCGCCATTATTGCTAAATTCTTCAAAACTTGGCTACGTGCCAGATTAGCAAAAGCCCCGGTATCCATGAGCAATATGCTCGGGATGTGGTTACGAAAAGTCCCCTATCCACTCGTTGTAGACACTCGCATTACAGCGGCAAAAGCAGGGCTTAACATCACCACAGACCAATTAGAAGCACACTTCCTAGCCGGTGGTGACATCGTAGACTGCGTACTCGCTCTTATAGCCGCAGAAAAAGCAGGGATTCCTCTCACATTTGACCGAGCATGTGCCATTGACTTAGCAGTAAAAGGCACGGCAAAAACAGTTTTGGAAGCAGTTCGCACCTCCATTAATCCACGAGTAATTGACTGCCCTAATCCCAGCACAGGGCAAACTCGTCTCACGGCTGTCGCCCGCGATGGTATCGCTGTAGCCGTACGAGCACGTGTCACCGTACGTACTAACTTGGATTTATTCGTTGGGGGTGCTACAGAAGAAACCGTCGTAGCACGTGTAGGTGAAGGCATCGTTTCTGCCGTTGGTTCTGCACTTTCCTACAAAGACGTACTGGAAAAACCGGAAGTTATCTCTCGTACCGTAAGCGATAAAGGGGTAGATGCCGCTACCGCATTCGAAGTTCTGTCTATTGACATTGCCGACGTAGATGTAGCCGGCAACGTAGGTGCCCGCCTGCAAGCAGAACAGGCCGAAGCTGATAAGCAAATTGCCCAAGCAAAAGCAGAAGTTCGCCGTGCCGCTGCCGTCGCTACAGAACAAGAAATGGCCGCCCGCACACAAGAAATGCGTGCCAAGGTGGTGGAAGCAGAAGCCCAAATCCCCATGGCTATGGCAGAAGCTTTCCGCAATGGGAATTTAGGAGTCTTGGATTACGCACGTTATCAGAACGTTGTCGCTGATACAAAAATGCGTGATGCTATTGCAAAGCCAGATACTCCATCTGCATCTACAATTCAATAAATTAGGTTTATCTCATTAATAAGTCGGCAGAAATAAACACTTGTTTCTGCCGACTCAAACCCGAAACAACCATGGATTTTCTAAACCAAATACTTGCGAGTAGCGATGATACAGATGGTAAGTTCTGGCTATGGCTTATCATCGGTATCGGCTATCTCATCAAAAAGGTCATAGAGACCATGAAAGGCGACTCAGAAACAGATGAGTCTGCCGGAGATACTGTCATCTTTGAAAAAGAAAAAGTGCCGGATGCACCGCGTAAAACCATGCGAGAAATCCTGGCAGAAATGCACCGCGAAAATCCAACTCCATCTGCACCGCCCCAGCAGCCATCGTACGCACCGCCTCATGCCCCTATAGAAGAACAAGTTAAAAAATCCCTTGCCCCGGCAAAAATGCCCAAACCTAAGCAGGAATGGCAATCACCGGAATTAGCCGCCAGCTATACACTAGATCACTACAAAAAAGCCACAGAACAAGCTAAAAACTCCATCAATTCTCTATCTGATGTAGAAAGAGTGGCTCTAAGTCGATTACATCAGCACTCGCAAATGCCTAGCCCTACGCCTCTAGCATCTCAATATCAACCAATAGGCTTAAAAAATACTCTACATAGCAAAAAAGCCTTGCGAGACGCCATCCTCTACCAGGAAATCCTTGGTAAACCTCGTGCTTTACGTGATGGAATTTAACAAACATTTTATCTCACTTAACACCCCTGACCATAGCCACAGGGTGTAAAGTGAAATAATAATACAAAGTGAATGTTTGACAATTCATTAACTGACATCCTATTGCATTATTTAGAATCTCCAAAGTACCAACCACGGAGCAAATCAGAACTATGCCGAGATTTAGGTATTGAGTCTAAACAACGAGCAGAATTACGGCAAATTATTGACTCACTTGTAGAGTCCGGGCGACTTGTACTACTTCCAAAAGGCAAATATGCCCTAAAACGACAACGACAAGACTTAATAGAAGGCACCATCCGCATTTTCCGCTCCGGAAAAGCTATATTCATTCCGGCGGCAGGCGACACCATTGCTCAATCATTCGGAATTGGCACAGATGCTATACCTGAGTTAGAATTAAAAAGGCATCGCTTATGCGGAGCATTAGATGGGGATAGAGTCGCACTAAAAATTGAGCACCGCACCAGCAAAAACAGACGAAACATCAAAGGACTACGCTCCCAACCATGCAGCGACGATTTTAAAGCACGTGTGGAAAAAATTCTCATTCGTGCACGTTCACAATGGCTAGGTGTTTACCGACCCAGCAAAAATGGAAAAGGACGAGTACAGGGCGATGGAATTTCTGCACCTACAAACATAGAACTGGCAGAAAAACCCACTTGCATCGTCAAACCAGGACAGTTAGTTACCCTAGAGCCCATTCATCATGGTGGAGCAAACATAGCCCCCACAGGTCGGCTCATAGAAGTACTAGGCTACCCGGACGAGCCAAACGTAGACGTAGAATCCGTGATTCGTAAATACGATTTAGCCGTAGACTTCCCCATTCCGGCCGTTGCCGAAGCAGCGTCACTACCGACAGAAATAAGTATTTCTGAACTAAATCGTCGAGAAGACTGGACTACCCGCACAGTCATCACTATCGACCCTGCCACAGCAAAAGATTTTGATGATGCCATCGCCATCCAAAAAACCGAAACCGGCTGGACTTTAGCCGTTCACATTGCCGATGTCGCTCATTACGTTCGCCCCGGAAGTGCATTAGACAAAGAAGCACGACGACGCGGGAATTCCACTTATTTACCGGATAGGGTTCTCCCTATGCTTCCACCTAAACTGTCAGATGATTTATGTAGCTTACGTCCGCATATTATACGCCTCACAAAAGTCTGCGAAATGAAGTTCAATAAGCAAGGCAACATGGTCTCCTCGCGTTTTGCTGATGCCTATATTTGCAGTTCTGCTCGACTAACCTACCAAGAAGCCTACGATATGCTTCAAGGGCATGGTGAGGGTGAAATTCCTGAGCTGATTAGAGAAACTTGGCGTCTAGCTTCCCTACTCCGCTCTATTCGCTATAATCAAGGTGCTCTGGATTTAGATTTCCCGGAAATCCGAGCCATTCTTGATGAAAATGGTCGTGTCACCGACATCATCACCGAGGAATATGATGAAAGTCACCAACTCATCGAGGAATGTATGCTTGCGGCAAATCAAGCCGTAGCTCTAGCTCTAAAAAATCATAATATACCAACAATTTACCGAGTTCACGAAGACCCAGACGATGCCAAACTTATGGAGTTTGCTCGCCTATGTGCTTTATACGGGCATCCCGTACACGACATTTACCAAAGGCAGTACTTAAATGCCCTAATGAAATCCATTGCCGGAGCACCGGATGAACAAATGCTAAAGCTAGCTCTACTAAAAAGCCTCATGCGTGCTCGTTACGCCACATCACCATTAGGTCACTACGGGCTGGCAACGGCAAATTATTGTCATTTTACCAGTCCTATCCGTCGCTATGCAGATTTAATTGTGCATCGTTCGCTGGTAAATTTACTCACTAATCCCCCTGATGGGAAAAAATCCATAGCACCACTTGGCGTCTTAACCGATACAGCTGAGCATATTTCTATCACAGAGAGAAATTCCGCCGCCGCAGAAAAAGAAGCTCATCGCCTCAAACTCTTTGATTGGCTGGAAGCCCAATGCTATGCAGAATCCCCCACCGAACACGATGCCCTCGTTATTGACGTGCGACATTTCGGAGTTATGGTCGAAATCCCACGCCTCCAATTAAAAGGACTCATCAAACCCGAAAAACTACCCGGATACTGGTATTTCGAACCCTATGCCGCACGTTGGACGTGTCGCGATACTCAGCAATCACTTTCCATCGGCCAACGCATCAGGGTCATACCCACGCATGTAGATAAAGATGAGCAATGGGTAGATTTTGCCTTAAAATCTATGCCTACCTATTCTTCTGAACCAATAGGATTTATCCCCACTCCTATTCAAACTCGCAATAAAAGAAAAAAATAATTCTCAGATTTTCCCGAAATAGACAAGGCATCACCCATCCCTCTTACGAAAGAGAATGCTTACTTTTTATAAATTCCAAAAGATTCGCACAAGTTTCTTCCAATAATTCAACAACGTGATTAAACCCATCTGTACCACCATAGTAAGGGTCCGGTACTTCTGTATCCGTAAACGATTCGGTAAAATTGCACATAGGCAAAAACTTTTCTGTATACCTTCCACGACTATCCATATCTGATAAATCACGCAGATTTTGGTAATCCATAGGGATGATATAATCAAAATCCGATAAATCACGGAAAGTAACCGGACGAGCTTTCAAGCCGGGGTCAGTATAGCCATAATTTTTTAAAGCCGTAAGCATACGAGCATCAGGAGAACTACCACGATGATATTCAATAATACCGGCAGAATCGCTGATAATTTGAGATGAGAGGTTTTGACGGCTAACCAAATGCTTAAAAATAATTTCAGCAGAGGGAGAACGACAAATATTCCCCAAACAAACAAAAAGAACACGTATCGGCTTATGTGATGGCATCATAAACAAGCTTATCGAATCACTCCTATCCATGCAAGAGTACTGTGTGAATTATTTTTGTTCACACCTCACGTAATGCCTCAAAAAAAGACAAAATACAGAAAAAATACGAGAATTAGCAGTCATCTTTCGATAATTGCTTGTCTCGCAGGGGGGGAACATGGTATAAGTGAGTTGTTAAAAGCACGTATTTATCAACCAATAAAAAATTTGTGCAGATTTATGAGTGAAAAAAACGTAACCTACAGCACGATTGATGCTAACGAAGCCGTAGCCTCCGTGGCCTATCGTTATTCTGAAGTTGTTGCTATTTACCCGATTACACCATCCTCACCGATGGGCGAATCATCGGAAAGCTGGGCAGCCATCAACCGTAAAAATCTGTGGGGAACCGTCCCCTCTGTGGTTGAGCTTCAAAGTGAAGGTGGTGCAGCCGGTACCGTACACGGTGCCCTTCAAACAGGTGCATTAGCCACAACATTCACCGCATCTCAGGGTCTTCTTTTGATGATTCCGAATATGTATAAGATTGCCGGTGAATTAACGCCGACTGTTTTCCACGTTGCCGCTCGTTCACTTGCTTACCAAGCTTTGTCCATTTTCGGTGACCATAGCGACGTAATGAGTGCACGCTCATGTGGTTGGGCAATGCTTTGTGGTTCATCTACACAAGAAGCCGCAGACTTTGCAGCCATTTCACACGCTGCCACCTTGGAATCTCGCATTCCATTCATCAACTTCTTTGACGGTTTCCGTACATCTCACGAAATCGGCAAATTAGCCGACATCAGCGATGAAACACTTCACAGCATGATTGACCCTGCTTGGGTAACTTCATTCCGTGAACGTGCTCTTACCCCGGACGCTCCAATTATCCGCGGTACCGCTCAAAACCCGGACGTTTACTTCCAGGGTCGTGAAACAGTAAACACATTCTATGCAGCTACACCGGGCATCGTTCAAGGTGCTATGGATCGTTTTGCCGCATTGACTGGTCGTGCCTATCACTTGGTTGACTATGTAGGTGCTCCGGATGCTGATCGCGTTATCATTTTGATGGGTTCCGGTGCTGATGCTGTTGAAGAAACAGTAGAAGCTATGATGGCTCGCGAAAATGCCAAGGTAGGTGTTCTGAAGATTCGTCTCTTCCGCCCATTCCCTGCCGCAGAAATGCTCAAGGCTCTGCCTGCTACTGTAAAATCTATCGCTGTGCTTGACCGTACCAAAGAACCGGGTGCTCAGGGTGAACCTCTTCACCAGGATGTTATCCAGGCTCTCTTTGATGCACAAGCAGATGGCACTATCAATTTCGACTGTGGTATGCCAAAGGTTATCGGTGGTCGTTACGGCTTAGGCTCCAAGGAATTCACACCTGCCATGGTAAAAGCCATTTACGACAATTTAGCCGCTGCTACACCAAAGAACCACTTCACCGTAGGTATCAACGACGACGTACTTGGCACAAGCTTGGAATACGACGAACACTACTCCACAGAGGGTGACGACGTCACTCGTGCTATGTTCTTCGGTTTAGGTTCCGATGGTACCGTTGGTGCTAACAAGGACGCTATTAAGATTATTGGTCAGCATACAGACTTGTATGTTCAAGGTTACTTCGTATATGACTCTAAGAAATCCGGTTCATCCACGATTTCTCACTTACGCTTTGGTCCACGTCCAATTAAGTCCACATACCTCATTACAAAGGCCAACTTCTTGGCATTACATCAGCCATCCTTATTAAATCTTTTTGACTTCTTAAAGAATGCCGCTGATGGTGCTACGTTCTTAATGAACAGTCCTCACCCTGCTGACAAGTTGTGGGATACCCTTCCCGCTCGTATGCAACAGCAGATTTTGGACAAAAACATCAAGCTCTACACCATTGATGCTTTCTCCGTAGCTCGCAAGACAGGCATGGGTGGTCGTATCAACATGATCATGCAGACTTGCTTCTTCAACCTCGCCGGTGTTATCCCTGCAGAGGAAGCCATCGGCTACATCAAGAAGGCTATTGCCAAGACCTACGCTAAGAAAGGTCAAGATGTGATTGATAAGAACATCGCTGCTGTTGATGCTACTCTCGAAAACCTCCACGCCGTAGACACCACCGGCAAGACCATCACCGGTCACGAAATCCCGTTGGTCATGTCTGCCAATGCTCCTGACTTTGTTCAAAACATCCTTGGGAAGATGATGTGCGGTGAAGGCGACAGCATCCCGGTAAGTAAGATGCCTGTCGATGGTACATTCCCCAATGGTACTTCTCAGTACGAAAAACGCGACTTGGCTCTCGACTTGCCTATGTGGGATCCCACCTTGTGTATCCAGTGCGGTAAGTGTACAGCCGTTTGTCCGCATGCTGCTATCCGCAGTAAGTTCTTCTCACCGGATGCATTGGAAAACGCACCCGAAGGCTTTGATTGCTTAGATGCTAAGCATCCTGACTGGAAGGGGTCCAAGTTCGTTATCCAAGTATCTGCCAGCGACTGTACCGGGTGTACTCTTTGCTCCGACGTATGTCCTGCCAAGAGCAAGACAGAGCCGGGTCACAAGGCTCTCACAATGGTTCCTGCTCCGCAAATTCACGATAAGGAGAAGAAGAACTGGGACTTCTTCATGACTCTGCCGGACGTAGACCGCACCAAGGTAAAGACAGACAACATCCGCTCTATGCAGGTGCTTCGTCCGCTCTTTGAATTCTCCGGTGCTTGTGCAGGTTGCGGTGAAACACCATACGTGAAGATGCTTTCTCAGCTCTTTGGTAACCGCTTGGTAGTGGCAAACGCTACCGGTTGCTCCTCTATCTATGGTGGTAACTTGCCGACCACACCATGGTCACATGATGCTGAAGGTCGTGGTCCGGCTTGGTCAAACTCCCTCTTCGAAGACAACGCAGAATTCGGTCTTGGTTTCCGCGTTTCTCTCGATAAGCAAATGGAACACGCCATCGAACTTCTGAAAGCCGCTGCTGACGTAGTTGGTCAGGATCTTGTAGATAAGATTCTCGATAACCCGCAGAAGTCCGAAGCTGACATCGCCGAACAACGTGAAAACATCGAGCTTGTGAAGCAAAAGATTACCGGTAAGCCGGAATGTGCACGCTTGCTCACCCTTGCAGACAAACTCATTCGTAAGAGTGTATGGATTCTCGGTGGTGATGGTTGGGCATATGACATCGGTTACGGTGGTTTAGACCACGTATTGGCTAGTGGTAAGAACGTAAAGGTTCTTGTCATGGATACAGAAGTTTACTCCAATACCGGTGGTCAGTGCTCAAAGGCTACTCCTCGTGCCGCTGTGGCTAAGTTTGCTACAAATGGTAAGCACGGTGTGAAGAAAGACCTCGGCTTGATGGCTATGACCTACGGCAACGTCTATGTAGCTTCTATCGCCCTGGGGGCTAAGGATGAACACGCTCTGAAGGCATTTGTGGAAGCTGAAGCTTACGATGGTCCGGCACTCATCATTGCTTACTCACACTGTATCGCTCACGGCATCAATATGGCCAAGGGCTTACAGCAGCAAAAGGCTTGGGTAGACTCCGGTCGTGTGCTTCTCTACCGCTATAATCCGGATTTACACCACCAGGGTAAGAATCCGCTTATTATCGAAGGTAAAGGACCGAAGGGTGATTTACGTGACACACTGCTTACAGAAAACCGCTTCAAGCTCCTTGCTAAGACCAATAAGGAAGAATTTGATGCTCTCGTAGAACAAGCACAATGGGACGTATGGCATCGTTGGAACCTTTATCAGAGCATTGCCAAAATGGGCATGGATAAAGGTGAAAAGCCGGAAGCCTAAGCTCTAGAGCCGAAAAGCCCACATTTATTTCCCTCCCTTTTTTGCAAATTTCTGCAAAAAAGGGAGGTTTTTTTTTACCCTAGGGAAAAATTAAAACCGATGTACCAACATCGACACTATGAAACAAAGCCTTGCAGGCTGAGCGAGTCGTACGGATACAGCCATGTGACTGCGGGGTACAGAATACCGGACCTACATGAATTCCTATTCCGGTATTTGTCAACCGCATAAAATAGGGCATAGAGGTTCCATATATATTTGAAATGTGATGTTTATTTTTTTGGGTAATACGAAATTTCCCAATAGGTGTTTCATGATTTCTTTTTCCCGTACAAACAGGAAAGTCCATAGCTTTTTGACCATCGACGATAAATTCACCTCGCTGTCTTAATCGATAAATATTAACCTTTGAATTTAAGCGTGTCGCATTTTTAAGCAAAGAATAATTTATCCATTCATCGTGTATTTCAGTATAATCGATACTGATTTTTTCCGTAATCAATGCCACCTTTGTGTAAGATACATTATTATCCGAACTGCATTGGAAAAAAACAAACGTAAGCAAGGGCAGTATACATGGTAAGCAATTAAATTTCATTTACAGAAAATGGACAACCCAAAAACACCTCTCGTGGAAAGGTTGACATATCAAAACCATGATTCCTGACATCATGCCATGTACATACACTGATTCCTTGCAATTTTATTTTTAGTTCGTATCATTTTTCGCGATTGCAACCTGTGTTGCTAAATTTTCATAATCATACACCATCCGCCAACCGGAATCATGACTAACATTGTAAAAAGCACCTTTACTACAGGGAACGGCACCGAAGGCCAGTTTTATTCATTGCCTGCATTAGCAGAGGGCGGCTATCCACAGCTTCATCGCTTACCTGTTTCTATTCGCATTGTTTTAGAATCATTGCTCCGTAACTGTGACGGCTTAAAGGTTACAGAAAAAGACGTAGCAAATCTAGCTGCCTGGAACGCCAAAAACCCCGGCTCATACGAAATCCCATTTACTGTAGCCCGCATTGTGCTTCAGGACCTTACCGGTGTACCACTATTAGTTGATTTAGCCGCCATGCGTTCTGCCGTTGCCGGATTAGGTAAAGATGCTTCTGTGATTGAGCCTCTCGTGCCTGTTGATTTAGTTGTTGACCACTCTGTTCAGGTTGACTGGGCTGGTTGTACCGATGCCTTAGAAAAAAATCTAGACATTGAGTTTACCAGAAATGCCGAACGCTATGAGTTCCTAAAGTGGGGACAACAAGCATTCAAAACCTTTTCTGTCGTTCCTCCGTCTGTCGGTATCGTACACCAAGTAAACCTTGAGTATCTCGCTCAAGGGGTCATGGAAAAAGACGGTGTTTTCTTCCCGGATACCCTCGTAGGTACAGACTCCCACACCACCATGATTAACGGCATCGGTGTCGTTGGCTGGGGTGTCGGCGGTATTGAAGCCGAAGCCGGTATGCTTGGTCAGCCTGTCACCTTCCTCGTTCCTGAAGTCGTTGGCGTTCACATGACCGGAGCGTTACGTGAGGGCGTTACAGCCACAGATTTAGCACTTCACGTCACAAAGATGCTTCGTGCTCATGGCGTAGTTGGTAAGTTTGTCGAGTTCTTTGGCGAGGGAGCTGCCGCACTAACCCTTGCAGACCGTGCCACAGTGGCCAACATGGCTCCGGAATACGGAGCAACGATGGGCTTTTTCCCCATGGACGAGCGATGCTCTGAATACCTACGCCAAACCGGTCGTAGCAATGAAGCTGTCATTACTTACGAAAATTACTTTAAGGCACAAGGGCTATGGGGTATGCCTAAGCAAGGCGAGCTTGACTACTCTGTACAGCTAGAACTAGATTTAGCTACAGTTCAGCCTGCAGTATCCGGTCCACGTCGTCCACAGGACCACATTTGCCTAGATACTATTCGCGAATCATTCCATACTTTGGTAAAAGCCCCCATCGCTGATGGTGGTTATGCTAAATCAGACTCTCCGGAAGTAAAAGTAACCATGAAGTCTCCTGCCGGGGTACCTACTCCCGTAGAGGGCTATAACCAAGAGGCCACGCTCAAGGATGGTAGCATTTTGATTGCGGCTATTACCTCCTGCACCAATACCTCAAACCCGGGTCTGATGCTCGCCGCCGGCTTATTGGCCAAAAAAGCCGTTGCTTTCGGCTTAAAAGTTCCGGCTCACGTAAAAACTTCCATCGCTCCGGGCTCTCGAATTGCTTCAAATTACTACAAAGCAAATGACCTGCAAGATGCCCTGAACACGCTTGGCTTTGCGACAGTTGGCTACGGTTGCACAACGTGCATTGGTAACTCCGGTCCATTAAATCCTGACCTTGAACAAGCCGTCCGCGATAATAACATCGTAGCGGCTGCTGTTCTTTCCGGGAATAGAAACTTTGAAGCTCGCATCCATGCCTCTATCAAAACAAACTTCCTCATGTCTCCTCCATTGGTTGTGGCTTTCGCCCTTGCCGGTCGTGTAGATATTGATTTTGCCACAGAAGCCCTTGGCTATGATAGCAAAGGTAAACCTGTATATCTCAAAGATATTTGGCCAAGCTCCGAAGAAATTTCTGCGGCCATAGCCAAAGCAAATAATCCGGACGTTTACCGTGAACTTTACACCATTACACCCGAAAAGAACCCACGTTGGACCGCCGTACGTGCTCCGGAAGGTGCTGTTTTCCGCTGGAATACAGATTCCACATACATCCAAGAGCCTCCGTTCTTCAACGGCTTCGATGGCAAATCTCGCACCTTGACAGACATTGTGAATGCCCGCCCCTTAGGTATCTTCGGCAACTCTGTAACAACAGACCATATTTCCCCTGCCGGGGCTATTAAAGAGAGTGGTCCTGCCGGGGTTTATTTACAATCCATGGGGGTGGTCAAAAAAGACTTCAACTCATTTGGCTCACGCCGAGGTAATGACCGTGTCATGACCCGTGGTACATTTGCCAATGTTCGCATTAAAAACACCATGGTTGGTGGCGTCGAAGGTGGCTACACACTTTATTTTGGCGATGCCGATGTACCCGCACCTGATTGTGAAATCACCGCAGAATCCGGTAAACCTACCTTTATTTACGATGCTGCCATGGCATACGCTCAAGAAAATACCCCACTCGTTGTCATCGGTGGCGAGGATTATGGTATGGGGTCATCTCGCGACTGGGCGGCTAAGGGCACAAACCTCCTTGGCGTTCAGGCGGTCATTACCAAGAGCTTTGAAAGAATTCACCGCTCCAACCTCATTGGCATGGGGGTTCTTCCTCTGAACTTTGTGGATAAGGCCGACTATGACCGCATTGCTCCGCTGAAAGATGTCTACTTCTCTATCATTGGGCTTAGCAATGACTTCCAACCACGTCAACAAGTCACCCTACGCGTTCAGCCTGCAGGTGCCGATGCTTTCGAGGTTCCGGTCATTATCCGCATTGATACACCTATTGAAAAGGAATACTACTTATCCGGTGGCATTCTTCAGTATGTGCTTACTCAGATTTTGAAATAAGATTTACTTTACTGCTAACTATCTCTTCCCCCTATTTTGGATAATTCTCAAAATAGGGGGATTTTTTTGCTTGCTTCCGGCATGACGCAACGGCTGTTTGAATGCTCACCCGATAGGCGTAAAAAATTTATCTATGAAATCTAGCCGAGACATCTTAATTGCTCAGCAGATAGCTCCGCCTAAAGTCCCACTATGGACTCGGGACTACATCCTTGCCTGTGCCGCAAATTTAATGATGGGTCTAGCGTTTTTTGAACTAATGCCGGTTTTACCCATCTATTTGACGGGAACCATGCAGGTTTCTCCTACCTGGCTTGGCTGGATTATGGCTATTTATGTGATTGCGGCCATCGTGTCTCGCCCGTATTTTGCCCAAAAAGTCGATTCCGGCGACAGAAAAAAAATCTATGTTACTGTCTACATCTTACTAGCCTTATCCTTCGCCGGTTACGCATTTGCAGTTGGTGCCGTCGCATTCTTTTTAACTCGATTTGTACAGGGGTTAATTTGGGGAGGTATGACGACATCGGGGCCGACAGTAGCCGCAGACATCATTCCACCATCACGGCGAGGTGAAGGCTTAGGATTTTGCGGCATGATGATGACTTTGGGGATGTGCATTGGCCCTATTGTTGGGTTAAATGTGTATGAACTTGCCGGATTTGAAGCACTGACGTGGAGCTCACTCATTCTCTGTTTTATAGGTGTGGGCTTTGCTTCCATGATTCGAGTACCCAAGCTCATTCGCCAAGAAGCCGTCCAAGAAACGCCAAAAAAAGTACTCGACCGCCTCGTTTTACGAGTTGGCATTCCCATCGCCATTAATGTAATGATGGCCTCGTTCTCAAACGGCGTTGTAGCGGTGTATTCGGCTCTTTATGGGCAAATGCATGGATTTACCTATGCCGGGCTATTTTACGCACTCATGGGGGCAGGGATGGTGATTTCACGCATTGGTAGCGGCCGCCAAATTGACCGTGGACGCGTGGCAGAATTATCAGTTATTTCTTTGGTAATTCTCACGTTAAGTTTTTCAGCTTTGGCCTTATTCCCGATTGCTTGGGTTTATTACACATCTGCGGTGGCAATTGGCTTTGGATATGGGATTTTTGTACCTACTTTCCAAACGATGAAACTCAACATGGCAGATCGTGGTCACCGCGGTGCTGTAAACTCCACCTTCTTTACAGCCTACGATATTGGCATTGGTGCAGGTATGTTTTTCGGTGGTAAAATCTACGCCTGGCTAGGCTTAGATTGGGCTTTTGGCGTCAGTGCTATTCTTAATTTTATTGCTATTATTTACTTCTACCAAATTTCCCATAATCACTACCGCAAAAATAAACTAGGTGTTGACTACGATTAATTCACTACACTAAGTCTCCCCATGATAAGTCGATAATGTGCTTGGCCATGGGGCGAATGCGTAATAATCGCGGGTTCCATGCCAGCATGATTCGTCTGCTTAACTTCTTTAGTATAGGATGCGATATAGCCACATAATCTGCCCCCAAACTACGAGCCGCTACTGAGGGTAATATAGCCGTGTATGCTCCTGTTTTTAAGAGTCTTTCAGCTATGGGGAATGATTGTGTTTCGCAGTGGTTTTGAAAGAGAATATTGTACTCTCGGCACTGTTTTTCCAGTTGCCTGTAAAAGCTTGTTGTATCACCCAGCGTTGCTAGTGGCAGAGTCTCTAGTAAATACGGCAGAGCTTTTTCTCCTTGGGGTACTTTGAGTTTTTCGTATTTTTTCCGCGATACAAATAGCACATAATCCATATCACAAATGTACCGATGTTGTAGCCCTTCGGTTAATCCACTCTCTCTTACAATGCCGAAATCTATATCCATATTGAGTAGTTTTCCTGCTACCTCGCTATTTCTACAGCTTTTTAATTCAAAGAGATACTTCATATTCCCTCTCTGCATTTCCGCCAGCATTGGTGCCACGAGCCATGCATGAAAACTATCCCCTGCCCCTATCGAAAAGCGATAGGGTTTATCATTATTCCGCTCCTTAAAGTCATTTAATTGATTGAGATTTTCGCGGGCTATCCGTGCTAATTCCCACCCTTCTTTGGTCAGACTTAGCACACGGCCTTTCCGTACTGTCAGTTCTACACCGAAAAATTCCTCCAGCTCCTTAAGCTGCCTAGAGTAAAGACTTTGCCGTGCCGCATCTCCTACTGCCGCTGCTGCTATACTCCCGGCTTCCGCTACTTCTATAAGCGTTTTTAATCGGTCCAATGATAACCCTCGAGTGGCAAATAAATTTGTAAACATGACTATTTAGTCATGATATATGCGTTTTTATATAATGCAAGTCAGGAATTTTATGATAAAAAAGAAAGTTCTGCCGGGGTTGATCTCCGCACCCCCGGTGGAATGAAACAAAGAAAATAACACATGATAACCATTAACGGAAATTACACTCAGGCTCTCATCTACACAAATGAGCTTGAAGAATCGGCACATAAACAAATAGCGGATGTGTGCAATCACCCGGCATTTGACGGGTGCAAAGTACGCATCATGCCGGATGTTCATGCAGGGGTCGGTTGCGTTATTGGGTTCACTGCGGAAATGAAAACAGATAAGGTGATTCCAAATCTTATTGGAGTTGACATTGGCTGCGGTGTTCTCACTGCACAACTAAAAAACATCCCAAATTTCAGCGATTTCGATGCTCATTTGCGTCGTGCTGTTCCATCGGGACACTCAATTAGAAAGCAAATTCATCCGCTCATGGAGGCGGACGAGGAGTTAAAAGATGAAATCAAGCGTATCAGCATGGATGTCATCAAACAAAGCCCATCTCGTCCACTGCATTCTATTGGTAGCCTTGGTGGGGGGAATCACTTCATTGAAATTGCGAAAGGTGAGAATGCCGCCTACCTGTGCATTCACTCCGGGTCACGAAACTTTGGTTTACAAATTGCAACTCATTATCAAAAAGTTGCTTGCCAAACCTGCCCGGACTTAAATCTTCGCGAAAATATGAAATCTCTCTGCTATTTAGAGGGCGACCTAACTGAACAATATCTACGAGATATGCGAGTAGCTCAACGCTGTGCTCAGTTAAATAGGCAAGCTATCTTGCAATCTTTGGTTAATTCCGATGAAATTATAGATTCCTTTGATACGGTTCATAACTACATCGCCGACGACCAAATTATCCGCAAGGGTGCTGTACAGGCTCATGCAGGACAAAAGCTGATTGTGCCTCTAAATATGCGCGATGGTTCGGTTATTTGCGTTGGTAAGGGAAATGCAGATTTTAATAATTCTGCTCCTCATGGTGCAGGTAGACGGCTTTCCCGTACAAAAGCAAAAGAAGAACTATCTATGAAGGAATTCCGTGCTTCTATGCAGGGAATTTTCACAACCTGCGTCGCTCAAAGCACGCTTGACGAAGCCCCTATGGCTTACAAGGACGGCAACGACGTTCTATCTCATATTTCTGATACAGCCAATGTATTAGAAAGAATCTACCCTGTGTACAATTTCAAAGCACCCTAACTAATCATTTCCGGTGCTAAATTGGCAAAGGAACAGCCATAAGAGGTATCAATTTGCCTCTTATGGCTTTTTAATCATCTAAACGAAAAGCACAAATTTGAAATGGTGCCGGACTCGATGTGTTCAAAATTTGATATTTTGCCACCCTCCATCGTGCATGGGGTAATCGTGAAAGGAATGTTTCTACACCTAGGGCTTCTTTATCTCCCCCTGCGTGTCCGGGATAGCACATGATGCTAATAACTCCGTTTGGTAAACACTTTTCACAGGCTTGTGCTATGGCCGGCAGTGTAGAATCCGTCATTGTGATAATTGATTTATCACCCCCGGGTAAAAATCCTAAATTGAACACTGCCGCTTTGATTTTCTCGGGTACTTTTTCTCCTATTTGGTCGTGACTGCAGTGGTGTAGTTGTATGTGGTCCCCCATGATTCCGGCATCTTCCAGCCTTTTCTGTGTCGCCGCTATCGCTTCGGCTTGTATATCAAATCCATGTATACTACCTGTATGCCCCACTAATTTAGCCAAAAATAAGGTATCATGCCCATTTCCAACGGTTCCGTCTATCACACAATCCCCCTCCTGCACGAGATTCTCTAATATACCCTGCATGATTGTTTGTGGCCTACTTTGTACGGAACTTTTCATCGTTTTCTCTCGCCTGTTGCTTTTTTTTACCTATGTGAGCCCTTGCTCATCGTCTAAAAAGAAAAAGACCTTGCAAACTCTGTATCGTTGCAAGGTCCGGAAAATTAAAGTGGTGGGCGGAGAAGGATTCGAACCTTCGAAAGCAATGCTAACAGATTTACAGTCTGCCCCCTTTGACCGCTCGGGAATCCGCCCACAATGTGGTGTGAGAAAGATTGTACTACTCCTTCTCCCTGATGGCAAGCTTTTTTTCGATTTTCTCGTACTTTCTTCAAAAAAATATCACTTCCACCACCACTTTATAAATAAACCGGTGGTGCTGCATCTACGCTTTCTGATTGAATCTTACTGAGTTGCTCACCTATATCTTCCATTTCAGTCCATAATGAAGCTTTTACTTTGATAGGACATTTTGTTTTCGCTGCCAGTAAGAAAGCATCCGAGGGGCGTGCATCCAGCTCCACGATTTTCTGCACCAACTCGTTTTTAACCTTTACTCGTAGTAGCACCTTATAGATTTCTTCCTCCTGCGAATGGATGACAATCGATGATAGTGCCGCATCCATCCCTACCAAACAATCTGCCAATAAACTTGTGGTACTGGGGCGCTCCGAATATACCCCCTGGTACACAGCTTCTAACTCTGCCCCTGCCGGGTGCGATATAAATATAACCGCTTTTTTTTCAGCATTTTCTTCCTTCAATACAACCCCTACCCCGGCTCTGGTAAAGAGCAGGGCATGAGGAATAACTGTTATCAATGCTGTACTTGGCATAAGTAAAAATTTACGATTGGGCAGAACTTATGTTTCTATTCATGTAGTTGGACGCTACTCGTACGTATTTTTCTGCCCATTTATGATTCTTTGCTTGAGATTCCGGTCCTAAATCTTTTACCACCTTCGCCGGTGAGCCTAATACTAGAGAATTTGGCGGAATGATTGTTCCCTTGGTCACTAGGGCATTTGCTCCGACTACAGAGCCTTTCCCAATTACTGCCCCGTCTAAAATAATAGACCCCATCCCTATGAGGCAATCATCCTCTACCGTACACGCATGCAAGATAACTCCATGCCCCACTGTCACATAATTCCCTACATAGCATCCATAATCATCAGCCAAATGAATGCAGCTATTATCCTGTATATTGGAATAATCACCGATGACTATTTTATTGATGTCTGCTCGTAGTGTGCAGTTATACCAAATGCTGGCATGCTCACCAACGCTTACATCTCCTATTAAATCAGCACTAGCTGCTACAAAAGCGGTTTCTGCCACCTTCGGCCATACGTCTGCATAAGGTTCTCTTGCCATATACCTCAGTATACCCCCTCTCTCCCCACCTCTCCAGCTAAAAAACGGGCATTTTATTACCTCATATATTCGCTGCTCCATTGGATGGGCCGGGTGATGGTCGCCCTTGGCGGTCACGGAGCCACAGGCAGGGATGTTTGTTTCCGGTCAAATCACAACACGTTATCTGCAAATACCCACGGTAAACAAAAACTCAGTACTCGCTTAATTTTACAGATAAAAACTTGCGGTGCCCCTACGACACGATTTTGTGGCTCCCTTGATGCGACATGGAAAACTCAAGTTTACCACGGCAAAAAAAACTGACGTTGAAAAAGGCTATACAGCAGAATAAGTAGAGATAACCATCTGAACTATCCTACTCTTCCCTATTTCCTATGTGATTGCCAAACACTCACATTTCTTCTAGTGCCGGAAGCTTTTTGACAATTTTCATTGTCTCTATACTTACTCGCACTATTCGCTTCACTAGGTCAATAATGTAGCGGGGATTGCCCTGCTCATCACACCAATCATTCGGGTCATTCACAATGCCGCTATCCTTATCCGTAGTCACGGCGTAACGCTCCATCAGCCACTCAATAGCAGACTTGCCATTCACAATGTATTCGTAGGCTTCATCAGGGATTTCAGAGAGCGTGCATGTGTCGTTGTAGTGGATGGTGTGGCGAATTCCTTTCTTGGGGAATCTCATCTTAGTCACTCGGAAGTTACCACTACTTTCCTCCTTGACCGGCCACGGCTCAATCGTCTCGTAGTTCAGATGGAGTTCTGCCAACTTCCTGCCCGCCTTTGAGAATGCCCAGAAATCCTTTGCAAAGGGGATGCGGGGAAGTTCCTTTTTTAGGTCGTTCTCAAAGCGTGTGCGGTATTCTGTGCTGTGAAGCAGGCCATAGACATAGTAGAAGATGTCTTCCTTACCAATCTTGGGGTCTCCGTAGGCTGTGCGGAACTGTTTCAATCCGAAGTTGGAGATGCCATCGTTGCGTTTATAATCACCAGCATCGGCTTCCATACCAAGGTCAAGCATCGGTGCATCGGCATTCCGTTCCTCATACCAGTAGAGGGGGAAGCATTGTCCCTTGGAGATGGTCTCCAAATCAGGAAGTATGTTTTCCATGAGACATGAAAAAGGTTTATTAGAACCATTACCTGTCATCTGAATTACCAGATTCTTGTGTTGTGGAGTAGGATAAAATTTATAACTCAATCCAGCCGCCTCATTGAACTGAGTCTGAAAGTATAACAATTGCCGACTAAATGGTCTATAAGCAGAATGACGGATAGCAGAGTAATCAAACCATGCCTTTTTGCCTTTTCTTACATCGTTTCTGAGGGCTCGTGTCCATTTCACTTTGCATACCCCATCATCAACAAAATCTTCCACGGCTATACCATTACCATTTGCGGAATACTCATCGGTGTAGCGATTGAACTCTTCTACTTGTTCCCTCATAATCGCACACAAACGATTACGAGAGTAGTTATACACCCAAGTATCTCGGTTTGTGGCTACTCCGAGAGAAAAGATAGAAAAGAGAGCCTGCGATTCCTTTTTCCCCTTGGTGGATTTATCTCCGATGGGTAGGAATTTCTCGTAACCAGATGTGCGGTGATTGAGCCAATCGCCATGTTCATCAGGAGTGAGAGCCTGCCAAGGGATAGCAGAGTAGTTGCCAAAACCCTGGATGATTTCAAGTTTCTGCTCACGAGAGAGATAATCACCGATGTCGTGATAATGAAGTGTTGCTTGTTGACCAACAGGACGGTTCTTCTTCTTGACGAGGATGATGATAGCAATCGGCGTGCGAGAGCCTGAACCAAAGATTTTACCTCCTTCCTTACGAGACAGTTCTCCTGATGTTCTCTGATTACCACGGAGATTGAAGCAGTAGATAGCATCATACTCACCCATGAGAGACTGACGGAAGCCACTCAATGTGTTGCTATCCACATAAGAACCATTAGAAACAAAGGCGAGAATACCATCATCAGTAATGCGGTCAGATGCCCATCGGAATGCACGAACATAGGCATCGTAAAGTCCTTTATTCAAGCCTGTCTGGGATAACTTTACATAGGTATCAGCGATACGCTCATCCAAGTAAGGATAGGCTTCATTCTGATTATTATCGTTAGCAGACTTCTGCCCCATGGAATACGGAGGATTGCCGATAATCACACGGATGTCCTGCTTACAGAGCTTCTTCACACGCTCACCGTTATCCTCAAAGGCTGCGAACAAGTCCTTATCGTTGGCACTGTTGCCATCCATGCGGAAAGTATCAGTCAAACAAATACCGTTGAACGGTTCGTATTCATCGTGTTGCTTCATAACACCATGATAAGCCACCTCAATGTTCACACAGGCGATGTAGTAGGCAAGTAGCACAATCTCACACGCAAAGAGTTCATTACGATACTTGTAAGGCAGTTGGCTCTTCTTGATATGACCACTCTGGATAGCACGGACGATGAATGTGCCTGTGCCTGTAAAGGGGTCAAGTATCTTCACTCCCTGTGCTCCGATGCCATCTTTCACCCCGAATTCCTTTTTCAGAACCTCATGAACGGAATGAACAATGAAATCCACCACAGGGATAGGGGTATAGACAATGCCCAGTTTCTCGGACATCTTGGGGAATGCTTGCTTGAAGAACTTATCGTAAAGTTCCACCACCACCTGCTGACGACCCGCAACGTTATCAATGCTGTGGGTGCGGTCTTTCACAGAATGGTAGAAACGGTCTAGGTCTCGTAAGTCAGCAGCATCAGTATTCTGTTGAACGATGTCAAGCATGGCGTTCATGGTCTTGGAGACAGGATTGTTCTCTGCGAACTGATACTTCTCAAAAAGAGCGTTGAAGACAGGTCGGCTGATGAACTGCTGTGCCAACATTTCAATGGCATCTGCTTCCGTAATAGCAGGGTTCGTATTCTCACGCAGACCAGACAGGAAGAGTTGGAACTCCTCTAAGCCGATACCCTTGTCAAGGAGGTCGCTGATAGCCTTTATTTGGCACTCTGCAATCTTGGCGATGTTCTTAGCCCAATCTTCCCAATAACGGCGATCACCGCATTTTTTCACCGTACGCACGAGGATACCCTCGCGCCAATCTGCAAGGGTACGACCAAATTCATCCCCGAAATCTAGTTGTTCACCTTCCCTTGCTCTTTGGGCAAGCTCTCTTTCCTCTGCATCCAGCTCCGTATAATCGGCTTTTTTTGCCTTGGAATTACGTTTTTTTCCCTTTGTAGCAGATACACCGGCCACCACGATGCGTTTACCTCTACCCTTATTAAGCTCAATGCTATTGATTTCCGCATTGAAGCGGTCATCATGAGACCGCAGAGCCTGTAAGACATCCCAAACCACCTTGTACTTTTCATCCTTATCAAGCACATCCTCCGGCTTTACATCCGGAGAAATACCGATAGGGAGGATAATGTAGCCATACTTTTTCCCCGGGGCACGCCGCATCACACGCCCCACCGACTGCACCACATCCACCTGAGAACGGCGGGATGAGAGAAACATCACCGCATCCAATGACGGAACGTCTACCCCCTCAGAAAGACAGCGGGCATTGGAAAGAATGCGGCACTCAGATTCACCCTCGGAGGCATGAGTACCGCTATACCCTTTCAGCCAATTCAGCAGGGCAGCACGCTCACCCATGTCCATGGTACCATCCACGTGCCGCATCTCGCTACTGAGGAAGCCGGAGCTATCAGCCTCATCCGCCCGAATCGTTTGCACCATTTCTGCCCATAATGCCGTATAGCTTTTAGAATCAGCAATGCGACCTGCAAAAGCCACAGCTCGCTGCATGGGAGCAGGGTCTGTACTTAAGAAATCATCCTCATCATTTACTAAATCCGGCAATGTGGGGTCATAAGCATCTGAGGATTGTTCCGTGGGTTTAGGTAAAAGTACTTTTTTACGTAGACCATTATAACAGCCAACGAGACGAACGGCTTCATCCAGCTCTAATTCCCCCTTGTCATCAACCTGAATTTTATCACCGAAAATATCTTTTACATAGCCCTCATCAACACACAACACCAGCACTTTATAGTCAGCAAGCAAACCCTCACGTACGGCACGGGAAAAGGGAAGTCGGAAAAACTCCTCGCCATACTGCGTTGCATCGTCCATAGAAACAACTTCTGCACCGGCATCTTTTGCTTTTTTGCGGGCACTTTCTACATACACACGTGGGGTGGCGGTCATGTAGACGCGTTTATGGCACCGAATGTAATCTTTATCATGAATTTTAACAAACAGAGATTCATCCAACATGCCATTGGTGGCATTCATGAGAGAAACACCCGTAGTGCGGTGGGCTTCGTCACAAATGCAGATATCGAAAGTAGGTAATGCCCCGGCTTGCTGAGCTATGTGGATTTTATCAAGTGATTGGTAAGTAGAAAAAATAACTGATAAATGCGTCTCACGGAAACGGGCAAAATTCGCACCAATGACTTTAGGGTCTGTAGATGCCGGGGCAGGTAAGTCGCGGGTAGATAAATCAACCAAATCATCGATGCTTGAGGCTTCGCCATCGGAACACACCGCTATGGGATGAATACGACAAGTGGTCTGACTCATCCATTCGCGTAGACTTTGAGCCACAAGGGCAATACTCGGAGCCAGAAAAAGCACACAGCCCTTGCCCTCGGTATATTCCTCTGCCAATCGCAGGGCGGTAAAGGTTTTCCCTGTGCCACAAGCCATAATGAGCTTACCACGGTCAGCAGCGGCAAGCCCGGATTTTACGGCATCTATGGCTTCTCTCTGGTGAGGTCTGGGATTGTATTTCGTGAGTTCTCCGGCCTTGCCTTTATTAAGTTTTTCCCAATCGATGGGGGCTGCTTCTAGATCAGCCAAACCGATGCGTTGGCAAGGAATTTGCTGACGAAGCATGGAATTCTGCAAGGTTTCATTCCAATGGTCTGTACTAGCGACAATAATCCCCCCGGAAAATGTATCACACTTGCTGTATTCAGATGAGAATGTTTCATTTAACGCAGCAAAAAAGGTATCTACATCATGCAGATTCATCAAATGTGCTTCATCATAGCACTTACACTGAATGGCCACATAGCGGTCAGAAGCTGCTTCTTTGGCCACTAGATCTATGCCCCTATCATGGCCGTTTGCATGAGGCCATTCATTCCATAACCAAACACAGGAAAATCGCTCTTTGTAAACAGGGTCGCTCTCAAAATACCGCTTTATCAAGACCTCAAATCGATGCCCTTTATCTGCTTCCGTAAAGGTTACTTCCCGAAACTGTGCTAGTAATGTTCTAAGGGGAGATTTCATCTGCCCCCTATATTTATTAAAGTATTGTAAATACTAAAACGTTATAAGTAGCTGAGAATAAGCATTTCGTAAACTTAGACAATTTATACGTAGTTTATGTTTGTATGCTGTCTCATTTTAGGCGGCTTGTAATAACTTACTATTTTTCACTATAAAATAATTTTTAACAACCATTATTAAAGCTTGCAGTATTTACAACACTACAACCATGGAAAAAGACATACAAACCGCGAAAAACTTATTAAAAGGAATCAACTTAAGCATGACGGAGGTAGCTCGGCTATTTTTGGAATTAATAGAAACAAGCCAAGCGACCCGACTAAAAAGCACGGAAAAAATAAAATCACATTGTCGTCATGTTATTAGCTTAGGAGTAAAAGCCAAAGAAATGGAAGAAAAGACAGTACCCTTTAAGGAAGCATACGAAGAATGCCTAAGGGCGAAAGCACATAGGTCTGCCTACACACTTAGAGACATACGCTACATAGGCGAGCGTCTCATGCGAGAAACACCGGGACTGGCAGAACGCCCCACACGTGCTATCGGCGTAGAAGAATGCCGCGAAATGCTCGAGAGAGTATTTACACACGCCCCACAGAGAAAAAAAGCCAGGTCTATACTTTCCGGCATCTTCAGCATTGCTAAAAAACGCCTGTGGTGCGAAAAAAATCCCATAGAATTTATCGACATTCCCATAGTGAAAGAAAAAGAAATCATCCCTCTAACTTACGAAGAAAGCATGAAGTTACTAGAAACCGCCTCGCAACCGAAATTCCGAGCATGTAAACCGGCTATAGCACTGATGATGTATGCAGGGATTCGTCCCGAAGAAATCAAACGCTTACGCTGGAAAAATCTGGATTTGGAAGAAAGAGAAATCATCATCAGCCCGACCCATAGCAAGACAGGTGGAGGGCGGCACATTACTATTTACCCACCGCTGTATCAACTACTAAAAAAAGAATTCCCAAGAAATGCAGAAGAATCCATTTGCCCGAAACAATGGTCACAACTCTGGCCACAAATTAGGAAAAAAGCCGGATTTCACCATTGGCAGAAAGACGTGCTACGACACACCTTTGCCAGCTTTCATGTAAAAAATTTTCATAATTTGCCACTATTACAAAGCCTGATGGGTCATAGAGATAGTCATTTACTACGAAGCAGATATGTAAACCTCTATGGATTATCCCGGAAAGATGCAAAAAAATTCTGGCAACTATCACAATCAATGCTTACAAACAAATAAAAAAAGCCGGAGCCGCCATGGACCCCGACTTTATAAATAGACATGATAGGTATGAACACCTACGCATCTTGGCGTTTGACACGGCGCTTACGCACGGCATCAGCGAGGACTTCGAGAACCTCAACGGTAGTATCCCAGCCGATGCACTGATCCGTAATAGACTTACCATACACGAGGTCATTGCTCAAAGGTTGAGCCCCCTCAACGAGGTTACTTTCAATCATCACGGCGACGATAGAATCAGAGCCATTGGCAATCTGTTCGGCAATGTTTGCGGCTACGCCGGGCTGTTTACGGTAATCTTTACAGCTGTTACCGTGAGAGCAGTCAATCATGATGCGGTTGGTAATGCCTGCTTTCTTCAAAGCGGCTTCTGCTTCTGCCACATGGTCGGCATCGTAATTTGGTCCAAAGCTAGAGCCACGCAAAATCAAATGGCATGACTTATTCCCCGTGGTGGTAACGATAGCAGAAACCCCCTGCTTCGTAACAGATAGGAAGCAGTGTGGGCATGATGAAGCCATAACAGCATCTACGGCAATCTGCAAACTACCACTTGTGCCATTCTTGAAACCAACAGGCATAGACAAACCGGAAGCTAACTCACGGTGAACCTGACTCTCAGTCGTACGAGCACCGATAGCACCCCAAGTAATCAAATCAGCAATATACTGAGGAGAAATGGTATCTAAAAACTCAGTAGCGGCAGGTACACCCATATCGCCCAACTTTAAGAGCAACCCGCGAGCCATCTTCAAACCGCGGTTAATGTCGAACGTATGGTTCATGAATGGGTCATTGATAAGCCCTTTCCAGCCGACAGTAGTGCGTGGTTTTTCAAAATAGACACGCATAATAATGAGCAAGTCTTTTTCAAAATGCTCAATTTGCTTCTTCAGACGTTCAGCATATTCGATAGCAGCCTTGGGGTCGTGAATAGAACATGGACCCACAACAACCAATAAACGGTCATCATGACCGGAAATAATGTTTTCAGCCGTTTTACGGACAGAAGAAATCATCTTTGATACATCAGACGAAGCAGGATAATCCTTTATCAAAATAGCCGGAGAAATCAATGGCTCTACATCGTGAATGCGTACGTCGTCTATCTTAAACCAGTTCATGTCGGAATTATTTGATATGTTTTTTGGAAAATGAAAAGAAAAAAACTCGGTGAAGTCACATATACCTAAAACTTGAGCCCATAGCATTCAGGGCCATGGGCTCAATGTGATGCTATGTGAAGTTAGATTACCAGGATTTTACGTTGTCCTCGTTAAATTCATCGTTTTCGAGGTGACCGTCTTCTGTGCTACCTTGGTTATCTTTACCAACACTGTAAATGGCGACGTTTTTCGTTACCATACGATGACCAACAGTCACTCTGGGAGTACGGTCATCGGGATTGGCATTAAGAACAATGTGATATGGATTGCCCCATGGGTCGTAAAGAGCTACTCGCCCTCTGCCCTCAAAATATAGACCGGGAGTACCCTCCATGTCTGTGGACTTGGTATTGAAATAAGCTGTTTTTTTAGGATTAAGCTTCTTATCATATTCATCCATGTAATTTGTAAGAATGGCCATGATTCCACTCTCATCTGTCAACGAGGTCGTGAAATAAAGCTGACCATCTTTGGATGCCTTTTTGCGAACTTCAGAGGGTGACCAAGCAACCGGTAATCTGCCTGTATCGAGCATATAGTTTTCAATAGCCTGTTGTAAGCCACTAATTTCGCTACTAGCTTCGGCTTTTGAGGCTCTGTCTCTCACGCCGTTTACAACAACCATGGAAATACCTGCTAAGGTCAAAATGATGGCAATTACCACCAGCAATTCAATCAATGTGAACCCTTTTGATTTAGATGTAGAAAAAGTTGCCTTCATACTTCCCACTAAACTAGCAAATTCTGCCCAAGTCGCAAGCTGAAAACTAACTTATGTGCCCAATTTCACGCCATACCAAGAAATCACAGTCCGTAGAGAATAAAAAAAGCCTCGCTGATTGACTCAACGAGGCTTCAAATTCTCTTTACTATGAGATAAAAATTACTGCTGAGGTGTCACCGGAGTAGCAGGAGCAACCGGAGCTTCCGCAGGGGTCTTTGACTCTGCACCGGCACCGAACTTGCTCGCATTTTCTAACAACTTTTGCTTTTCTAATTCTTCTTCTGTCAATGCTTTTGGTTGGCTTGATTCAGCAACCGGAGCAGGATTCTCAGCCTTCAATGATTCAGAAGCTTCAGAGTTCTGGCGATTAATAAGAATAGTAAGCACCAAACAAATCACCATAAATGCCGTACCAAAGTAGACTGTGGCTTTCTTTAACACATCAGTCGTGCGAGCACCAAATGCCTGGTCTGTAACAGCAGCACCAAATGCGGCACCTAAGCCTTCCTGCTTAGGTCTTTGCATAAGTACTACCACCAACAATAAAATAGCTACAACAACCAGTGCAGCAATGAGAAGATTTATACTAATGTCGAGCATGTTGCTTAAAAAAGGTTCGTGTCCGCAAGCATTATGCGGAAAATTCCCCACTTGTAAAGACTAGGAAATGATTTCGTTATGTTCGTTGCAAACAATCTTCTTGGCAACGATAGGCTTATCATCCATGGCAAAACTCATGATAACGACACGTTCACCTGTCTTTATCAAATGAGCCGCACCACCATTCATGATGATATTCCCCGTACCGGCAGGACCCTGTAATGCGTAGGTTTCCAAACGATTACCTGTGGTAATAGAAGCCACAAGAACTTTTTCGCCCGGCCATAAATCAACAGCCTCCATAAGGTCTGCAGGAATTTCGATACTGCCTTCGTAATTAACATCGCCACGAGTAATCATGGCACGATGAATTTTTGATTTTAACTGTTCGACCAACATGATGTGCGAACAACAAACCTCTTATTGGGATTTTGGTCAAGCCGTTATCTTATTTTTCAGCATTTTTTGTGTCTTACTAGCCAAATTTTCTCCATAATCGGGCTAATTCGGGAAATTTTGGAGCCAATTTTTACCTTTGCAAATGGACTTTGCTTGAAAACTATCATTGGCTAACTGAGCCTGCAATTCCACCAATGATGCAAATTTGCACTCAGGACGTAAAAAGGCGATAGGTTGGACACATAGTTGCTCACCATAAATATCTGAGTCAAAATCAAAAAGATGCACCTCTAACATCAATTCACCTTGCTGGGCGGCTACTGTGGGACGAATCCCTAAATTTGCCACACCAAAATAAAATTCCCCCCGAATCTCTACCCGCACAGCATACACTCCAAAAGGAGGTAACACCCCGGTAGGGCGTATATTTGCCGTTGGATAGTTAAGAGTGCGAGCTAGTTGTTTACCCTGAATAACCTCGCCAAACCAAGCATACGGCCGTGTAAGCATAGCCGCTACGTCAGAAAATTGCCCCGCTTGGATGGCTTTACGGATGCGAGTACTACTGATACGAGCCCCCTTAGCAATCACAGGTGCTACAACAGTCACATCGAAACCAAACTCCTGTGCAAATTCCCGAAGCAGACAAACATTCCCTACTCCACCACGGCCAAAATGCCAGTCCTCACCAATGGATATTCCGTGCGTATCTGAACATGTGCATAGTGTTTGTATAAACTCATAGGGTTCTAATCCGGCAAGGGCTGATGTGAATTCTAAATTCAATACAAGGTCTACACCCAGCTGTGCCAGTAGTTGGAGTTTTTCTTTTTCATCCGGGATAATCGCCGCCGGGGCTAAATCGGGGCGAACTAAAGTAAGTGGATGATTCGCAAATGTTAATACCCCTGCTCTAGCACCACAACGGTGAGCGGCCGCAACAGCCGATTGAATCACCGCCTGATGCCCTAAATGTAAACCATCAAATACACCAATCGCCCAGTAAATAGCACCGGACGCATTTTTTAATTCCGTGAATTGACGATAATACTCTAGCATTTAATCTGCTAAAATCATTGCAATTTCTTCCAAGCTTAACATAGAAGCATATAGCTGCTCGCGTGGTGCCGTTTTTAAGGTTTCTACGCTGATGGCTCTATCAAGAGTAAATTTACCGGAGCGCGTGCGGCGTAGAGAACTCAAATGTGCCCCGCAGCCCAGAAGTTTTCCAATATCATAGGCATACGAACGTACGTAAAATCCTTTTGAACAATGAACACGAAAATCTACCTGAGGGACTTGTAAGCGTGTAATTTCATGCTCAAAAACCTCTACGGCTCGTGGTTCTCGCACAACTTCTTGTCCCTTACGGGCGAGTTTATACAGAGGTACCCCGTTTTTCTTAATAGCAGAAACCATGGGCGGAATCTGCTCAAATGGTCCATCAAAATGCTTAAATGCTTGGATAATCGCTTCATCTGTCACCCCATCTACCGGATACTCGGCTATCACCTCACCCATGGCATCTTGGGATGATGTTTCTACACCGAGTGTGAGGGTGCCCAGATATTCTTTATGCTCACACATGAGCTTATCCTGTAATTTCGTGGCTTTGCCTATCACGAGCATAAGCAAGCCGGTAGCCATGGGGTCTAATGTGCCACAATGACCGATTTTTTTTGTCCATAGGGCTCGACGAGCTATGGCAACAACGTCGTGCGAGGTCATTTCCTGAGCTTTGTCGATAAGCAAAACCCCTGATGGGACGGGTGTTTCTGGCTGAGTCATTATTGATTTGATTGAAATTCTGCGATTGCTTTTGTAAAGGCTTGTTTAATGCGGGCGTGTGCTTCCGGAAGCGGTGCCGGGATGCGTACACCTGCAGCCATAGCATGACCACCACCACCTAAACTCTCTGCGACCTTTGCCACGGATAGTCCTTCTATCTTTGACCGAAGAGAGACACGAATGCGAAAATCATTCTCATATTCCTCAAGTACAGCCGCCAGCATCACGCCTTTCACGCAACGAATGATGTCTATCAATCCTTCTGTGTCTTCGGGTTTACAACCCACTTTCTTTTTCACTTCGGCGGTGAGACAAAATGTGCAAACTTTGCCATCTTCACTTAATTCCATGCCATTTAAAACTTCTCTTTGCAAAAGGATTTTTTCCCATGGTTTTTCGTGATAAAGCTCGCGGTTCACCCCTACTACATCAACTCCTAAATCTATCAAATCAGCTACGGCTCGCATCACTTCTGCATTTGTCATTTTATACTGAAATGAGCCGGTATCTGTGCTTATGGCCACGTATAAGGCATCTCTCATCACAGGTGTGATTTCTACACCTAAATACTTAAAGAACTTATAAAGCACCAATCCCGTAGCACATGCCGTAGACTCTACATAGTTTACATCTGCAAATCGGTCATTTGTCTGATGATGGTCAATGTTTGCCCAGGTTTTTACATTTGCGAGGGACTTTTGAGATAATTCACCTTGTCTGCGTCTATCGCCATTATCAACGCTGATAGCCAAATCTACTTCTATCGGCTCACCGGTTGATTGTTTTATTTGTTCTACTCCTGCCAAAAAGCTTATATTCTCGGGTATTTTGTCCTCATTAAGCATCACGACTTCTTTCCCCATCTGCATGAGCATATACCCTAATGATAGAGTAGAGCCTATGGCATCGCCATCCGGTCGAGCATGGGAAATAATGGCTATTCGTTGATGATTTCTAATGATTTCTGCCAAGGCAGAAAAATCACTATCACTTTCATTTGTACTCATGGTCATAGGCTACAAAAAAAGCCGCACTTAAGCAATGCCCAAGTGCGACTTGAAAATTTAAAGAAACCTAAATACAGGTCTTACTTCTTGGAATCCATAACGCGAGGACCTGCACCTGTCATTTCAGTACCGGGCTGGTCAAGGTCGTCAAACTTAGGAAGCTTGGTTAATGGAGGAGCACCCTGATCCTGACAGCAGCATGAACCCAATACGCTAGTAGCTAATGCAGTCAAAGCAAAAATGGTGATTTTCTTCATATCTGTGATTTGGTAAATGGTGATGATAAGAGCTATCTCTGTTTATAAAACCATATTTACGTGTAACTAGTCAATACAATTTCTCGTGTTTAGCGGAAGTTTTTTTGAACTAAAACAATCATCATGCTGAGGGCTATTCATGTGACAAAAGTGATTTTACCCGCATTCACATTTACTTACCTCTGAAAAGATACCACAAAAATAAGGAATTGTGAGTCAGATATCTACGGAATAATCGACCAGGTTCTTTGTAGAGACGATAGAGCCATTCTAAGCCATTTTTCTGCATCCATAGCGGAGCCCTCTTTACCGTTCCTGCATGGAATGCAAATGCCGCTCCTACTCCTAAGTAAACCGCCGGGGGTAATAAATGACGCTGGTCAGACATCCAGCGTTCTTGTTTCGGACATCCTAATCCTACCCAGACGACATTTGCACCGCTGGTAGCGATTTTTTCTCTCATCTCGGCATAATCTTCATCTGTCCAATCACGAAATGGCGGTGAGTAAACTCCTACCGGTACAAAACCGGGGAATTTTTCCCCTAGCTTTTGGGTAAGTGTTGCCAGCATTTCTTCATCGCCACCTAGTAAAAAATGCTTCAATTCCGGTGATGATGCCGCACGTTCTACCATGTTAAGCATGAGGTCCGGTCCACTGACGCGTGAGGCTATAGGAGCATCCGGGGTCTGACCTCGATTTAATTTCCAAACAATGGGCATACCGTCCGGACAAATCAAATCCATATTCTCCAGCACCTGACCAAATTCAGCTTCATGTACACCACGTGTAATCACATGAACATCTGCCGCCGCCACCAAAAACGGACTATCAGTCACCTGTGCCTTCTCTGAAAGAAATTGACCTATGGTGTCTACTGTGCTGACAGCCACAGGAAATCCAAATACTTGTCGTGTTTGATATGGCAACGTTGATTGGTTTGATTCTGAGGTCTGCATACGATGAAAATAAAAATTACTAAATGGATATGCGTAAATTGTCATAGGCAGGTTCTACTCCGAATGGTAGCTCTGCTGATAAGGTCTGATAGTCTATCTCATGCGATAAGTGTGTGAGAATTGCTCGATTAGGTGAAATTTGATGAATGACTTCTAACGCTTCTGTAACATTCAAATGCGTAGGATGCTCCGAATAGCGTAATCCATCGATGATAAGTAAATCTACACCCCGCATTTTCTCGATAACCTCCGCAGAAATTGTCTTTACATCCGGCATGTAAATGATGCGCTTCCCACCATAACCCAACATAAAACCATGTACATCTACCCAACCATGCTGAACGGGTAATGGTGTCACCAATACGGCTCCGATTTTAAATGACTTTGTAAACACGTGAGGCTCCGGTCGCACATAACCGGAATGCTGAACGGGAGGATAAAATGCCCAGGCATAGATGTTTTGTAAAGCCGCCATGGTTTCTTCCGAGGCGTACATTGGTAAGCCCCCTTCCCTATGCCAACAAAATGCCCGTAAATCATCAAACCCACCTACATGATCCACATGCGAATGTGTAAAAAGCACGGCATCTACATTTTTCATGCCGG
Organism: Akkermansia sp.; assembly: GCA_030525455.1. GTDB lineage: Bacteria > Verrucomicrobiota > Verrucomicrobiia > Verrucomicrobiales > Akkermansiaceae > Akkermansia. Next base: position 12,285 of record JAUNER010000020.1, on the reverse strand, counting down.
TTCGTAATGCTTGCTGGCGTAAATCAGGTGAAGCATCTATAAGAATTTGCAATCCGTCTATTTCTACTAATATAGAAGACCTTAGACGCTTGTTTTTTTCATCAGTAGATAAACAAACCGGGCAAGTGCAGCCTATCTGGGGTACACCTACTGAAGTTCCCGTTCCTAAAAAGAGAATGTTCATCACTGAGGTCATGATTGCGTTTAGCTGGAATTGTGCCATAATATGGCAAAAATTAAAGTCTGAATGCTCACATTGCTAAAAATCAAAAATCTGGCTCTCGTTGACCAGCTCCTTTGGGAACCATGCTCCGGCTTCATTTGTATCACCGGTGAAACAGGTGCGGGTAAATCCGTTATTATTGGTTCTATTCGCCTAGCTTTAGGTGAGCGTGCAGATAAAACACTTATCCGCAATGGTGAACAACAAGCAAGTATTGAGGCTATCTTTCACCTGCCGAAAAATTCTCCTGTGCACCATATACTTGCTTCTCACGATATTCCACCATGCGAAGAAAATAATTTGTTTATCAAACGCATTATATCTACATCGGCTAATCGTCAATTTATCAATGATAGCCCATGTACTCTTAATTTACTCCGAGATGTCGGTGCTTATTTGGTAGATATGCACGGCCCTAATGACCATCGCTCATTGCTATCACAAGATAGACAACTTTCTTTACTAGATGCTTATGGTGAACATTCAAGCTTAGTGGCAGCGTATTCGGAAGCATGGCAATTATGGCAACATGCTTGCCGCGATTATGAAGAATTAGTAAATGCCAATGATGCCGGTAATCATGAAATAGAACTTCTACATCACCAAATTAACGAAATTAATAATGCAGATTTTTCCGCTAATGAGGTGGCCACTCTCGATGAACGCTGGCAACGTGCCCGTAATGGCTCTCGCATTCAGGAACAAGTGGCTCGCATGATGAGTTTACTAAATGACAATGAGCATTCCGGCATTAATTCTCAATTTCATGATTTAGCCCGCTGTGCTCACGATTTAGAGCGTTTAGATTCTTCTACTACTCTTTGGCTTACTCCCATAGAAACTATTCTCGTCGAACTAAACGAGCTTGAAAATAATTTGACAAATTATTCCGATACTTTGGATAGCAACCCTGAAGAACTTTATCAATTAGAAGAACGCATTAATTTATTCGAGTCTCTAAAAAGGAAATACGGTCCTGAATTCGATGATATTTTCGCTCACAGAGATAAAGCTCTACAAAGATTAGATAGTATAGAAAATAGAAGCGAACGATTAGAGGAATTACGCACTATCGTTAGCCAACGCCGTAAGGAAGTTGATGCCGCCGGACTGGCTCTTTCTAAAGCCCGTCGATTGGCCGCTCCTTTGCTGGCAAGGTCTATTATGGAGCATTCTCGCGAACTTGGCTTTGCACAGGCGATGTTTGATGTGGTGCTTACAAACCATAAAGAACCCGGTAGCCAGGGATTTGAGGATATTGAGTTTCTCTTTGGTCCTAACCCCGGTGAACCTTCAAAACCACTTCGACTTATCGCTTCTAGCGGTGAATTGGCTCGCATTATGCTTGCTATTAAAAGTGCCTTAGCTGATAAGGATGCTACTCCTCTTCTTGTTTTCGATGAAATCGATGCAAATGTCGGTGGCGAAGTTGCCAGAGCTGTGGGAATAAAAATGCAACAGTTAGGCTCTAAACATCAGGTCATTTCTATCACTCACTTCCCTCAAGTAGCCGCCCTTGCCTATCACCACTACCTCGTTCAAAAGGCTTCTTCTGCTAATCGTACAATTTCTTATCTGAGAGAAATTTCTAATGATGAACGTATCTCAGAATTGGCTCGTATGCTCGGTGGCGGTGGTAAACACGCTATCACTCTTGCTGAGGCTTTACTTAAACATTAGCACATCGAATTTGTGATATGTCCTTAAATTTGGCACATCAACTTCATAGTTTCATTTTGGAGCATTATGAACTTTGTGAGTTTCCTTTGCTTCATCGCCAGTGGCAGGAATGGTCTATCACTAAGCCTTTGAATGGTTTACACATTATTGATTCATCTCCGGTTTTTCGTAATTCGTGTGCAAAATATGCCGCTCTTCTTAGTGCCGGGGCTCAGTTGTCTCTGGCTGTTTCTGAATTAATGCCTCATGATAAGTCTATCGTTGCTCTGCTAAAATCATGGGGATTGCCCGTGCTGATGGCGAATGAAGTTTCTGATTCATTCGATATTGTGATGGATTGTGCCGGCTCTCTGGCTCATGTTACGGCCACTTTAGGTTATGTTGAACTTACAAAAAGTGGGGCTCAGCATTACTCTAATTGCTCTAATCCGGTGTGGATGGTCGATGCCGGCCGTATTAAACAAATAGAAACGTGTTTGGGTACCGGAGCCGGTTTTTTCCGTGCCTTAAATCAACTAGAAATTTCACTTCCAAAAAACGCCCGCATTCTCGTTATTGGTGGTGGTAAGGTTGGTACAGGTATTGCTCTTCATGCTTATCATAATAATTACCATGTAACTATTGCCGATGTTTCTTCTATTCAGTTGCCACATCCGGATATTCATTTCCTCCATATCCACGATGCCACAACGTTGACAAATGCTATCTTAAATTCAGACTGTGCCGTCACCGCTACCGGTAAACGCCATGCTTTAGAAAATCTGATTCTCCCCTCCCCTATTGTTCAGTCTGCTACTTTACTGGCTAATATGGGAGTTGAAAATGAATGGAGTTCTCTTATCCCTCGTAATCGCATTTTGAATAATGGGTTGCCTACTAATTTTATTCTGGATGACCCTACTCAAATGTGCTTCATCGACCCTCCTCTAGCTCTTCATAACCAAGGTGCCTTAGAACTCTCTCAACATCGCGTGCCGACCGGACTTTTTACTCCACCTGCAGCCTTAGAAAATGAATTTCTTAACTTTGTATCCACTCATGGTTGTATTCCTCATCAACTCTTATCCTGGTTAAATTAATAGATTAACTTCAAAAAGTTCCACGTGGAACATTTCTTATATTAAAAAAGGCAGGCATCATTGAGATACCTGCCTTTTTATAAATACTATAATTATTCCTTAGTTCGGATTGCGCATGGGCATAAGAACATATAGGAATTCCTCACCAATCTTAAGTACACCAGGACTCATTTCATCTATGAGATTTAATGTGATGATGGTGTCTGCACTCATAGTCTTGAGCGGTGCCATAAAGAAGTCCGGATTAAAGGAAATAGAAAGTGGTGTACCGGTGTAGTTTATTGCCATTGATTCACGAGCTTCACCGATTTCTGCACTGGAAACTAGTTCCAATTCATTTTCACGGAAGTTCAGTGTGATCGTAGTGCTTTTATCTGAAAGCAAGGATACACGGCGTACTGTTTCAAGCAATTCACCACAGGGCAATTCTGTACTTTCGCGACAGTCGTTGGGAATTACTTGACGATAGTTTGGATAGTTGCCATCAATGAGCTTACTGATGAGTAAGGTTTCTTTGATTTCAAAGGCAACTTGATTCCGTGTAAAACGGATGGTAACGTTACCTACTTCTTCAAGTAAGCGACGAAGTTCCGCTACGGCTTTTGTCGGTAAAATCGCATCTAATTCTTGCTCAGCCGGGGTGTCGAGTACACTTTCAGCTAGTGCCAGTCGTCTGCCATCTGTAGCTACTAGTGTTACTTTGCCCTGACGGAATGCCATTGAGATACCGTTAAGTACATAACGTGTCGTATCTGTAGAAATGGCATATTCTGTGCGACGAATGCAATCACGGAGTGTATTTTGCTCTACTTGATATACAATGGCATCGTCAAATGATGGACATGTTGGGAATTCATCTGCAGGCAGACCATTCAATTTGAAGTGTGAACGACCACAATGTACAGATGCTTGGTGATTGTCATTCACTTCCACTTGTACCTCGGCATCCGGTAATTCGCTGATAATACTTACCAATTTCTTTGCCGGTAATGTGATTTCACCTGGTCGCAAAATGTTGGCAGGTACTGACCCTGTAATGCATACGTCCAAATCTGTTGCCATGAAGCGTAATTGGTCGTTTGCGGCTTCAATTTTTACGTTGGACAAAATTGGTAGTGTTGCTTTCGTCGAAACAACACTTGCTACTTTTTTCAAGCCGTCCAAAAATGCCAGTTTTGAAATGGTAAACTTCATGTGTTCTATGTGGTTTTACTTGATTGAAAAGTCTCACATATTTATCGTTGTTTCAAGCCGATTTTTCGTCAAATTAGCATATTTGGCATGATTATTTTTACAATCATACAATATATTGATTACACACCTCAAATTAGGCATATCTTGCGTATCTTGTCTAAGGGGTATTTTTTGTCATTTATTTAACTATTCTTAGACATATAAATAATTTCATTGAAAATTCGGGGGGGCTGGCAAATTAATTCGTGTTTTTTGAATAGTTTTTTATACTTTTTTTCCGTAGATTTCACCAGGCATTGTCCAGGTGAATTCCGGTACAATTCTACCGGGTAGTATAACTGTATTTGCCCCAAATCTTACATGATTCCCAACAAGGGCTCCTAATTTTGTGCGACCACTTGAAATTAGCTTTTCCCCTAATAGCATTTTATGTTCGCCTCCGTCATGTCTAAAATTGCTGAAGATTGTCCCCCCTCCTACATTGACATCATCACCAATAATGGAATCTCCTATGTAACTGAGGTGTGAAACGTATGTCTGGTTGCCTATGAGGGCATTTTTTATTTCTACACCTAATCCTACAACACAATCATCCCCTATTGATATCGTACCACGTAGATAACAATTAGGTCCTATGCGACAGTTTTTGCCTATATGTACATTTCCGTCTATTACAACGCCTGGTAAAATTTCCGTCCCCTCCCCTACTGTTAAATTTCCTCGTACATAGGCACCGGATGTTTGTTTTTCTATTGTATCTGTACCGGTCTTACTTAGCTTTCTTTCCATCCAGTCTAGTATGTCCCAAGGATAAACAAACCGCTCTAGGTCTTTATAATCTTTTGTTACTGTTTCTTTTTCGTTTCTAAGGTGTCTTCTGACTATCCAATGTCCGTCCGGATGATATATGGCATCTATTGTCCCACCGGATTGACATATTTCATGCAGTGCTTGAATTGAAAAATAGTGCATTGAAATGTCTACAATGTCCGATGGCTGTAAATCTATGTTATCTTTCTCGGTAAAAACGCAAATAAAGCCCGCTTCCTGTAGCTTCTGTCTTTGGTAGGCTTCTACATTCACTCCTTGTATGCAGAATGAATTTAAAGGCATTCCTGTCGATTTTGTGGGGTTTGTAATGTCTAATTCAGAATTGTAACATAGATTAACCTGCATCATGGTTATATGCTACTATTCGCTGACTCCTTGACGCAAGTCAGAATGTTTTACTGTTCACATTTGTCAAAAACCTCCATGATAAGATGTGTGTTTAGTTTGGTATAACAAGTGGATAATTTGTGAATAAAGTTATCCACAATTTATCCACCTTGATGTTAGCTCAATTTATTCACATCGGGAGTGTCACATAAAACTTTGAAATATTTACACTTGCAACAATATTCACATTTTCCACATACCAGAAGAAGAAGATATATTTATATATATTAAATAGATTCTTATATTATTCAGTATTGTGTAAAATTCCTGTTTCATGTACAAGAGCGGCATGAACACACGCGTATGTGATGAAACATGGATGCGATATGCTATTGAGCAAGCAAAACAAGGAATTGGTTTAACAACTCCTAATCCATGCGTGGGTGCTGTTATTGTATGTAATGATTGTATTATTGGGAAGGGATTTCATCCTAAAGCAGGTTTGCCCCATGCAGAACGCTATGCAATTGCTGATGCTATTGCTCGGGGTAATGCTCATTTACTTTGTAAATCAACGATTTATGTGACATTAGAACCATGTAGTACGACAGGAAAAACTCCACCATGTACAGAGGCAATTATTGAAAATAACTTAAAGAGAGTGGTTTATGGCTCACAGGATCCAAATCCCAAACATCAGGGTCGAGCTGCTACAATATTAAGGGAAGTTGGTATTGACGTTGTGAGTGGCGTTTTGGAGGATGAATGTGATTATCTTATTAGAAATTTCCGGATGAATGTGGTAGAAAATCGTCCATGGGTTATTGTCAAAAGTGCTATGTCTTTGGATGGGAGGATTTCTCGTAGTCCGGAGCGTTCTCAATGGTTGACAAATAATATCTCGCGTTCTTATGTGCATTCATTACGAGCTGAGGTAGATGCAATTATTACCGGTGGTAATACTGTCCGTATAGATAATCCGGCGTTTACCATTCGTACGCCTTCTCGGGTGATTTCTGTTGATAAATTACAACCTTGGCGAGTTATATTGACTCATGATAAAAATTCTATTCCTTCGTCGTCATGTTGTTTGTGCGATGAATATAGGGAGCGAACTCTTGTGTTCGAGAAAATTACTGATTTTAGAAAATTATTGGAGGAACTTTACGAAAGTAGAAATATAAGTACGTTGATGATTGAGGCCGGTGGTAGTTTGGTGAAAGAATTTTTACGACGCAAACTTGTTGATGAATGGGTTGGTTTTTATGCTCCTATGATTGTTGGTGCTGGTGTCGAGGGTATTGCAGGGGGTGATTTTTTAGAAAATGAAGCACATTTATGTAACCCGGAAGTCCAATGTTTCGGGAGTGATATTTGTGTTCGTGGATTAATTCAATATAAATAGAGTATAAAAAAACTGCATTCCAAGGTTGATGAGAAGACCTGAAATGCAGTTTTATTTTTATGATTTTACTTTAGGAGCGCTTTTGTAGATAAACTAGCAATAGAGCTATGTCTGCCGGTGTAATACCGGGAATGCGTGAGGCCTGACCAATAGTAGTTGGTCGTATTTTTGAAAGTTTGATGACGGCTTCTTTTTTGAGTGCGTGTACAGATTCGTAATCGATTTCAGATGGAATGGTGCGTGTTTCCATCTTTAGGATTTTTTCAGCTTGTTTTTTTTGCCGTTCAATGTGACCTTCGTATTGGATATCTGTTGCTATAGCATCTAAATGTTCCACGTGGAACATTTCTTTTATCTCATTGGGGAGTTGTGTCCAATCATTTCCCGGTCGCTTAAACCATGTATTGAGAGATACGCCTTCGTATTTGATGTGATTAGCTTTTTCTATACCGTCATTGATTGCTTGTAATTTATCGCTTGTGGACTTAAATTCATCTGCAGTGATGAGTCCGTATTCCAAAGCAATGGGCGATAGACGTAAGTCTGCATTATCTTGCCGTAGTAAAAGGCGGAATTCTGCACGGCTGGTAAACATACGGTAGGGTTCATCTGTGCCTTTGGTGACAAGGTCGTCTATCATTACCCCGATGTATGCTTGGTTTCGATGCAGAATAAGTGGCTGTTTGCCCATGACTTTTAAAGCGGCATTTGCTCCGGCCATTAGTCCTTGTGCCGCTGCTTCTTCGTATCCGGATGTTCCGTTAATTTGTCCGGCAAAGTAGAGGTTTTCTATGATTTTTGTTTCTAGAGTAGGGTGGAGTTGTGTAGGTGGACAGAAGTCGTATTCTACTGCATACCCTGGGCGGATGAGTTGGGCATTTTCTAGTCCGGGGATGGTGCGTATAAATTCACATTGAGCAGAGTAGGGAAGTGAAGTGGATACGCCGTTAAGGTAAAATTCTTCGGTGTGTTTTCCTTCTGGTTCTAAGAATACTTGGTGGCTTGTTTTTTCAGCAAATCGCACGATTTTATCTTCGATAGACGGGCAGTAGCGTGGTCCGATTCCCTCGATGACCCCACTGTATAATGGGCTATATTTGAGATTGTCACGTATGATTTGGTGTGTGATTTCACTGGTATATGTTATCCAGCAGGGGAGTTGTTTTGCTTGGAAATTATCATCGGCCCATGTGTTAAGTGTACAATATGGCTCATTTTCTCGTTTTAGTAATTGTCGTGAGCGATAGCTAAAGAGGGCAGGGATGTCGTCTCCTGGTTGGAGTTCGCATTTTTCAAAGTTGATAGACCGACCATTGACTCGTGGTGATGTTCCGGTTTTTAGGCGTTCAATTTGAAATCCTAGTTCGGCTAGGTTTTTTGATAAGCTGGATGGGGCACATCCCATACGACCACCTACGACATTTTGCAGTCCGACGTGTAGTAAGCCTTGCATGAAAGTACCGGAACAAATGACGATACTTTTTGCATGAATGGTATAGTTGAGAGAGGTGATTGCACCTGTAACTTGTTGGTTGGTGTTAGTTAGTAATTGGACAACATCACCTTGGAACAATCGCACATTGGGTGCTGTTTCTAGCACGTATTTCATGCGAGTTCGGTAGGCTGTTTTGTCGCATTGTGCACGAGGTGCTCGTACACTAGGTCCTTTAGAGGCGTTAAGCATTCGGAATTGAATGGCGGTGGCATCTGTGTTGAGCCCCATTGCACCTCCTAGTGCATCAATTTCTCGGACGATGTGACCTTTGGCAAGACCCCCAATAGCAGGGTTGCATGACATTTGCCCAATGGTATCTAAGTTATGTGTGAGCATGGCCACAGTGCAACCTAAGCGAGATGCAGCTAATGCTGCTTCTATACCGGCATGTCCGGCTCCTACTACTAATATGTCAAATATAGTATCGCAAGTGTTCATTAGGAAGCTAAGTAAATAGCAAGTTGATGAAGAATGAGACGTGGATTTAATGAGGATGAAACGAGTGCTCTATCTGCTCGTAAACATTCTCGTAAGCTTTTTTTGAGTTGTTTGGTGTTATATTTACCGGCATGTTTCATAGCATTAAAGAGAGGGTAGATATTTGGCGTGCCGTCTTTTTTTAATGGTATGAGTCCTAGTGCTGATGGTGGTAAATTACTGATTTGTTTGGGTAGTACTTTGAGCCCGAATTCTTCAATTAGCATTCGTGCAGTGAGTAGATTTCTAATGGTGGGAATGAATGTGGCTCGCATGATGGCGATGGCATTTTCGCCTCGCTCTAGTTGAAAGTCTATGAGCTTAATAGCTGTTGCTATGTTTTTGCTTTCTAGAGCTCGTGATATTTCAAATATAACGCCACTACGTGTGAGTGGCACCATTATTTCAACATCTTCGATGGTGATTTGTCGGCGTTCTTGCCCTAGATAAATATCCAGTTTTTCTATATCCGAAGCTATTTGTCGTGTGGATTCACTAACCCGGTGTATGAAAAGTTCTAATGCAGAGGCTTCAAAGCTTAGCCCGCGTTCATCACATAATTGCCGAATGATGGGTTTTAGGGATTCTTCCCAGCCGTCTTTTGTGATGTCCGGTGTGTTATATTCCTGGCATTGTGCAAGTGAAATTAGGAATTTGTTGAAGCTTCGTCTTTTGTCATATCCGGTTGCAGAGATTAATAGTTTTACTTGCTCTCCTAGCCCTTTTTCTAATAGTGTTTGTAAGCTTTCTAATGCTTTTATGACACTTGCGGATTTAGCGATAATTGAATCATCCAGAAATGTACAGTTTTTTAACCATACTACTTTTAATCCACCGAAAAAGGGTAGGGTGCAGAGTGCTTCTATTGTTTGATGTATAGTTTGTTCTGCAATTTCTGAGTCTGCAACATTGCCTTCTATAATTTCATGAGAAAATTCGTCTGTCCCTTCTGTGAGTTTTCCAAACAGGAGGCTTGATTTTTCACTTACTAGCCCATCGTCTGAACCAAAGATGAGGTGTACAGTGGATGATTGCATAGATGTTGCCATAGGCTGTGTGGCTTATGTTAGCATGTTTTATGTGGTTTTGGAAGTGTCGATTTGTCATCTATTTGCTTTTTTCATTTGCTGTATGTGCATATAAATAGTATTTATACAAGCAGACTGAGGACAATCTGAAAGAATGAGTTTTATTATTTTCAAACGCATTTTGTTTGTGACTGCTATGACTATTATGATGGTCATTGTGGCGATAGCATATTGGCGTTGGACGAGTCGCATGGCTTGGAAAGAACCATCTTTTAGATCAGAGAAATTTACCATAAGCGACAGTTCTGAAATTCAGGCTGCAGATGTGCCGGCACTTATGCAGATAAATAAGGAATATATGCGCATTTCTCAATTGGTAGAGCGAGCTGTTGTGAGTATTGAAACCACGGGAATTTCCAGAGATGCAGTTGTGTCTGAGAATGGTGAAATTGCCGAATCAAAAAGCATGACTGTTCATGGTCTTGGTTCCGGAGTGATTGTTTCTAAAGAAGGCCATATTATTACTGCATATCATGTGATTCGTAATAAGCATGCATTGCGTGTTACATTGAGCAATGGTAGAAATGTTTCCGTACGACTTATTGGTGTTGATGAAGAGCTGGATATTGCTGTTTTACAGGTTGATAATGCTCGCCTTAAGTTTGAACCTATTCCTTTTGGTGATAGTGAGTTGTTAAAGCCGGGGATGATGGTTCTTGCCTGTGGTAATCCTTATGGCTTAGGTGCTACTGTGTCTCGTGGTATTATTAGTTCTAGGGCTCGTAAGTTAGTGGATTCCGGCTTGACTTTGATTCAAACTGATACTCCGATTTTTCCGGGTAATTCCGGTGGTCCTTTAGTGAATATTTTTGGCGAAATTGTGGGTATTAACAAATCGGTTTTGTCTGATAAAGATAAAAATTACGGGGGAATAGGTTTTGCTATTCCATCGAATCATGTGTTACATAGTTTTGCTCAAATTTGTAGACATGGACGTCCTATGCGTGGTTATTTAGGCTTTGATATTGTGCCTAGTACTCCGCCTTTACGTAGTTATTTGGATTACCATGATGCCAATGGGGTTGTAGTGAATTTGGTAAAGCCGGGTTCGCCTGCTGAACAGGCCGGGTTGATGTGTGGAGACATTATTCAACGATATAATAATATTGACATTTATAACGTTGATGAACTTCAGAAAAATATAGAAAACCTCATTATTGGTGATAAGTTTAAGCTTACTATTTGGCGTAAGGGTCAAAAACTTTCATTATCAATGAGAGTTGGCGATAGAATTTTGCAGAGTATTCCGACTCAATGGGAAAATTTTATGGATGAGTTAGGAATGACTTTGCGTGAGTTTACCGCAGAGGAGCAATCTATTGGTGCTCGTGGTTTGTTGGTTACTCATATCGAGGAAAAGAATCCGGTGAATAATATCATGAATGTTGGTGATATTATTTTTGCTGTTAATCATAAACCTATTACTTCATTAGAGAATTTTGCAGAAATCATTCGTAAGGGTGAAGCTATCTTGTCTGTCTCGCGAGATGTAGAGCAGTTTAATGTAAAGGTAAATGTTCGTAGTACTTCTGCACAAACAGATTCACCTCCTCATCAATTGAATGATGCAGGAGGTGAGGATTAAGTTTTCTGCTTGTTTTTCGAGACTATTTATTTTGTCGTAGCGTCGCTGTTTTGTTCAGTTGCTCTTTTTTCGTTATATTCTTTTTGGAGCTTTTCTATTGATTGTTTTGGCGTTTCTATGTTAAGCCATTGCAGGGGGAGTAGTTCTCCGCTACGTTGATAGTGTTCGTAACTTAGTCCGGCAATTACCGCACAGATAAAAATAATGATGCCATAGATGATATTGCCTATGAGGGATTTTGTTGCTTCTCTTGAGGCGTTTTTGGCCAGTTCTTGTAATTGTGCAGAGAGATTGTCTTTATTGTCTATCGGTGTCTCGGTTTTTTCCGGTGATTCTGTCGTTTTTGGGGATTCTACTTTTTCTTTGTAGATGATTTGTACGTCTCCTAGTCGAATTTTATCCCCATCAAATAAAGCACTTGCTCCCATCGGCGTGTGTCCATTGATTTTGACGCCATTTGTAGAGCCTAAATCTTCTATGATATAGCTACCATTTCTATATTCTATCAATGCGTGCTCACCGGATACGGATGGCTCTCGTATAATGATGTCACAGTGTTTATCTCGGCCAATTCGTCCTTGATAACCTCCTTCTAAAGGGAGTTCTATTTGTCGTTTTTCGCCTTGGGGGGGGATGATTGTTAATTGTGGCATGGCTTTATTGAATAATGCCACGTTTCCTTCACTTTTCAACCTAAAAGATGATGATTGGATAGGGAAGGGGGGGCTATGTATCAACTTGTGTTTAAGGTGTGATTTTTAATTTTTTTAGGTGTCAACTTTTTTCGCTTTTTTTAGGGCTCCGTGAGTGGAGGGGGGTGGGGTTGTTTTTTTGCCGTGTTTTTTGGTCGTGGAACGTCCGTGGAATGGGGATTTTCTGTGTGATAAAAATTTTTTTGGCT